>CAZALA010000123.1:0-10597 GCA_964485725.1 uncultured Propionivibrio sp. | reverse complement strand
CGTACTTGGTGTTGAAGATGTTGAGGCCCTTGTTCTCCATCGCGCCCATGTTGAAATCGCCGACGGCGACGATCATGTAATGGTCAAGGTCGCACTCGAGGCCGAAGCGCGCTTCGTCCCAGCGCATCGCTTTCTTCAGCGCCGCCATCGCGTGCGCGCACTCGCCGGTCTTGCCAGGCTCGACGTAAATCGCCAGCTCAACGTCGCGGCCGCCGGCGGTGCGGTAACGGTCGCGCAGCACGTCGAGCCTGCCGGCGACGAGCGCGAAGAGATAACAGGGTTTGCGGAACGGGTCCTGCCAGGTCGCGTAATGGCGGCCGTCCGCTTCTTCACCCGTCGCAAGCGGATTGCCGTTGGCAAGCAGCACCGGGTACTTGCCCTTGCCGGCATGGATCGTCACCGTGTAGCGGCTCATCACGTCGGGGCGGTCGGCAAACCAGGTGATGCGGCGAAAGCCCTGCGCCTCGCATTGCGTGAACAGGCCATCGCGACTGCGATAAAGCCCCGAGAGCTGGGTGTTCTGCTCCGGCCTGAGGCGCACGCAAGTCACCAGCGTGAATGCGTCGGCAGGCGGCGTTATCGTCAGCGTCTTCTCGCCGATCAGGCAGTCGCCTGCGGCGAGCGCGTATCCGTCGATGCTGACCGAGAGCGTCTCGAGCCGGTCGCCGTCGAGCACGAGTGCGTCCTTGCCCGCAGCCGCCGGGTTGCGCGCGCAGGAAAGGCGCGCCGTGACGATGGTCGCTTCGCGACCGATATCGAAGTCAAGATCGACACTGTCGATCAGCCACGACGGCGGCGTGTAGTCGGCAAGACGGGTCATGGCAGGCATCGGGGTCGGCATCGATGAGCACTCGTGACAGGATGGAAGGAATCGACGCGCGGCGGGGCCGTGCGGCGTCGAGCAAGGGCTCTATTTTATCGCCCTTACCGCACTTGTCGTTCTTGTCGCCCGGCTCGCGTTCAGGGTGAGGGCAGCGGCGGCTCGTCCATCAGCGCGATCTGCTCGCGCAGCTCGAGGATGCGGTCCTGCCAGTAGCGCGGGCTTGCAAACCACGGGAAGGCCGCCGGAAAAGCCGGATCGTCCCAGCGCCGCGCGATCCACGCGGCGTAGTGGATGAGGCGCAGCGTGCGCAGCGCTTCGATCAGGACGAGTTCGCGCGGGTCGAAATCGTGGAACTCGCGATAGCCCTCGATGACTTCGGCAAACTGGCGCGCCTGCGCTTCGCGCTCGCCCGAAAGCAGCATCCACAGGTCCTGGATCGCCGGGCCCATGCGCGCGTCGTCAAAATCGACGAACCAGGGCCCGCCGCCCTGCCCTTTGCCCTCGTCTTCGACCCAGAGCACGTTGCCGACGTGGCAATCGCCATGCAGGCGCAGCGTCGCGGTCGTGCCGGCGCGAGCGAAAGCTTCGCGCACGCCGAGCAGCGCCTGCTCGGCGACGCCGAAATAGACGTCGGCAAGATCGGGCGGCAGAAAGTCGGTGGCGTCGAGAAAGTCGAGGGGTTCCTCGCCGAAGCTTTCGATGTCGAGCGCCGGCCGCGCGGCAAATGGCTTGAGCGCACCGACCGCATGAATGCGACCGATGAAGCGCCCCATCCATTGCAGCGTCAGGCCCTGGTCGAACTCCGGCGCCCGCCCGCGCTGGCGCGGGAAAAGCGCAAAGCGTAGGTCGCCGTGCCGCTGCAGCGTGCGCGCGCCGAAGACGAGCGGAGCGACGACGGGCAGTTCGCGGGCGGCAAGCTCGCACGAGAATTCGTGCTCTTCGAGAATCGCCGCGTCGGACCAGCGGCCGGCGCGGTAGAACTTGGCGACGAGCGGCGCGCCGCCGTTCACGTAGACCTGATAGACGCGATTCTCGTAGCTGTTGAGCGCAATCAGCCGGCCATCGGGATCGACGCCGACGCTCTCGATCGCATCGAGCAGGGTATCGGGAGTGAGCGTGGCAAAAGGCGTCGATGAAGACGAATCGGGCAGCGGCAACGTGGTATCCATGGCCCCGAGGATACACCGGAAGCGCAAGGTTTCGCGGTCCCCGGCAAAGCGTTAAACTGCGCGCTGCCCTTACTACTCCGCTGCGATGTCCTCAATGTCCGACTCGATCGAAGTCAGCGAAAAAGCTGGCGTGCGTTATTTGCATTTCAGCAGCGACTGGATCCAGGGCGCGATGCGCGTGCAGCGGCCGAACGCGCTCGAACTCGCTTACACGCGCGAGATGATGGCCGGGCTTTTGCTGCGCGAGCCCCCCTGGCCGCGCGAAGTCCTGATGATCGGCCTCGGCAGCGGCTCGCTTGCCAAGTTCATTTACCACCATCTGCCGGCGACGAAGAGCACGGTGGTCGAAATCAACCCGCAAATCGAAATCATCGCCGAGCAGCACTTCCGGCTGCCGCGCGACCCGAAGCGGCTGCGCATCGTCATCGCCGACGGCGCGCAATACATGCTCGAGGCGGGGCCGGCCTTCGATTACATTCTCGTCGACGGCTTCGACAAGGACGGCCGCGCCGGCGTCCTCGACACCTTGCCTTTCTATCAGGCGTGTCGCGCGCGCCTGTCCGACGACGGCCTCTTCGCCGTCAACCTGCTCGGCCGCTCGCGCGGCTTTGCCGCCAGCGTGCAACGCATCGCCGAGGCCTTCGACGCTCGCTCGCTCGTCTTTCCGTCGTGCGACAGCGGCAACACGATCGCTTTTGCGACCGGCGGCAAGCCCGTCGACGTCGCGCTCGAGGCGCTGATTTCGCGCGCCAGGCAGTGCGAGGAGGATACCGGCTTGAAGCTGATGTCGACGATTCCGCGCCTGCAGAGCGCGGGCAAGCTCGTTCAGGACCGGCTAGTCATCTGAGCGCTCGCTGTGCGCGAGGCGCAGCACGTGCGTGGCCATCGCCTGCACGACGCTCTCGGCTTCGCCAATCGCCGCAACGAGGTCGAAGCGCAGCGCCGGGTTGGCGGCGCGCAGTTCGTCGACGAGGCGCGGCACGTCGCTCTTCAGATGTCCGCCCTGCGCCATGAACATCGGCACGATGATGATGCGTGCATAGCCTTCGTCGATCAGCGCCTGCGCGCTCTCGGCGAGTGTCGGCGGCTGCATTTCGAGGAAGGCAAGCGCGATGCGCAGGGTCGGCAGCTGCGTTCGCGCCGCCGCGGCAACGCGGCGCAGCGGCGCCGCCCATTCGGGGTCGCGCGCGCCGTGGGCGAAAAGAATCAGGGCGGTTTTGGGCATCGGGAAATTATAGGCGCGGCTAGCAGCCTGTCGGGTTTAACCGAGTCGGCCGAAAAAAGTGGGAAGGCGGCTGATCTTCGCCCGTATTTCTGCGCGAATAGAATGACTATTCGCTTGAAATCCGTGCAAAGCTGAGCTCGCCTCCCACATTTTTCGCCTCGACCCATCAAACCCGACAGGCTGCTAGCGCGCCGATCGTCAAAGAAGGCTTCGACAAGCGATTATTCAGGATGTTTGCCGCTTGCCGAGGTCGCCGCGGCCGGTCAGGCTCAGGCGAACGAGGTCGGCGATGCTCTCGACCTGCAGTTTCTCCATTACGCGCGCCTTATGCACTTCGACGGTGCGTCCGCTGATGCCGAGCGCCTCGGCGATTTCGCGGTTGTGCCGGCCGAGCACCACGAGCTCCATGACTTCGCGCTCGCGCGGCGTCAGGTGCGCGAGCAGCTGCTCCGCCGCAGCGCGATCGCCGTCTTCATCCTGAACCGTCATCTGCCGCGCGAAGGCCTCGTCGATCGCGCTCTTCAGCTTCGCCTCGTCGATCGGTTTCTCGAGAAAATCGATGGCTTGCGAGCGGAAAGCCGCGCGCGCCGAGTCGACGTCGCCATGCCCGGTCATGATGATCACCGGCATCTTGCAGCCGCTCCCGAGCAGGCGTTTTTGCAGCGTCAGGCCGTCCATCCCGGGCATCCGGATGTCGATCAGCAGACAGCCGCGCCAGCTCGGCTGGTAGGCCTTAAGAAAGCTCTCGGCGTCGGCGAACATCGCCACTGGGCGCCCCTGCAGACCGAGCAGGAGGCCGAGCGCGTCGCGCACCGACTGGTCGTCTTCAATGATGTAGATCGAATATCGCTCAGCGCTCATCGACTGTCCTTCCTTCAATTGGCAACACCAGCCGGAAAATTCCGTGCTCGGCGACCTCCGCCCACAAATGCCCGCCGTGCGCTTCGACGATGGCGCGGCTGATGACGAGGCCGAGGCCGAGACCGCTCGCTTTCGACGACTGGAAAGCTTCGAAGAGATGCGCCGCCTTGGCGCCGCTCAGGCCCGGACCGCTGTCCTCGATGCGAATGCCGATGCGGCCGGCGCCTTCGGGCTGCGTCGCGATGCGGATCAAGCGCTTGCCCGGCGGACACTCGGCGATGGCTTCGAAGGCATTGGCGATGAGATTGCGCAGCACGACCTCGAGTTGCAGCCGATCGGCAAGCAACTGACAGGCGGGCGCCGGCTCGACGGTCATAGCCACGCCCTGCTGCGCGGCCTTGGCGGCAAAGCTCGTATTGGCCGAAGCGAGCAGATCGGCAAGCTCGATCGTCTCGAGCCGCGTGGCGCCGGTGCGGAAGAAATCACGCAGGCGGCGCACGACGTCGGCGGCGCGCAAGGCTTCGGCGACCATGCGCCGGATCGTCTCGACGAGCCGCTCGCCGGTCTCGCCCTGGGCGAGCAGCTGCTGGCACGCCGTGCCGTACGCCGACAAGGCGGTCAGCGGCTGGTTGAGCTCGTGCGCGAGCGCGCCGGCCATCTCGCCGGCGGCGGCAAGACGCAGCGTCTGCCGCAGTTCGGCGCTGACGCGCTGCTTCTCGTCGACGACGACGCCGATGAAGAAGCCGAAGAGCGCGAGCGCCGCGGCGAGCGCCTGCACCTCGAGCACGGTCACCGCCGAAAAACCCAGCCATTGCACCGAAGCGATAATGCCCACCTGCACAATCGCCGCGCTGAAGACGGCGCCGGCGAGCCCCTGCCGCGAGGCGGCCCACATGATCGGCAGGAAGAGGACGTACAAATACTTGAAGTCGGCGGTTGCGCCGATGCCGAAGGCGACCCACAGCGTGACGGCGGTCGCCGCCAGATAGCCGAGCGACTCCCAGGCGAAAACCATCGCCCGCAGTTGCGCGCGCCCGCCCTCGTCAACGAGCATCCAGAGCAGCGGCATCGAAACGATGACGCCTACGGCGTCGCCGACCCAGTAGCGAATGAAGGCGTCGTTGATCGCAGCGGCCGGAATGAGTTCGACGAGCGCCAGCGTCGCGATGAAGACCGCACTGTTGAGCAGGGTGCCGACGACGACGATGCCCGCCCATTCGAACAGACCCTGGCGGTCGTTGAAAACGCTCGCACTCGCGAGGCGGTGCCGCAGCGCTTCGGCGATCCCCCAATAGCCGACGGTCAGCAGTGACGAGAGGCCGAGCGAAATCAGGCGCAGCGCCGGCAGGTCGCGCACCAGCGCGTCGGCGGCGAGGATGGCGATGGCAAGCGGCAGCGCCGCATTCCTGCCGTAGCGGAGCAGGAAGAGCAGGCCGACCGCCGGCGCCGGACTCCAGGGCGTGATATTGAGTCCGTGCAGCGGATGAATATAGCTCGCCCAGTCAAGCGCGACGTAGCCGAGGACCAGCATCAGCACGTCGCCCAAACCCGGTCGCAGCGTCGGCAGCATTGGCGAGGACGGCCTTCTTCGATTGATCGTGCTGTCATTGTGCATGGCGATTGTCATTTCCGTAATCCGCTAAAGCACGTAAGGGAATCCCCTAGTCGGCCGGCGCGGCCGATGCCCTCTGCATCCTGCCGCGCAGGCCGGCGTTTTTCGGGCGAGGGCTTGCGCGTAGGGGAAAGCCCGAATTTTCAAGCGCAAAACGCTGCTCTACGATCGCTGCCATGGTCTCCCTGCTGCTTTCGCTGCTCGCCCTCTTCCTCTTCTGGCTCTTGCTGTCGGGGATGTTCGTGCCCTTCCTCGTCGCCGCCGGCTTCGGCAGCGCGCTCGCCGTCGTTCTTTTCTGCCGGCGCATGGCGACGATCGCCGGCACGCAGCCGGACGCCGGCATCGACCCCTTCAAGCTCGCCGCCTACCTGCCGTGGCTCGTCAAGGAAATCATTGTAGCCGCCTGGGATGTGAGCAAGCGCATTTTGCACCCGCGCCTGCCGATCTCGCCGACGCTCGTCGAATTTGTCCCGACGCAGGAAACCGAGGCCGGCCTCGTCGCGCACGCCAACTCGATCACGCTGACGCCGGGCACGATCAGCGTCGAAGTCGAAGCCGGCCGTTTCCTCGTCCATGCGCTGACCGCCACCGCCGGCGCGTCCCTCGCCGGCAGCGAAATGGACCGCCGCTGCCGCGCGTTGGAGCGGCGCCCATGATGCTCGCCGCCGCCGCGCTCGCGCTGCTCGTCACCATCGCCCTGGCGCTCGCGCGCGCCGCGCTTGGCCCGACGCTCTTCGACCGCCTGCAGGCGGCCAACAGCATCGGCACCTGCGCCATGCTGCTGCTCGCGGTGCTCGGCTTTCTCGGCGGCCGGCCCGAGTTCCTCGACATTGCGCTCGTCTATGGCCTGCTCAACGTCGTCGGCGTGATCGCCGTGCTCAAGTTCTTCCTCGAAAAAAATCCGTCGGTGAACGACGCCGCCCGGGAGCGCCCGTGAGCGCCGCGCTCGAAGGGCTGGCCGCGCTGCTGCTCGGTGTCGGCGGCTTCTTTTGCGTCGTCGGCGGCATCGGCCTGCTGCGCATGCCCGACTTCTACACGCGCATGCACGCCGCGAGCATTACCGAAACGCTCGGCGCCGGCCTGCTTTTGCTCGGCCTGATGCTGCACGCGGGCCTGACGCTGGTCGCCGTGAAGCTGGCGATGATCGGCCTCTTGACCCTGATCGCAAGCCCGACCGCGACGCACGCGCTGGCGCGCGCGGCGCTGTTGAGCGGCCTTGCACCCTGGCTGGGCGCCGCGCCCGAAGCGGAAGAGGTGGCGCCATCGAAACGCTGATCATCAACGTGCTGCTCGTGCTGATGGCGGCGGCCGTCGTCGCGCTGATGATGACGCGCAACCTGTTCTCGGTCGTCGTCCTCGCCGGGGTCTATAGCTTCCTGATGGCGACCGCGCTCGTCGCGCTCGACGCCGTCGATGTGGCGATGACCGAGGCCTCGGTCGGCGCCGGCATTTCGACCGTCCTCCTGCTCGCCGCGCTGCGCCTGTGCCGCAGCGAAGAGGCCAAGCCCGTGCACCGCCCCTGGCTGCCGCTTGCCGTATCGGTCGCAAGCGCCGGCCTGCTCGTTTATGGCGCCCTCGGCCTGCCGAGTTTTGCCGACCCGGACGCGCCGATCCATAGCCACGTCGTTCCGCGCTACCTGCAGAACGAAGTCGACGTGCCGAACGTCGTCACCGCCGTTCTCGCGAGTTTCCGCGGCTACGACACGCTCGGCGAGACGACCGTCGTGTTCACCGCCGGCGCCGGCATCATCGCGCTCTTGCGCCGGCGCGAACGTAAACCGGCGCTGCCCACCGATAGGGACGCGCGATGAACAACGACCTCGTCCTGCGCGCCATCGCCCGGCTCCTGATTCCGAGCGTGCTGCTGTTTGCCCTGTACGTGCAGTTTCACGGCGACTTCGGCCCCGGCGGCGGCTTCCAGGCCGGCGTCATCATCGCCGCCGGCGTCATTTTCTACGCGCTGATCCACGGGCTGGCGCGCACCCGGCGCATCGTTCCCGACCGCGTCGTCGAGACGATGGTCGCCAGCGGCGTGCTGATCTACGCCGGCGTCGGCGTCGCCGGCCTGCTCCTCGGCGGCAATTATCTCGACTACTTCGTCCTCGACGCGAACCCGATCACCGGCCAGCACCGCGGCATTTTCTGGGTTGAGGCGGGCGTTGCGACAACCGTCTGCGGCGTCATGCTGAAGATCTTCTACATGTTCGCCGCGCGCGGCGAGCGCGACGGCGAACGCGAGGACTAGCGATGGCCGGACACTTCTCCTACCTCGTGACGATCTTCCTGATGATCGCCGGCCTGTTCATCGTCATCGCGCGCAGCAACCTGATCAAGAAGCTGATCGGCCTGTCGATTTTCCAGACCTCGGTGTACCTGCTCTACATCGTCCCGGGCAAGCTCGTCGGCGGCACCGCGCCGATCATCGCCGCGCCGTACACGATTTATTCGAACCCGCTGCCGCACGTGCTCATCCTGACGGCGATCGTCGTCGGCGTGGCGACGCTGGCGCTCGGCCTGGCGCTCACCGTGCGCATCCGCGAAGCCTACGGCAGCATCGAGGAAGACGAAGTGATCGCTGCCGACGCGGCCAGCGACGACGGCAAGGCGGGCGCGCGATGAGCCTGGCTGCCCATCTGCCCGCGCTGCAGGTCGTCGTGCCGCTGCTCTCGGCGCCGCTCGCGGTGCTCGTGCGGCGCAGCGGCGCCGCCTTCGCGGTCGTCACCGCCGCGGCCTGGGCCGCTTTCGCGACGGCGATCCTGCTCTGGCTGCAGGTCGATGCCGAGGGCGTGATTTCCTACCATATCGGCAACTGGGCGCCGCCCTGGGGAATCGAGTACCGCGTCGACCGCCTGAGCAGCTTCGTCCTCGTCCTCGTCGCCGGCATGGCGGCGGTCGTCCTGCCGTACAGCCGGGCGAGCATCGAGCGCGAGATCCCGGCCGAGTCGCACTACCTCTTCTACGCGATGATCGGCCTCTGCTTCACCGGGCTGCTCGGCATCACGATCACGGGCGATGCCTTCAACCTCTTCGTCTTTCTCGAAATCGCCTCGCTGTCGACCTATGTGCTGATCGCGCTGGGCCGCGACCGGCGGGCGCTCAGCGCGGCCTTCCAGTACCTGATCATCGGCAGCATTGGCGCGACCTTCATCGTCATCGGCATCGGCTTCCTCTACCTGATGACGGGAACGCTGAACCTCGCCGACATGGCGCAGCGCCTGGCGAAGGTCGACAGCCCGCGGCCCATCCTCGTCGCGCTGGCCTTCCTGACCGTCGGCATCTCGCTCAAGGCCGCCGTCTTCCCGCTCCATCAATGGCTGCCGAACGCCTACACCTACGCGCCGTCGGCCGTCTCCGCCTTTCTTGCCGCGACCGCGACCAAGGTCTCGCTCTACGCGCTGATCCGCTTCTACTTCAGCGTCTTTGGCGAGAGCTTCGTTTTCGCGACGCTGCCGCTGGCGCAAATCCTGCTCGTTCTTTCGCTGCTCGCGATGTTCGCCGCCAATTTCGTCGCCATTTTCCAGACCGACGTGAAGCGCCTGTTCGCCTACTCGAGCGTCGGCCAGATCGGCTACATCACGCTCGGGCTGTCGTTCGACTCGGCGCAGGGACTCGCCGCGGCGATCATGCACCTCGTCAATCACGGCGTCGCCAAGGGCGCGATCTTCCTCCTCCTGGGCGGAATCGTCGCGGCGATGACGACGCGCCCGGGCGAGGTTCCGGCGCTGACTTTCGACCGCGTCAATGGGCTGGCGCGGCAGATGCCCATCAGCTGTTTTGCCATCGTCATCGGCGGCCTCAGCCTGATCGGCGTGCCCGGCACCGCCGGCTTCATCAGCAAATGGCAGCTGATCCTGGCGGCGATGGAAAAAGGCGAGTGGTGGATCGTCGGCGCGATCGTCATCAGCTCGGTCCTCGCCCTCGCCTACGTCTGGCGCTTTGTCGAAGCCGCCTATTTCCGCAGCGCGCAAGCCGGCTCGGCGGTCCGCGGCGAAGCCCCGCTGTCCCTGCTGCTGCCCTCGGCGCTTCTGATCGGCGTCACGCTCTGGCTCGGCTTCGACACCTCCTTCACGGTCGACTCGGCGCTGCAAGCCGCCGGCCAACTGATCGGCAGCGTCGAATGAGCCCCGAAACCCTGATCCTGGCCGCCCTGGCGCTGCCGCTCGTTGCCGCCGCGGCGATCGCGCTCGCCGGCCGCTGGCCGAACCTGCGCGAAGCGATCACGCTGGTCACGGCGGTATTGCTCTTTGCCTGCGTCACGCAGCTGCTCGCGCCGGTGCTCGCCGGCGAGAATCCCGCGCTGGAGCTCATTGAACCGCTCGCCGGCCTGCCGATCGCCTTTCGCGTCGAGCCGCTAGGGATGATCTTCGCGCTCGTCGCCTCCGGCCTGTGGATCGTCAATTCGCTGTATTCGATCGGTTACATGCGCGGCAACCGCGAGCTGCGGCAGACGCGCTTTTACGTCTGCTTCGCGCTCTCGATCGCGGCGGCCGTGGCGATCGCCTTTGCCGCCAACCTGATCACGCTCTTCCTGTTCTACGAACTGCTCACCCTCGTCACCTACCCGCTCGTCACCCACGCCGGCAGCGAGCAGGCGAAGCGGGCCGGGCGCACCTATCTTGCGGTCCTGCTCGGCACCTCGCTGCTCTTCCTGCTGCCGGCGATCGTCTACACCTGGCACGTCGCCGGCACGACCGAGTTCCGCCTCGGCGGCATCCTGCCGGCCGCGCTGGCGCCGAGCGCCGTCACGCTCTTGCTTGCGCTCTTCATGTTCGGCATCGGCAAGGCGGCGCTGATGCCCTTCCATCGCTGGCTGCCGGCGGCGATGGTCGCGCCGACGCCGGTCTCGGCGTTGCTGCACGCGGTGGCCGTGGTCAAGGCCGGTGTCTTCTCGATCGTCAAGATCGTGC
>CAZALA010000122.1:0-10777 GCA_964485725.1 uncultured Propionivibrio sp. | reverse complement strand
CGACGCGCCGATGATGGAATGCAAGAGGGCGCTGACCGAAGCGGCCGGCGACCTGCAGAAGGCCGAAGAGCTTTTGCGCATCAAGCTCGGGTCGAAAGCGAGCAAGGCTGCCGCGCGCATCACCGCCGAAGGCGTCGTGGCCGTGAGCATCGCTGCCGACGGCAAGAGCGGCGCGCTCATTGAAGTCAATTGCGAGACCGATTTTGTCGCCAAGAACGACGACTTCCTCGCCTTCGCGAAGGGCTGCGCCGAACTCGTCGTCGCCAAAAGCCCGGCTGATGTCGCCGCGCTTTCGGCTTTGCCGCTCGCCGCCGGCAGCGTCGAAGCGACGCGCACCGCGCTCATCGGCAAGATCGGCGAAAACCTCTCGCTGCGCCGCTTCGTCCGCGTCGCTGCCAAGGGCAAGCTCGCTTCCTACATCCACGGCGGTGCCAAGATCGGCGTGCTGCTCGACCTCGTCGGCGGTGACGATCAACTCGGCAAGGACCTCGCGATGCACATCGCGGCTTCCAAACCCAAGTCGGTCGATGCCAGCGGCGTCGATGCCGAGCTGATCGAGAGCGAGCGCCGCATCGCGATCGAGAAGGCCAAGGAAGCCGGCAAGGCCGAAGCGATGCTCGAGAAGATCGCCGAAGGCTCGGTGCAGAAATTCCTCAAGGAAGTGACCTTGCTCGGCCAGGTTTTCGTCAAGGCCGAAGACGGCAAGCAGACGATCGAGCAGCTGCTCAAGTCCAAGGGCGCTTCGGTCGCGGGCTTTACGCTCTATGTCGTCGGCGAGGGGCTGGAGAAGCGCTCGAACGACTTTGCCGCCGAAGTCGCTGCCCAGGCAGCCGCCGCCCAGAAATAGGCAGGAAACCAACGATGCCGACGATGCCGATGATGCCGACCATGCCCAACACCCCCGAAGCCGCCGCGCCGATCTTCAAGCGCATTCTTCTCAAGCTCTCGGGCGAGGCCCTGATGGGGTCGGACGCTTACGGCATCAACCGGCAGACGATCGCCGAGATCGTCGGTGAAGTGAAAAGCGTCGTCGATCTGGGCGTTCAGGTCGGCGTCGTGATCGGCGGCGGCAACATCTTCCGCGGCGTCGCGCCAGGCGCGGTCGGCATGGACCGCGCGCAGGCCGACTACATGGGAATGCTCGCGACCGTCATGAACGCGCTGGCGCTGCAGGACGCGATGCGCTGCGCCGGCATGGTGGCGCGCGTGCAGTCGGCGCTCAACATCGAACAGGTCGTCGAGCCCTATATTCGCGGCCGCGCGATTCGTTATCTCGAGCAGGGCCGCACCGTCATCTTCGCGGGCGGCACCGGCAACCCCTTCTTCACGACCGACACCGCGGCGGCGCTGCGCGGCGCCGAAATCGGCGCCGAAATCGTGCTCAAGGGAACCAAGGTCGATGGCATTTATTCGGCCGATCCGAAGAAGGACCCGCTCGCGACGCGCTACGAGCGGATCAGTTTCAACGAGGCGATTTCCAAAAGCCTTGGCGTCATGGACGCGGCCGCTTTTGCCCTGTGCCGGGACCAGAAATTGCCGATCGGTGTATTCTCGATCTACAAGGCCGGTGCCTTGAAGCGCATGGTCGTCGGCGAGAGCGAAGGCACCATGGTTTATTGCTAAAGGGAGACTGCGATGACGATAGCAGAGGTCAAGAGCACGACTGAACACAAGATGCAAAGATCGCTCGAAGCGCTCAAGATCGATTTGGCGAAAGTCCGCACCGGTCGTGCGCACATCGGTCTTCTCGACCATGTTCAGGTCGAGTATTACGGCTCGATGGTTCCCGTGAACACTGTCGCCAACGTCACCTTGCTCGATTCGCGCACGCTCGGCGTGCAGACCTGGGAAAAGGCGATGGCCCCCAAGGTCGAGCGCGCCATCCGCGATTCCGACCTCGGGCTCAACCCGGCCTCGCAGGGCGAGATCATCCGCGTGCCGATGCCGGCGCTCACCGAGGAACGCCGTCGCGACCTGATCAAGGTCGTCAAGCACGAATGCGAGAACGCGCGCGTGGCGATGCGCAATCTGCGCCGCGACGCCAACGCGACTCTCAAAGACCTGCTCAAGAACAAGGCCTGCTCGGAAGACGAGGAGCGGCGCGCGCAGGACGACGTGCAGAAACTCACCGACAAATACGTCGCCGAAGTCGACAAGCAGTTCGCGCAAAAAGAAACCGAGTTGATGGCGGTCTGAAGGCGCCTGGAGGGAAGTTCCGATGGCGATATTTTCGAGCGCAACGCTGAGCATCCCGGAGTCCGCGCCGGTTCCGCGCCACGTCGCAATCATCATGGACGGCAACGGGCGCTGGGCGAAGAAGCGCTACATGCCGCGTTTCGCCGGGCACCGGCGCGGCGTCGAGACGGTCCGCGACGCGGTGCGCTACTGCCTGAAGCAAGGCATCGGCTATCTGACGCTGTTTGCCTTCAGTTCGGAGAACTGGCGCCGTCCCGAGGAGGAAGTCAAGCTGCTGATGCAGCTCTTCGTGCACGCGCTGCAAAGCGAAGTCGCCAAGCTGCACAAGAACGGCGTGCGGCTCAAGATCATCGGCGACATGGAAGGCTTCGATGCCGAGCTGCGGGCGCTGATCGACGCCTCCGAGCGCAAGACCGCCGGCAACGACAAACTCGTCCTCACCATCGCCGCCAACTACGGCGGCCGCTGGGACATCCTGCAGGCGACCAACCGTCTGGCGCTGCTGCACCCCGAGAAGCGCGGCCGCTGGAGCGAGAGCGACCTTGCGCCCTACCTCGCGATGAGTTACGCGCCCGAGCCGGACCTCTTCATTCGCACCGGCGGCGAAGCGCGAGTGAGCAACTTCCTGCTCTGGCAGCTCGCGTATTCCGAGCTCTACTTCACCGAAACGCTGTGGCCGGAATTCGACGAAGCCGCCTTCGACCTCGCGCTTGCCTCGTATCGCACGCGCGAGCGCCGCTACGGGCGCACGAGCGAACAGCTCGTCGGCAATCCCCATCCCGACGCCAGCCCGGTGCCGGCGCCCGCTTCCGCGCCTCCTGCCTATTCCACCCCAGCGCCGACAGCCACCCCGGCGAGCACGGCAGCGAAGGCAGAGAACATTGATGCTTAAGACGCGGATCGTCACGGCAGTCGTTCTTCTCTCGCTTTTCCTTCTTGCACTCTTCGCCTTGCCGGACGCCGGCTGGTTTGTTTTCATCACGCTGATCGCCGTCCTCGCCGCCTGGGAGTGGGGAGGGCTGATGGCGGCAAGCGCGGTTGGCCGCATCGCGCTGGCGGCGGCGATGGCCGCCGGCGCCCTGGCGATGGCGCTCCTCGCGCCCGCCGCACTCGGGCTCGAAAACGGATTTGCCGATGCCGCCTGGCGGGTCGGGCGCTACTTCTACGTGCCGGCGGCGCTTTTCTGGCTGCTCCTGGTGCCGCTCTGGATCAACCGGCGCTGGCCGCTGCCGGCCGGCGCGCTTGGCGTGCTGACCGCTGCCGTCGTCATCGCGCCGACCTGGCTTGCCCTGATGCAGTTGCGGCAGGCCGGCGCGCTCGCGCTGATCGCCGTGATGGCGGTGATCTGGGTCGCCGACAGCGGCGCCTATGTCTTTGGCCGCAGCCTCGGCCGGCGCAAGCTCGCGCCTTCGATCAGCCCGGGAAAGACCTGGGAGGGCGCGCTTGGCGGCGCCCTCACGGTCGTCGCCTATGGGCTTGTCATTTCGCCCAATCTGCCGGCCGCGCTTTCGGACAATCGGCTGCTGCTCGTTCTCATCCTGCTCCTGCTGACCGCGATCAGCGTCGTCGGCGATCTCTTCGAATCGCTGCTCAAACGGCAGGCTGGGCTCAAGGACAGCAGCCAGCTGCTGCCGGGCCACGGCGGCATCCTCGATCGCATCGACAGCTTGAGTTCGACGCTGCCGCTCGTCGCGATCGCCTGGCTCAAGCTCGTCCCGTGACGACGGCAGCGGTGACCGGCATGCGGGAAGAGAGTGCAGTGCAGCAACTGACCATCCGCGGATCGACGGGGTCGATCGGCGTCAGCACGCTCGACGTGATCCGCCGCAACCGCGATCGCTATCGCGTCGTCGCGCTCTGCGCGCACACGCAGACCGATCTTCTCTTCGCGCAGTGCCGCGAATTCGATCCGCTGCACGCGGTCGTCGGCACGCCCGAGGCGGCGGGCGAATTGCGCCGCCTGCTCGCGCGCGCCGGTTGCCGGACGCACGTCGAGCATGGTCCGCAGGCGCTCGAGCGCATGGCAGCACTGCCCCAGGTCGATGCGGTGATGGCGGCGATCGTCGGTGCCGCCGGACTGCAGCCGACGCTCGCCGCGGTGCGCGCCGGCAAGAAGGTTCTGCTCGCCAACAAGGAAGCGCTGGTGATGGCCGGCCCGGTGTTCATGCGCGCGGTGAGGGAGAAGGGCGCAACCCTCCTGCCGATCGACAGCGAGCACAATGCGATCTTTCAGTCCCTGCCCGCCGATTATGCCGGCGACCTCGCCGCGAGCGGTGTCTCCGGTCTCCTGCTCACCGCCTCCGGCGGCCCTTTCCGCACGCGGGCGCTGTCCGAGCTTGCGAACGTGACGCCCGACGAGGCCTGCGCCCACCCGAACTGGGCGATGGGGCGCAAGATCTCGGTCGATTCGGCAACGATGATGAACAAGGGCCTCGAGATGATCGAGGCGCACTGGCTCTTCAACGTGCCGGCCGAGCGCATCGAGATCGTCATTCATCCGCAGAGCGTCATCCATTCGCTCGTCCAGTACGTCGATGGCTCGGTCATCGCCGAGCTTGGCAATCCCGACATGCGCACGCCGATCGCGCATGCGCTCGCCTATCCGGCGCGCATCGCTTCGGGCGTCGCGCCGCTCGACCTCTTCAAGGTGGCGACGATGAACTTCGAACGCCCCGACTTCGCGCGCTTCCCCTGTCTGGCGCTCGCGTATCGGGCCTTGCGCGAAGGGGAGAGTTCGCCGGCGACGATGAACGCCGCCAACGAAATCGCTGTCAAGGCCTTTCTCGACGGCAGGATCGCTTTCACGGCGATTCCTGAAGTGATCGAGAAAGTCATGGACGCGTCGCCGACCACCGCGCTTGCCACGCTCGCCGATGTCGTCGCGACCGATTGCCTGGCGCGGGAAAGCGCCGAGAAGATGATCAGGAAGCTATCATTGCGATGATGAACTTTCTTTATTACCTCGCGGCTTTCGCGCTCGTTCTCGGCGTGCTGATCGTTGTCCATGAGTACGGGCATTACCGGGTCGCGCGCTGGGCCGGCGTCAAGGTCCTGCGTTTTTCGGTCGGCTTCGGACGCACGCTGTGGTCGAGGCGCTTCGGCAAGGACGGGACCGAGTGGTGCATCGCCATGTTCCCGCTCGGCGGCTACGTCAAGATGCTCGACGAGAGCGAGGGCGAGGTGGCGCCGGCGGAACGCCATCGCAGTTTCAACCGGCAGAGCGTGTGGCGGCGGATGGCGATCGTCGTCGCCGGACCCTTGGCCAACCTGCTGCTCGCGGTCCTTGTTTATTGGGGACTCTTCTGGCACGGCATGGAGGAACCCAAGCCCATCCTCGGCACGCCGGCCGCGGCGAGCGCGGCGGCGGCGGCGGGTTTTGAAAACGGCGAGCGGGTGCTCAAGGTCGGCGACGAAGCGGTGCTGACCTGGCAGGAGATGCGCTGGGTGCTGCTGCGCCGCGCCGTCAGCGAGGATCTGATCGATCTTGAAGTGATCAATCCGCGCAATGAAATCAGCCTGCGTCGCATCGACGTCTCGTCGGCGCGCGCCGATGGCTGGGAAGGCGATGCGCTCGCCAAGCTCGGGATGCGCTTCTATCGTCCGATCATTCCACCGATCGTCGGCAAGGTCCTTGCCGGCAGCCCGGCCGAAAGCGGCGGCCTGCGCCCCGGCGACGAGGTGGCGGCGATCGGCGGGCAGGCGATCGCGGGCTGGCAGGAGGTCGTGCAGACGGTGCGCAACGCCCCCGGAAAAACGCTCGAGTTCGAAATCAGGCGCGGCGGCGAGCGCTTCCTCGCCAAGCTGCGCCCGGATGCCGTCGTCGAGGGCGATCGCGAAATCGGGCGCATTGGCGCGACCGTGCGCGAAAGCAGAAGCCTGCGCAAGGAGCTGATGGCGACGGTGCGTTACGACCCGGTCGCGGCGCTCGGCAAAGCGCTCGAGGAAACCTGGGACAAATCGAAGTTCAGCCTGGTGATGATCGGCAAGATGATCACCGGCGAAGTTTCCTGGCGCAACATCAGCGGACCGATCACGATCGCCGACTACGCGGGGCAATCGGCCCGGCTCGGCGTCGACTATTACCTCAAGTTTCTGGCGCTGATCAGCATCAGTCTCGCGGTGCTCAATCTGCTGCCCATTCCGATTCTGGATGGTGGGCATTTACTGTATTATGTCGTCGAAGTCATCAAGCGCAAACCGCTGTCCGAGCGCAGCATGGAGATTGGTCAGCAGATCGGCATGGCGCTGCTGATCGTCCTGATGGCGTGCTCCTTCTACAATGACATCAATCGACTAGTTTCCGGCTGAACCCTATGAAGAAATTCCTGCTGGCGGGTTTTATAGCCGCATTTCTCGTATCCGCCGCTTTTGCCTTCGAACCCTTTACGGTTAAGGACATTCGCGTCGAAGGCATTCAACGCACCGAGGCGGGAACCGTCTTCAGCTATCTGCCGATCAAGGTCGGCGATACGATGAACGATGAAAAGGCCGCGCAGGCGATCAAGGCGCTCTTTGCCACCGGCTTCTTCAAGGACGTGCGCATCGAGATCGACGGGCAGGTCGTCATCGTCGCCGTCGAAGAGCGGCCCGCCATCGCCCAGATCGATTTTATCGGCCTCAAGGAGTTCGACAAGGACCAGCTCACCAAGGGGCTCAAGGAAGCGGGATTTGCCGTTTCGCGATCGTTTGACCGCAGCATGCTCGAGCGCGCCGAGCAGGAACTCAAGCGCCAATACCTTTCGCGCGGCAAATACGGCGTTGCGATCACGACCACGGTGACGCCGCTCGAGCGTAACCGCGTGGCGATCAACTTCAATATTGCCGAGGGCGACGCTTCGAAGATCCGCCAGATCAACATCGTCGGCGCGCAGGCTTTCAGGGAGAAGGATCTGCTCAAGCTGTTCCAGCTGCAGACGCCCGACTGGATCTCCTGGTATACGAAGAACGACCAGTATTCGAAACAGAAGCTCTCGGCCGACCTCGAAACCCTGCGCTCGTACTACCTCAACCGCGGCTACCTCGAGTTCAACGTCGAGTCGACGCAGGTATCGATCAGTCCGGACAAGAAGGACATCTACATCTCGATCAGCATTTCCGAGGGCGAGCGCTACCTCGTCTCGTCGGTCAAGCTCGCCGGCGAGCTGATCCTGCCCGAGAGCGAGTTCCGGGCTGCGATGAAAGTGAGTCCCGGCGACATTTTTTCGCGCCAGAAGCTGAACGAGAGCACGAAGGCGATCAGCGACAAGCTCTCGGCACGCGGCTACGCCTTTGCCAACGTCAACGCGGCGCCCGAGGTCGACAAGGATAAAAGGCAGGTCGCCTTCACGGTTTTCGTCGATCCGGGCAAGCGCGCCTACGTTCGCCGCATCAACATCAGCGGCAATACCAAGACGCGCGACGAAGTCATCCGCCAGGAAATCCGGCAGATGGAGGGCGGCTGGTACGATGACGAGAGGGTCAAGCTCTCCAAGCAGCGCATCGACAAGACCGATTACTTTGGCGAAGTCACCGTCGAAACGCCGCCGGTTCCGGGAACGACCGACCAGGTCGACGTGAACTACCAGGTCACCGAAAAATCGACCGGCAACATCTCGGTCGGCGCGGGCTTCTCGCAGTCCGAGAAAGTCCTTCTGAGCGGTTCGGTCTCGCAGGCCAATATCTTCGGCAGCGGCAAGTTCGTCGCCGTTCAGGTCGCCACCGGCAAGATCAACCAGGCGCTCGGCCTGAGCTATACGAATCCCTATTTCACGGTCGACGGCATCAGCCAGGGCTTTGACCTCTATCGCAGAAAAAGCGATCCGCAGTCGCTGGGCTACGTTTTCACGACCGAATCCTTTGGCGGCGGCATCCGCTTTGGCATACCGATCGGCGAGAAACAGGCGCTCAGTTTCGGCGCGGCGATCGACGACACCAAGGTGTCGGTCGACATGAGCGACCCGAACACGCCAACGCAGTACCGCGATTTCAGCAACACTTTCTGCGGCGGATCGAACAACTGCGACAACATCTCGATTCCGCTCACCGCAGGCTGGATCTACGACACCAAGGACAGCGCGCTCAACCCGACGCAAGGCGGATTGCAGCGGGCGGGCATCGAAGTGAGCCCGGGCGGCGACCTCAAGTATTTCAAGATGACTTATCAGCACCAGCGCTTCTGGCAGCTTTTTGGCAACATGGTTTTCATGGCCAATGCCGAATTCGGCTACGGAAAAGGCCTCGCCGGACAGGAAGTGCCTTTCTACAAGAACTTTTATGCAGGCGGCGTCGGCTCGGTGCGAGGCTACGATACGGCGAGTCTCGGCCCCTACGAGATCGACCGCTACGGCAACGAGATCCGCCTCGGCGGCACGAAGCGCATCATTTTCAACGCCGAGCTTTCGATGCCGGTCCCTGGTTTCGGCGCCGACAAGGCAATGCGCTTTGGGCCATTCTTCGACGCCGGGCAGGTCTATCCCGACAAGAAGGACGAGGCCGGCGTCTTCGCCGAAGGCCCGATCCGCATGTCGATGGGCATTGCGGCGACCTGGATCTCGCCCTTCGGCCCGCTCAAGCTCAGCATCGCCCAGCCGATCAACGAGCAAAACAATGATAAAATCCAGCGCGTACAGTTCCAGATGGGAACCGCGTTTTAGTCTAGGAGAAAGAGCTTGAACAAGAAATTTGCCACGTTGCTGGTCGTGTTCTTGGCGTCGTTGCCGATGTCATACGCAGCGGCAACCGACGCATTGAAAATAGGCTATGTCAATACGCAACGTATTTTCCGCGACGCGCCGACGGCGGTGAAAGCGGCAAAGAAGATCGAGTCGGAATTTTCCAAGCGCGACCAGGATTTGCAGAAGATGGCCAAACAGCTCCAGGGCCTCCAGGAATCGCTCGAAAAGAACGCGGTGACGATGGCCGAGTCCGAGCGCCGCAGCAAGGAAAAGGACATGAACGACTTGTCGCGGGAATTCCAGCGCAAGCAGCGCGAGTTCCGCGAAGACCTGAACCTGCGTCAGAACGAGGAAAACGCCGCGATCATCGAAAAGGCGAACAAGGCGATCAAGCAACTTGCCGAAAGCGAAAAATACGACCTGATCGTTCAGGACGTCGTCTGGGTCAGCCCCAAGCTCGACATCACCGAAAAGATCATCAAGGCCTTGTCCGAAGGCAAGTAGGCGCGTGTCCGCACAAGAAAGTCTGCGGCTTGACGAGATCGTTCTGAGGCTCGGTGGCGCGCTCGAGGGCGACGGTTCCGTGCGCGTCTCGCAGGTCGCGCCGCTCGCTTCGGCGCGCGCAGGCCAGATCGCGTTTCTCGCCAACCCCAAGCACCGCGGCGCGCTGCGCGAGACCGGCGCGAGCGCGGTCATCGTGCCGCCGCAGTTTGCCGCCGAGACGGCGCTGCCGCGGATCGTCCACGCCAACCCATACGCCTATTACGCGCGCGTCGTCGCGCTGCTCAACCCGCCCGTCCGGCGTGCGCCGGGCATCCACGCTTCGGCCGTCGTCGGCAGCAGCGTGCCGGCGAGCGCCAGCATCGGCGAGAACGTCGTGATCGGGCAGGAGGTCCGCATCGGGGAAAACGTCGTCCTTTACCCGGGCTGCGTCATCGGCGACGGCGCCGCGATCGGCGACGATTCGGTTCTTTATCCCAATGTCGTCGTCGGCCACGCCTGCGTCATCGGCAAGCGCGCCGTGATCCAGCCGAGCGCGGTCATCGGCGGCGATGGCTTCGGCTTTGCCAAGGAAGGCGAGCGCTGGATCAAGATTCCGCAGATCGGCCGCGTCGTCATCGGCGACGACGTCGAGATCGGGTCGAATACTTCAGTCGACCGCGGGGCGCTCGACGATACGGTGATCGGCGACGGCGTCAAGCTCGACAACCTGATTCAGATTGCGCACAACTGCGTCATCGGCGAAAACAGCGCGATGGCAGGCTGTACCGGAATTGCCGGCAGCACGAAAATCGGCAAGCGGTGCACGATCGGCGGCGCCGGAATGATCGTCGGTCACATTGAAATCGCAGATGACGTACACATTTCGGGCGGCACGCTGATCAGCAAGAGCCTCGGGCAGCCGGGACAATACACCGGCGTTTTTCCCTTCGCGCCGCACGGCGAATGGCTGCACAACGCGGCGCAGATCAAGCGGCTCGCGAAGCTCGCCGAGCGCATCGCCGAACTTGAAAAAAAACTCGAAGACCTGGAGACGAAGCCTTGAACACGATGGATATCCACGAAATACTGAAGCACCTTCCGCATCGATATCCTTTCCTGCTCGTCGATCGGGTGCTCGCCTGCGAGCCCGGCAAATCGCTGCACGCCTACAAGAACGTCACGATCAACGAGCCTTTTTTCCAGGGCCACTTTCCGCATCATCCGGTGATGCCCGGCGTGCTGATCATGGAAGCGCTGGCGCAGGCGGCGGGGATTCTTTCGTTCAAGACGATGGGCTCGAAACCCGACGATGCTTCGGTTTTCTATTTCGTCGGCATTGATAACGCGCGCTTCAAGAAACCCGTCTCGGCCGGCGACCAGCTGCATCTGCACGTTGAAATCCTCCGCCAGATGCGCGGCATCTGGAAGTACAAGGCCGAAGCGCG
>CAZALA010000121.1:0-11007 GCA_964485725.1 uncultured Propionivibrio sp. | reverse complement strand
CGCCGAGCCGCGTCCCTGGCACAGGATGTCGACGCTGCGCGCGTATTTGACGATGTCGTAGACGGTGAGGAAATACGCTTCGTAGTCAAGCTCGGCGATGAGCTTCAACTCCTCTTCGACCTGCTCGCGCACCGCCGGCGGCGTTCCCGCGGGATAGCGATTCGCGAGGCCTTTCTCGGTCTCCTGGCGCAGATGGCTCGCCGGGGTCGCGCCGGCCGGAACGACTTCCTCGGGGTATTCGTAGCGCAGTTCGGACAAGGAAAAGTCGCAGCGCGCGGCAACGATGAGCGTCTGCGCAAGAAGGTCGGCGGGGTAGAGCCGGGCGAGCCGCGAACGCGTCCTCAGATGCCGTTCGGCGTTCGCAAACAGCGCCTGACCGGCCGCGTCTATCGTCGTGTTGAGGCGCAGCGCCGTCAGCATGTCCTGCAGCGGTCGCCGCGAACGCACGTGCATGTGCGCGTCGCCGCTCGCGACGAGCGGCAGTCCGCTCGCCGCGGCGATTTCGCGCAGGCGTTTCAGGCGCTCGCGGTCATCGCTTGCAAGATGGCGCTCGAAAGCGATCCAGGCGCGGCCCGGAAAGCGTTCGTGCAGCCAGCGTGCGCGGACAATGTTGGCCGCCGGGTCGACTGCGGCGTGCGTGTCGGCGACCCAGAGCACGAGGCAATCGGGAATTCCCCATTCGAGGTCGCCGCGCGTGAGCAGGTAGTTTCCCTTCGCCGCGCGCCGCCGGCCGAGCGTGACGAGCGCCGAGAGATTGCCGTAGCCGCAGCGGTTCTGCGCAAGGAGGACGAGCTTCATCTCGCTCCCTTCCGTCGCTTCCGGCGCGCCCTCGGCGATGCGAAGCTCGGTGCCGATCAGGAGTTTGGGCTTGGGCGCCGGCAGCTCGCTCCAGGCTTCATGCGCGCGAACGATGCCGGCAAAAGAGCACTCGTCGGTGAGGGCGAGCGCGCGGTAGCCGAGCGCGGCCGCACGCTCGACGAGTTCGCCCGGGTGCGAAGCGCCGCGCAGGAAGCTGAAGTTGGAGAGGCAATGCAGCTCGGCGTAGTCGGGCAGGGCGGAGGAGAGCACTAACGAAACCTCTTTCAACGCAGAGGGCGCAAAGGCGCAGAGGACGCAGAGTAAAAATCGCTATGACACGTACACGATTTTCTGAACGCTGCGCTCTTTTCTCTGCGCCCTCTGCGCTCCTTATGAAAAATAGCCATGCAAAAACCAGCCGCCGGGTTCGCGCCAGTCGCGATAAATCCATAACCAGCGGTCTTCAGGGTCGATCGCGACGTAGTAGTCGCGGCGAAGATCGCCAAGGCCCGCCGCTTCGCCCGTATCCCACCAGCCCGATTCGATGCGCTCGGGGCCCGCGAGCAGGAAGAGCGGGCCTTTGGCGTGCGGCCTGCCGTCGCGCTCGGCGAGTGCCTGCGCCGGGTCGAGCAGCCAAAGTGGACGCTTCGGGCGCGGCGGGGCTGCTGCCGGGCGCGGCGGCCTGGTGCGGGCCGGGGGGCGGTTGGCAAGAGAGGCAAGCGTCGTCAGCCTGGCGCCGGTAAGCCAGCTCGTCGCCGCTTCCGGGCGATGGTCGGCGGTTGCCGCAAGGCAGCAGACCGCTTCTTCGCCGAGCCGCGCGCGCAGGCGATCGACGAGCGCCGCGATGCCCTCCGGGCGCGCGCCTTCCTTGGTAAAGAGCGAACGGCTCTGCCCCGGACAGTCCTCGATGGCGTCGGCGCAAAGTTCCAGCGCTTCGACCGGCGCATCAAGTTCGAGCCGCGCCAGGCGCTCGCCGAGGAAAGCGACGATGCGCTCGGGGTCGCGCAGCGGCGCCGTAAAGCGCAGCGGCAGGCGCGTCGGCGCGAGTTGCTGGTAGGCGGGCGCATGCTGCGTCAGCAGGAAATGGCATTGGGTGATCGCCGCCTGGCGCGCGGCGAGCCAGCCGCTCATCGCCTGGACGAGGCGCTGGCCGGCGAAAAGGAGCGCGCTCGCATCATTGACGGGCGAGGGCAGTTCGATCCTGAGCGCGAAGCTTTCGGGGAAAACGAAAGCTTCGCGCAAGTCCGCCTGCTCGCCGTAAGCGCGGGCGATCAGCGCCAGCGTCGACGAGCCGACGCGGCGCGCGAGCGCGGCGGCCGGCAGGCGCCGCAGTTCGCCGAGGCGACGCAGGCCGAAACTTGCGAGTCGCGTCACGCAGCCCTCCGGCAAGTCGTCCGCAAGCTTTGCAAGCTCGAGCCGGTCAAGGGCGTCGGGAAGGCCGGCGCGCTCGACCCTCAACCCATCTTCCGGCGCCGCTTTGGCGAGCCAGAAAGCGCCGAGTGCGACCGGCGCAGCGGCATGGCGCAAAGCGCTCAGTCCCTGGCCGGCGAGCGCGTGCACGATCTGTCGGCGCAAGGGCGCATAGCCGCCGAAGAGCTTGAGTGAAGCGCCGATCTCGAGTAGCAATCCCTCGCCCGGCAGCAGGCAGACCTGCGACGTAAACGCCCCGGCCCGGCACGCGAGTCTTTCGAGCAGGGCCGATTCGCGCATCGCGTCGCGCAGGGCGAGCTGCGCTGCGGGGAAAAGCGAGCGCACAAGCGCGCTCTTCATCCCCGCACGCACGCCGGCAGCGGTCGCCGCCTCGGCGCAGAGAAGGGCGCGGCCGTTTTCGACGACGACGAGGGGCGCCTCAGCCGCAGAGGATGTGAGCTGCTGCAGCTGCGCGTCGAGAGCAAGCCGGGGAAGATAAAGGGAGAGCCAGAGAACCTGCGGGGTTTGCATGGGAAGCTGAATGCCAGGGGGCGGGTCGCGAGACCGCGAGGTGGAGTGGATGCGCCAGGGGCGGCCCCCGCCGCTTGAGAATGCGCACGCTGAGCCCGCCGTTTTCTTCTTCCTTCCCTTCTCCGCCCGCAAGACCCAGGCGCAAGGGCGCAGCCGACGCGTTCCCCGCGACGCGCCAGGGACGAAAGAGAAAGCTCGCGCCGTGCCCGCCAGCGGCCGCCACCTGCAAGCGATGGACGGCGCGCGCGTCCTGCGTCGCGCTCCAGCAGATGAGCGCGGCGGGCGCCTTGCTGCTGAGTGCCTGCTGCGCCGCCCACAGCGCATCGCTCTCGCGCTGCCGGCGCGAATGGTTTGTGCCGGCAGGCGGCAGGACGACGAGCAGGCGCTGCAGCGCTATTCCCGCAGCCGCCCAGGCTTGCGCTTGCAGGCCATACGGCGGCGCGATGAGGAGCAGCCAGCCGTCATCGGCGCAGAGCCGCTGCAATGCGGGGAGGAGGAGGGCTATCTCGCCGTGGCCGCAGTCGTCGCAGATGAGTTCGGTCAACGCGCCGCGCGGCCAGCCGCCACCTGGCAACTCGGCGTCGAGTTCGGGGAAACCGCTCTTTACCGCCGGCAGCGCCAAATTGGCCCCGGCCCCGGACAGATGGCCGCCGCGCCAGAGATCGGGACGGGAGAGCACTTCGCTCAAGGAAACGGCGTTCATTTTCAAAGCTGCATCAAGGGGGAGAAGCTTCGATACCGGTCAGTGCGGGTAGCGCCGGACGAGCCCGACCATGACGCCGAAGATTTCCAGCCGCCCTTTCGGGCGAATGATCGAAAACTCGGCATTGTGCGGTTTCAGGACGAATTTCCCCTGCTCGCGCGAGAGCTCCTTCAAGGTGAATTCGCCGTCGACGACGGCAACGACAAAATCACCGGGTTTTGCCAGCTTCTCGCGTTCGACGACGGCGATATCGCCTTCGTGAATGCCGGCATCGACCATCGAATCGCCCTTGACCGGGATCATCACCGTTCGTGAAGGCTCGCGCACGACGTAGTCATCGACGTAGAAGGGGTCCGCCGCCACCGCTTCCGTCGCCAAAGGCGCGCCGGCCTGGACGCTCGCATGCGCGAGCGGGCGTTCGAAGAAACTGCGGGCCGGCAGCCAGGCATCGTCGTCCGGCGTACGCACGAGAAAGCCCTGCGCTGCCAGACGCTCGAGAAACTTGCGCGCCGCCGCCTTGGAAAGGCCGATCAATTTCGCCACGCGCTGCTGCGAAGGAATTCGCCGCGCATCGACGTAATAGTCGCGCAGCTTGGCAAGATGCTCAAGATCGCGATTGGGAGTGGGCATGGGCGTCAGTTTAAGCTAATCGAACGATTACCATCATAGTGATCGTTCGATTACCTGTCAACCGCCATCAGACGTGATGAACCGCCCCGTTTTTCCGGAGAAAGAATATAGGGTGCAATAGCGAAAGCGTATTGCACCGATCCGTGCATCAGCGAAGCGTATTGCACCGGTCCGTGCATCAGCGAAGCGTATGGCACCGGAACCGTATGGCACCGCTCCGGTCCGGCCAGGAACTCAGGCGAGACAGGTGCTTGCCGCCGTCACTTCAAACGCGTACCGCGACAGGGACACCTCGACTTCGATTTCATTCGCGGTAAAACAGACCTCCTTGTGCAACTCGCACGACCATAGCGCCGAAGTCATTCTGCGAGGCTTCACAAGTATGGCATTGTCATGTTGCGGGTTGTGCGGCTTCCTGGCGGGTTTGTTCATGATGGGCTCCCTTTGGCGAAAGGCCTGGCTGGAAAAAATTCCCGCCCGGCCGAGGCGTCCTTTGCGGCACGCCGATTCCTCACTCGTCCTTCGCTCATCGTTGGGCTTTTATCCAGGCGAGATGACGGCTGTAGTGCAATTGACGCATGTAGCAGGCCGCCAGCCAGCAGCGGCGAAGAAAGCGGCGCAAGCGACCGGCGGGGCGCGGCTCCAGTTTTGCGACGACGGGACGCGCAACGCCGCTGCCGGGCTTGCAAGCGCTCTTCGCGACGAGCGCGAACGGGTAAATGACGCTGCCAGCCGGTGGCCGCCTCATCGCAGCTTCGTACCTCTTGTTTCCCGACCGGTTCATGGGCGCTCGTCGCCTTCGATGGCCGGGATCGACACCATCAGCGTCGAAAAACCATAGAGGTAGCACTTCATCGCTTTCGACGCAGCGATGGCGTCCCGGGTCTGGTCGAAGTGAATCAGAAACAGGTGGTCGTTCGACTTTGCCGTTTTCGGCATCGGCGTGACCGAGAGGGTTTTACCGAAAACGCCGGCGATTTCCCGGAGCGCCTCGACCATCTTGGCTTCCGACGAGAGAAAGCGCAGGTCGGCGATTGTGCTCGGCCTTGCTTCATATGCTGTTGTGCTGGTGATCATCTGTGCCCTTGATGTGTGGTGCGATCGCTTGGTTGATTCGTCTCTCCGGCGAATAAAGAAAGGCCTGCATTTGAGATCGTCTCGCCGGCACGCAATTTGCACTGCAGCATTGATCCCGCTTCCTGGCCGAGCGGCGGGCATGTGTGAAACCGGCTCCCCGATGTATCGTCCCGGATCATTCGTCGCCAACCGCTTTGATGACAGCGTAGCGAGCGACTGGCGAGAAAGAAATACACATTTGTCGTTAATTTCATTACCTATAAATGCGTAATTCCTCCAGATGGTCCATAATCCCCATCTATGACAGGAGAGTTTTCAGGTACATCATGACGATTCGTGTCGTATTGGCCGACGATCACCGGATGTTCAGGCAGGCCCTGCGCTCGCTGCTGGCGAACGAGCCGGACATCGAAATCGTCGCCGAAGTGACCGACGGCATCGAGCTCCTGCAGCTCGCGCTGGAACTTTCGCCCGATGTCGTCTGCATGGACATCGGCATGCCGAACCTGAACGGCATAGAAGCGACGCGGCGCTTGCGCAAGAGCCGCCCGGAAATCCGGGTCATCGCGCTATCGGCGTCTCGCGATCGCCATCTCGTTCTTGACATGATCAAGGCCGGGGCGGCGGGTTATGTGACCAAGGACGACGCCGGAGAAGAACTGCTGCGCGCGATCAGAACGGTTTTTGCGAAGCACCGCTACCTGACGCCGGCGGTCTCGGAGATCGTCATGGGGGGCATCGTCGAGAACCGCCATGTCGGACCCTCCGGTATTCGCCTTGGCGCGCGCGAGCGCCAGGTGCTGCAACTCGTCGCCGAAGGCATGACTTCTGCGCAGATCGCCGATACGCTTCACCTCGCGCCCTCGACGATCGACGTTCATCGCCGCAACATCATGCGCAAGCTCAATCTTCACACCGTCGCCGAGCTCACCAAGTTCGCGATTCGCAAGGGGCTCACCAATGGCTAGCGGCTGCAGTTGCAGCGCGCTCATCTCGAGCCGGGCAGCGGCAAGGCGGCGCTCGATTTGCCCTGGCAGCGCCGTCGCTCCCCCGCATCGGTGTAAGATCGGGGCTGGTGACTTGCAATGATGTCGATCTTCAAGACCCTGTCCCGTCCCCGTCCCCGTCGCGGCGAAAGCGGCCGCGCCAGGTTGACAGCGATCGACGCGGCGAGCTGGGTGCCGTACGCCCTGACGGTTGCCCTGATCGCGGCGCTCGTGGCGAGTCTCGGCGCGTTTTCCGCCTGGCAGGAGAAGCAGAGCTATCGCGAGCGCGCATCGCTCGCGGCGCAGACGATGGCGCGCGTGCTCGATCAGGACATCAGCGGCATCTTCGATCGCGTGGACCTCGTCCTGCAAACGGTCGCCGCGCAATCTCGCGATCAGCTTGAACAAGGGCGTTTCGACGAGCTCTGGTTGCACGCCTATCTCAAGCGTCAGGAATCGCTGCTGCCCGAAATCACCAAGCTTGGCATGGCCGACGCCGCCGGCATCGCGCGCTTTGGTGACGGCCTGCGCAACACGCCGGCCGTCGACCTCTCCGATCGCGATTATTTCGTCCGCGCGCGCGACGGCACCGCCGCCGGTGTCGTCGTCGCCGGGCCGCAGCTCGGCAAGCTCGACCAGCAATGGGTGATCGTCCTGGCGCGGCGCATCAGTGCCCCGAACGGCTCGTTTGCCGGCATCGTGTATGCCGAGCTTGGCACCGAGCGCTTCGCAAAAGCGCTCTCTTCGGTGCCGCTGGGGCAGCGCGGCGCGGCGGCCATTCGCACCACCGACTTGAGGCTCGTGCATCACCATCCCGAAATCCGGGGCGCCTCAGGCGGCAGCGAGGTCTCGCAGGACCTGCTCGCGCGCGTGCGCAGTCAGCCCGATGCGGGCTACTACGTGGCGCGCGGGGAGGTCGACGGGATCGAGCGCAGCAACGCCTATCGCAAGCTCGAAAACTACCCGTTTTACGTCATCGCCGGTTTCTCCACCGCCGATTTCCTCGGCGGCTGGATCGACCACGTGCTGATGCTCTTCGCGATCGTCACGCTGGTGATCCTGGTCAGCGCTCTTGCTTCCTTGCGCGTCTATCGTGCCAACCGGCGACTCGCCGCCGACATCGACCTGGCCAAGGACGCCGAGCGCCGGCAGGCGCGGCTGATGCGCGCCTTGCAACTTGTCGGCAACTGCAATCTTGCGATCATTCGCGCCCCTCACGAGGAAGTCCTGCTGGCCGACACCTGCCGTCTCGTCGTCGAGACCGGCGGTTACCTGATGGCCTGGATCGGCGTCGCCGAATACGACAGCGGAAAATCGATTCGCGCGGTCGCCCAGCACGGGCCCGCGCAAAGCTATCGCGAACAGATCCGCGCTTCCTGGGACGAGGCGCAGGACATCGGCTGCGGGCCGACGGGAATGGCGATGCGCACGGGCAAGATCCAGATCAATCAGAACACGCTGAGCAACCCGAAGATGGCGCCGTGGCGCGAGCTCGCCGTGAAATACGGTTGCCAGTCGAGCATCGCGCTGCCGCTCGTCAGCAAGGGCGAAATCCTCGCCGTCCTCAGCGTCTATGCGAGCGAAGCGAACGCCTTCGTCAAGGAGGAAGTCGAGCTGCTCGGCGACCTCGCGAGCAACATCGCCTACGGCATGGAGACCTTGCGCCTGCGCGCGCTCAACGCGGCCGCCAAGATGGAACTCGAGGAGCATCACCAGCGGCTCGAAGAGCTCGTCGCCGAGCGCACCGCCGAACTTGCCGCCGCCAAGCTTGAGGCGGAAAGGGCGAACAACGCGAAATCGCGCTTCCTCGCCGCGGCGAGCCATGACCTGCGGCAGCCGCTCTCGGCGCTCTCGCTCTACGTCGGGACGCTCGGCAGCAAGCTTTCGGGCGGCGAGGAGCATCTGCTCGGCAACATGAAGAACTGCGTCATCAGCCTCAACGACATGCTCGGCAACCTGCTCGATCTGTCCAAGCTCGACGCCGGTGTCGTGACCAAGAGCATCAGCGATTTTTCGGTCGACGCGCTGATCGCCAATGTCGTTTCCTCGCAGACGCCGGACGCGATCGCCAAGGGCCTCAGCCTGCGCTTCGGCTGCCTCGACGTGATCGGCCGCACCGACGCGATTCTCTTCCAGCGCATCCTCGAGAACCTCGTCTCGAACGCGATCCGCTATACCGACCGCGGCGGCGTTCTCGTCGGCTGCCGGCGATCGCAGGGCAAGATGTGGGTCGAGGTCTGGGATACCGGCATCGGCATTCCCGCCGACAAGACCGAAGTGATCTTCGAGGAATTCAGGCAGCTTGGGAATTTCGAGCGCAACCGCGCCAAGGGGACCGGCCTCGGCCTTGCGATCGTCGCCAAGACCGCCGCCTTGCTCGGGCTCGAGGTGCGCGTGCGCTCGCGCCTCGGCAAGGGTTCGGTGTTCGCAGTCGAGCTGCCGGTGGGCGAGCACGTCGGCGCGATCGCGCGTAACGGCTACGCGCACCGGCCGCAAAGGATAGCGCTGATCGAAGACAATTTCGAAGTCGCCACCGCGCTCTCCTACGCGTTGACTGCGGTCGGCCACGAGGTGGTCTGCGCGGGCTCGCGCTCCGAACTCATGCATTTGCTGGCAGGCGTGGCGCCGGACATCGTCATTTCGGACTATCGGCTGACCGGCGAGGAAACCGGCTGCGACGTCATCGCCGCCGTGCGCGCCGCTTTCGGCGGCGGCCTGCCGGCGCTCATCATCACCGGCGATACCGACCCGGCCGTGATCCAGCGCATCGTCTCGGCAAAAATCAGCATCCAGCACAAGCCGCTCGACCTCGACGTCCTGCGCTCGCGCATCGCCGAGCTGACCGCCTGAGGCTTTGCGCTAGCGGCGGCCGCTTGCCGGCGCGGATTTTCTTCCGGGTTTTCTTCCCTATGCGCGCCGCGCGTCGAGACTGAAAGGTCCGGCGCCAAGCGCCGAGACGAGCAGCATGCCGCCGGCGACCGACATGTTCTTCATGAAGAGCAGTTGCGTGACGAATTGCTGCGCCGACGGCGCCGACCAGTAATCGTGGAAAACAACGCTCGCGGCGATAGTGAACAGCGCGAGCAGAAGGCCTGCGATGCGCACGCGATAGCCGGCGATGAGGGCGAGGGCGCCAAGGAGCTCAAGCAGGCCGACGACGACTGCCAGCAGCGCCGGCGCGGGCAGGCCGCCGCTGGCGATGAAGCCTGCCGTTCCCTCCAGGTTCATGAGCTTGCCGTAGCCCGAGACGAGGAACATCAGCGCGAGCAGAATGCGACCTGACAGCGAAACATAAGCCTTGTAGGAATCGTTCATTGCATTTCTCCGAATTGAAAATGGTGAAAGGATCAGGCAAGACGCCCGTCGCGGAAATCGCTGAGCGCCTGGTAGATTTCCTGCTCGCTGTTCATGACGAAGGGTCCGTATTGCGCAATCGGTTCGCCGAGCGGCTCGCCGGCAATGAGCAGGACTTTGGCCGTGTCCGCGGCTTCGATGACGACGCCGTCGGCATCGTCTGCGTTGGCGAGAATCGCCATGCGCTGCGCCGGCACAACCGTGCCGGCAACGCGCACCTCGCCGCGATAGACGTAGATGAAGGCGTTGGCCGTAGCGCTCAGCGTCTGCGCAAAACGCGCATGCGCCGGCAAATGCAGGTCGAGATAAAGCGGCTGCGTCGCCGCGCGGGTCACGGCGCCGCTGACGCCATGGCTTTGGCCGGCGATGACGGTGACCGCGACGCCGCTCGCGCTCGTGAAACGCGGCAACTCGGCGGCGGCAAAATCGCGATACCAGGGTTCGCTCATTTTCTCGCGCGCCGGCAGGTTGAGCCAGAGCTGGAAGCCTTCCATGAGGCCGTGGTCCTGCTCGGGGATTTCCGAATGGACGATGCCGCGGCCGGCCGTCATCCACTGCACGCCGCCATTCTCGAGCAAGCCCTCGTGGCCGGCGTTGTCGCGGTGACGCATGCGGCCGGCGATCATGTAGGTGACCGTTTCAAAGCCGCGATGCGGGTGGTCGGGAAAGCCTGCGATGTAATCGTCGGCGCGCTCGCTGCCGAAGGCATCAAGCATCAGGAAGGGGTCGAGCCGTCGCTGCAGCGCCTGCGTCAGCACGCGCGTAAGCTTGACGCCGGCGCCATCTGAGGTCGCCTGACCGGCGACCAGGCGCTCGACCGGGCGCGAACGGGTGACGACGGTCGTGCCGGTCGTCACGGTCCCGGCGCTCTTGCCCGGTTGCGGGGTCTCTTCGCGCTTCATCGTTTCCTCCTCGACAGGTCTGCGTGGCTCAGGACAAGGCGGCGGCAAGGTCGGCTTCCGCCTCGGCAAAGCCTTGCTGCGCCGCTTCGGGGCCCATGTTGAGGCCCTCGGCGTAAATGAAGCGCAGGTCGGTGATGCCGAGAAACGCGAGCACGGTCTTGAGATAAGGCACTTGCGTATCGGCAGCGCTGTCGCGATAGCGGCCGCCGCGAGCGAGCGCGACATAAACCGGCTTATTCTTGAGCAGGCCCTCGGGTCCGTTCGCGGTGTAGCGGAAAGTCACGCCGTTGCGCGCGATCGCGTCGATCCAGTTCTTCAGTTGCGCGGGGATGCCGAAGTTGTACATCGGGACACCGAGAACAAGGACGTCGGCCGCTTCCACCTCGGCGATCAACGCGTCGTCAAGCGCGACGCGGGCGATTTGCGCAGCGTCGCGCTGTGCGGCGGGCGTGAACAGGGCGGCGAGGGCGGCCTCGTCGAGCACCGGGTGCGGCGTCGTCGCGAGATCGCGGACGTCGAGCCGCGCTGCCGGATGCAAGGCGAGGAGGCGCGCGACGACGGTGTTGGCAAGCCGCGTCGAGTTGGCGCTTTCGCGGCGGGCACTGGCGTTGATTTG
>CAZALA010000120.1:0-11098 GCA_964485725.1 uncultured Propionivibrio sp. | reverse complement strand
TGCCAGCGCACGCCGAATCACCGCCGTGATCCCGTACTTCGGCTATGCCCGGCAAGACCGCCGGCCGCGCAGCACACGTGTGCCGATCAGCGCCAAGGTCGTTGCCAACATGCTGGAAACGGTGGGCGTCGAACGCCTGCTGACGATGGACCTGCATGCCGACCAGATCCAGGGCTTCTTCGACATCCCGGTCGACAACATCTACGCCAGCCCGGTGCTGCTGTCGGACCTGAAGAGCAAGAACTACAACGACCTCGTCGTGATCTCGCCCGACGTCGGCGGTGTCGTGCGCGCACGCGCGCTCGCCAAGCGTCTGGAATGCGACCTCGCGATCATCGACAAGCGCCGTCCGAAGGCCAACGTCTCCGAGGTCATGAACATCATCGGCGAAGTCGAAGGGCGCACCTGCGTCATCATGGACGACATGGTCGATACCGCCGGCACGCTTTGCAAGGCCGCCGGCGCGCTCAAGGAGAGTGGCGCCCGCGAGGTCCTCGCCTACTGCGTGCACCCGGTCCTTTCAGGGCAGGCGGTCGAGCGCATCAACGACTCGGCGATCGACGAACTCGTCGTCACCGATACGATCCCCTTGAGCGAGGCCGCGCAAAGATCGCCGCGCATTCGCCAGCTGTCGGTCGCCGACGTGCTCGCCGAAACGATTCGCCGCATCAGCAACGAGGATTCGGTTTCTTCGCTGTTCATCGAGTAGTTCTGTTTCTCTAACCCCCGGCCTGGTCGCGGGCCGGGTTGCATCAAACCAGGAGCTGTCATGAAATTTGAATTGAACGCAACAACGCGTGTCGTGCAGGGGTCCGGAGCGAGCCGCCGCCTGCGCCACGCGAAGAAGGTGCCGGGCATCGTCTACGGCGGTGAAGCCGCGCCGGCGCTGATCGAACTCGATCACAACGATCTTCTGCTCGCGCTGCGCAAGGAAGCTTTCCATTCGTCCGTCGTCACGCTCAACATCGACGGCAAGGCGCAAAGCGTTCTGCTGCGCGATTCGCAGGTCCATGCCTACAAGCCGCTCGTCCTGCACGTCGACTTCATGCGCGTCGATGCGACCCGCGTCATCCACCAGAAGGTGCCGCTGCACTTCATCAACGGCGACATCGCCCCGGGCGTCAAGATCGCCGGCAGCATCGTCTCGCCGGCGATGAACGAAGTCGATGTCAGCTGCCTGCCGCAGGACCTGCCGACCTTCATCGAAGTCGATCTCAAAGACCTCGACGCCGGCCAGACGATCCACGTCTCGCAGCTCGTTTTCCCGAAGGGCGTCAAAGCCTTCCAGCACGGCAGCGACGACCCCGTCGTCGTTTCCATCCCGGTCAAGAAGGCCGAAGTTGCGGAAACGGCCGACGGCGAAGCAGCGCCCGGAGCGGCTGCTCCCGGCGCGCCCGCGGCCGCTTAATTTTCACCCGGAGTGCGACAGCCGCCGTTCGACTTCGAACGGCGGTTTTTCTTTAAGGGCGACTTCTGATGACTCCACCGCGTCTGATTGTCGGATTGGGCAATCCCGGCAGCGGCTACGCGGACAACCGCCACAACATCGGTTTCTGGTTCATCGACCGCCTCGCCGAAGCGCTCAAGGTGAAGCTGGCGCCGCAAGGCAAGTTTTTCGGCCACGTCGGTCGCAGCGGCAACCTCTGGCTCCTGAAGCCCTCGACCTTCATGAACCGCTCGGGACAGGCGGTCGTCGCGCTCGCCTTCTTCTACAAGATCCTCCCCGACGAAATCCTCGTCGTCCATGACGATCTCGATCTGCAGCCGGGGAGCTTGCGCGTCAAGCAGGGCGGCGGCAACGGCGGACACAATGGTCTGAAGGACATCCAGGCGAGCCTGACGACGCCCGATTTCTGGCGCCTGCGCGTCGGCATCGGCCATCCGGGCGACCGCGACGAAGTCGTCGGCTACGTCCTCAAGGCGCCGCGCAAGGAAGAGCACGAACTCATCGACGCGGCGCTCGACCGCTGCCTCGTCGCCTGGCCCGATTTCGCCGCCGGGAATTACGAAGCCGTGCAGCGCGTGCTGCACGGCAAGACCGTCTAACAGATCAACGGATCAACGAATTCACGAGGACGCGCCATAGCGGCCGTTCTTTCGCGAATCAACAGGAAGCCATCATGAGCCTCAAATGCGGAATCGTCGGCCTGCCGAACGTCGGCAAATCCACCCTCTTCAATGCGCTGACGAAAGCCGGCGTAGCCGCCGAGAACTATCCCTTCTGCACGATCGAACCCTCGGTCGGAATCGTCGAAGTGCCTGACGCGAGGCTCGCCAAGCTCGCCGCCATCGTCAAGCCGCAGAAGGTCATTCCGGCGGTCACCGAATTCGTCGACATCGCGGGTCTCGTCGCCGGCGCGTCGAAAGGCGAGGGCCTTGGCAACCAGTTCCTCGCCAACATCCGCGAGACCGACGCCGTGCTGCACGTCGTGCGCTGCTTTGCCAACGACAACGTGATCCACGTCTCGGGCAACGTCGATCCGATCCGCGATATCGAGATCATCGACACCGAGCTCGCGCTTGCCGACATGGCCACCGTCGAAAAAGCGCTTTTGCGCTATCGCCGGCCGGCGAGCGCCGGCGACAAGGAGGCGAAGATCCTCTGCGCCGCGCTCGACAAGTGCTTCGCCCAGCTCGACCAGGGCAAGCCCGTGCGCGCGCTCGACCTGTCGAAGGAGGAATGGCTTAACCTCAAGCCCTTCTGCCTGATTACCGCCAAGCCCGTTCTCTACGCCGCGAACGTCGCCGAAGGCGGCTTCGAGAACAATCCCTATCTCGACGCGGTGCGCGAACACGCGGCCGGCGAGGGCGCCGAAGTCGTCGCCGTCTGCGCGTCGATCGAAGCCGAGATCGCCGACCTCGACGACGACGAAAAGCAGCTCTTCCTCGCCGACCTCGGGCTTTCCGAGCCGGGGCTCGACCGGCTCGTGCATGCGGGCTATCACCTGCTCGGCCTGCAGACCTACTTCACTGCCGGCGTCAAGGAAGTGCGCGCCTGGACGATCCACAAGGGCGACACCGCACCGCAGGCGGCCGGCGTCATCCACACCGACTTCGAACGCGGCTTCATCCGCGCGCAGACGATCGCTTACGACGACTTCATTGCCTGCGGCGGCGAGCATGGCGCCAAGGAAGCGGGGAAGATGCGCGCCGAAGGCAAGGAATACGTCGTCAAGGACGGCGACGTGCTGAATTTCTTGTTCAACGTCTAAGTTGGAATAGCTGTTCCCTTGTGTTCGCGGATGTTTTGTTGTCCGCTGAATACATTGAAAACAAAGGGTGTTGAGGTCGCTTGTGTACGCGAGCGTTCTTTGACATTCACTCTGCATGGGGGCATGATTGGGGGCATGTCTGACACGCGCCCCCAGTTTGCAGAGGAATGATGTCAATGAATGACCTTCAAGGCACCGTGAATACTGATGTTGGCGGCGTAGAGCATGCCCCCAATAAGGCGGCAGGCCGAGTTCCGAAGCGAGGGGTTAGCGATGCGACCCTACGCGCTGCAAAGCCTGTCAAGAAGGCCTACAAAATTGCTGCCGGTGGAGGTCTATATTTAGAGGTCATGCCGGGTGGATCAAAGCTCTGGCGGTGGAAGTATCGGTTGCTCGGGAAGGAAAATCGCTATGCGTTGGGTAGCTATCCCGACTTGTCGCTCAAGGAGGCCAGAGACGCCACTGAAGCGGCACGCAAGCTGGTGAAGCAGGGCATTCATCCGGCACAGCAAAAGCAGTTGGATCGAATCAAGGCTGGGCTTGAGCAGGCGAACACCTTTGAGGCTATAGCCAAAGAATGGTTGGCGCTGAGGGATTGGGAGGAAATCACCAAGACCCGCCGGCTAAACATGATGGAGCGAGTTGTTTTCCCACACATAGGAAAGCTTCCGGCCAAACAAATCACTCCTGCCCATGTCCTCGATATTTTGAAGCGAGCAGACAAGGACAACGGGAATAGCGTTGCCAACGAAGCGAAGCGGACCATGTCAGCGATCTTCGAGTTTGCAGTCGCAACGCTCAGAGCTGATACCGATCCTGTTTACCCGGTACGCAAGGCACTTGCAGCGAACAAGACGCAACATAAACGGCCACTTTCAACTGCCGAGATTGGGCAGCTTCTGAAAGATGTTGATGGGCATGGTGGCAACTATCAAACCCAATGCGCGTTCAACCTGATGTGGCTGACACTCGCCCGACCATCAGAGGTGGTTGAGGCTGAGTGGTCGGAGTTTGACCTTGACGCAGCAATCTGGCGCATCCGTGCCGAGCGCATGAAGAAACGGAAAGAGCACCTGATTCCGCTGCCGCATCAGGCCGTTACGCTGCTACGCGGAATGCATACGATAACGGGGGCAAAGACTCATCTCTTCCCGCACCGGGACGACAGAACAAAGCCAATGGTTACGGCCTCGTTCCGCCAGATGCTCAATGTGTTGGGGTGGACAGGCAAGTACAGCCCGCATGCCACCCGAACCACGGGCAGCACGCGTCTGAATGAGATGGGATTCTCACCAGATTGGATTGAACGCCAACTTGCGCATGAAGAGCCGAATGCGGTACGGCGAACTTACAACCACGCAGATTATTTCAAAGATCGCGCGGTAATGATGCAGCAATGGGCAGATTTGCTCGGCGAGTGGAAGAAGGGTAAGAGCAATGTGGCTTCCTTTCAGGGCCTAGCTGTAGCCTGACGCCACCAGCGCAAGGAGGGGGCTGCAAATGTGACGGATTGATGGAAAGGCGTTTGCCATTGAGGTATTCTCCGGTAAAAAATCTGGGGTTTTATAAGAAACCCAGATATGAGATCAAATGGCAGAGGCGAAACAGAATGGCAGAGGCAAAACCGAACACCCAGGCCCAGTTGTCGGCTTTCTCCGCAACAATCGAAAGGGACGATGGGATCCCTGACTATCACGAGGCGCCGCTTCATTTCGGGGATGCTCAATCGGTACTGTCAAGCCTGAGGGAAGTCGATTGGTCCTTCACTGATGACGACACGCGATTCCTTGGGCATGATCTGCATCCGTATCCTGCCAAGTTCATTCCGCAACTGCCCGGCACCACAATCTCTCTGCTCAGTTCGCGTGGCGAACTTGTATTCGACCCTTTTGGTGGTAGCGGAACTACTGCGCTCGAATCTATCCGCCTCGGACGCAGGGCTGTAAGCTTAGATGCCAACCCCGTGGCAGCACTTATAGGCCGGGTTAAGACCGCTAGGGTGGGGGCAGAGGCAACCACAGAACTACACCTGCTTCACGGGGCTTTGCGCGCATTTTCCGGCTCCATGCCAGCAGACTCCGCAGAGCTGGTGGAGAAATATAGTTCTCACGCCCCTAAGATTGCCAACAGGGAAAAATGGTTTCCAAACTCTTCCTTTGGCGAGCTGTGCCACATCCGAGCTAGGATTTCTCAATTGGCGGATGCGACTGCTAAAGATATCGCTTCGTTGGCGCTTTCGAGGACAGTTCTGGCTGCATCGTTCCAGGACTCTGAAACACGCTACAAGAGCGTTCCGCGCGAAATACCCGTAGGTGAGACCACCAAGCGTTTCGTCAAAGAATTCGAGGCGGTCATGCGCTCGGTTGCACGAAACGCCTCTGCTACCCGTTATGGCGTGTCTCGATTTTTGACCGGGGACGTTCGGTACATGGATGCCGATGACTTGCCGGATGCCTCTGTCGATTTGATTGTGACATCACCTCCCTACGGCAACGCGATGGACTACCATCTTTACCATCGCTTCCGCCTGCTCTGGCTCGGGCATGACCCCATAGCGTTCGGAAAACTGGAGATCGGCTCCCATCTTAAACATCAACGCGAATTGAGCGGGTTCTCAACATACTTCGACGACATGGTTGCCGCTCTGACTGGGATGTCCCGCGTACTGAAAAATGGAAGATATGCGGTTCTGGTTATCGGAGATTCGGTCTATGAGGGGCAGACCTACGATACGGCAGCGTTGCTTGCAGAAAAATCAACGTCGCTGGGATTCGACTCAGCGGGAGTCATTGAGCGAGAGGTGCATAAGGTTAAGCGTTCTTTCTCGCACGCCGGGAGAAGGGCCAATAAAGAAAGCATTCTAGTGCTGAGAAAAACCGAGCGTCCCACCTCTGTTATTTTTCAGCCCCCTCCTTACAAACTCTGGCCATATGAGAAACCTTTAAGGGCCGGGGAGGGGGGCGGTGACGACGGAAAAGCCCTGGCTTTGAACGTGAAGCAGTTGGTTCGTAGCCGATCCATGGTGTTCACGCACCAAATTAAGCACCCTTCCGGGTTCAGTGAGCCGACTTGGCAGGCGATCCTTGAAAATGGAATGGCTGCGAACCCTGCTGCAAGGAAGGATCCGAAGTATGTCACCCATGGTCTGCACCCCTACAAAGGAAAGTTCTATCCGCAACTCGCCAAGGCACTGATTAATCAGCGGTCATTGCATCATGGCGCACGCATTTTGGACCCGTTCTGCGGCAGCGGTACCACTTTGCTTGAAGGCTATTTGAACGGATACGCTGCTTTTGGATGCGACGTGCATCCCCTTGCCGCCAAAATCGCCCGTGCCAAATCCAGAATCCTCGACGAAGAGCCCGATGTCTTGTCGGAAATAGTCTCAGGTATTTTAGATGCAGTGGATGGCGCGCCATTGAACATGCCGGCAAAACTGGATCAGTTCGCTCCTTCATGTGCAGATGAAGTCGGCAAGTGGTTTGCCGAGCCGGTGGCAAGAAAACTTAACTGGCTTTTGAGCGTCATCCGCAAGGGAAGCGAAGGCGTCAGCAGGGATTTTTTGGAGGCGGTTTTTAGCAGTATCGTTCGGGATGTTTCTCAGCAGGAACCGACTGACCTCAGGATTCGCTATCGCAAGGAAAAGTTGGAGGATGCAGATGTCCTCGGATTGTTCCGGACCCAACTTGTTACGCAGTTTTCGCGCATTGAGAAATTTTGGAAAGTGCGTGGCTATGCTCCTACCCAGTTTTTTCCATCCACAGTCCTTCCGGGCGATAACCGCAAACGAGAGACTTACGACGGCCTCGGTCTTGCCGATGGTTCAGTCGATTTGGTTCTAACCAGCCCGCCCTATGCGATGGCTCTGCCTTACATTGATACAGACCGTCTTTCGCTTCTTACACTGTTTGGTCTCGACGGGAGCGCTCGGCGTCCCCTTGAGCACTCGCTCATTGGTAGCCGTGAGATTTCCGGCGGCACGAAGAAAAAATTGGAAGAAGACTTCTTGGTGACAGCAGGGCTTCCTGAGGCTTGCCTCAGTTTCGTGCGAGAGCTCCATCGAAAAGTGGTCAAATCAGATGACGCCGGGTTCAGAAAGCAAAATATGCCGGCATTGGTCCATCGGTTCCTCAAAGACATGGATGCGGTCTTTGTTCAACTGCATCGCCTATGCAAAGTAGGAGCGGAGGCGATGGTAGTCATCGGGGACAGCAAAATGACCATCGACGGAGAAGACATTCGGATTCCTTCTACCGACTTCCTTGAGATGATCGCCAACGCCCGAGGTTTCACACCGGTTGAACGCATCGATATTTCTGTCACGACAGAAAACTTAGTCCATATCAAGAATGCCATTACGGAAAACGTCGTTCTAAGGCTGAGAAAAGACGCTTAGGTTAGGAAAAACCGAAGCCTCTCTTCGTGTGTCCTCCCGCTTTGCAAATCGTTGACCATTCCTTGTGCTCTTTTGTGCCTTGCTTGGCTAGTTCGCATTTGAAGTCCACAACGCCGTTGTCCACTTTCTCAATTCGGACTATGTCTCCCGGTTCCCCCCATTTTGCAATTTCTCCGCAAGTGAATCGAAAGTCAGAACTGTTCTCGTAAAAATACATGCGGACTATTTTTTTTGGAATGTGCCTCGCTGCATCGCCAATTTGGGATATTTCCCATTGAGGGCGCCAGTTGTAGTAAACGCGGTCGATTGACTTTTCCCCCGGCTTAGCAGGCTTCTTGCCCTTGCGCGGATTTACCTCCCGCTCGTAATTGTCTTTCCACCCCCAAAACTCCTGTGCCGACCAGATCGCTGGTAACGGAATTCTCTGCTCTCCAGGAATGTTTTTCTTCTCTCCCTTTTCTGCCTTGGTGCCTTTGGTTGCATTCAGCTCCATGTAGAAGGCTCCCGCCGGGACGTAGGCCAGCGGTTCAACCTCTGGCAACGCCACTAGCCCCGAGGCCGCAGCTTTCCCCCCTTTTTTCTTGCCTTCCTTGTTTGCCTTTTTTATGTCCGACAATTGCTTTTCGTTTGCTGCAAGAACGATTTCTTGAAACTCAATCGGCAAGGCTTTGGCTCCGGGGGTTGCCTCGAATCCAAACGGGTTGTCGCCCGCCTCTCCATCGGTAGATCCGACCTTTGCCGCTTTTGCTCGCGTGCGGGCATCCGCGTCGCGCGGTATGTCGTTTCGACGCAAAAGTTTTTGGAGAAAATCAGCGTCGAGTCGTTTTCCGACGGGAAGCTGTGGATCGAGGAACTTGGCCAGTTCCTTTTTCGCTCCCATAAAAGCATCGCCATCTACCGGCAAAGCATAGGTAACGAGGGTGGCCCCTTCGTAGTTCTTGAATAATCCCCCCTCTGTCAGATTGTTCGATCCTACAAAAATCTCGGCGGACATCTTTTTTTCGACAAGGTAGATTTTCGGATGGAAGGTTACGCCGCTCTTTCTGTTTTTGAATATGAAAATCTCAACAGGCCACTTTCCGAGTTCTTCGAGAACCTCTTTGCTCGTTCCGCCCATGTCTATGCCGAGAACCAACCGAACTTTTGCCTTGGCAGCATGAAGAGCAATCAATGGGGCCTTCAGTCGTGTGACGGTCGCTAGCGAAGCGAAGGCCGAAACAATGGTGACAGCATTGATGGCCTTCGTGTTTTTAAGCGACTCGGTGAGCAAGGTTCCTAGTTGAATATTGTCGTGTGGCTGAGCGATGAAACGGACTTGCATGTGGATTCCTTCGTGGGATTTTTTGTTTTGCCATATGAATGCCAGGCAGGGGGTGTCAGAAATTCTGTGTGTGAGGCGGTTTGAGACGTCCTCCGTTTGAAGGACGTCGGACTCGATTCTAAGCGACCGCCCGGGTGAAGCGCTCGTCATACAGGATCGCGAACTGGTTCATCGCCTCCTTCCATTCCCGCGTCGCCCGGTTCCAATCGGCCGTGATGTTCTGCAGGGCCAGCCAGATCAGTTTCGTCGCCGCGTCGTCGTTCGGGAAGTGACCCCGGGTCTTGATGATCTTGCGCAGGCGAGCGTTGATGCTCTCGATCGCGTTCGTCGTGTAGATCACCTTTCGGATCGGCGCCGGGAAGGCGAAGAACGGAATCACCTGATCCCAAGCGCGTCGCCACGAGGTCACGACGGTCGGGAACTTCAGGCCCCATGGCCCTTCGGCAAAGGAGTCGAGTTCGGCCTGCGCCGCCTCGGCACTGGCCGCCGTATAGATCGGCTTGATCGCCGCCGCCAGTGCCTTGCGGTCTTTCCAACTCGCGTAGTCGAGGCTGTTGCGGATCAAATGGACGATGCAGGTCTGCAGCGTGGTGGCCGGGAACACCGTGGCCAGCGCCTCAGGCATCCCCTTCAGGCCGTCGGTGACGGCGATCAGGATGTCGGCGACGCCTCGGGTCTTCAGGTCGTTGAAGACCTTCATCCAGAACTTGGCGCCTTCGGTGCCTTCGATCCACAGCCCGAGGATGTCGCGGGTGCCGTCCGGCCGAATGCCGAGCGCGAGGTAGATCGCTTTGTTGCGAACGATAGCGTCCTCGCGGATCTTGACTCGCAGGGCGTCGAAGAAGACCACCGGGTACACCGGATCCAGCGGTCGGGCCTGCCAGGCGGTGACCTCGGCCATCACGGCGTCGGTGACCGAACTGATGAACTCGGGAGAAACCTCGGTCCTATACTGCTCGGCGAGGAAGCTCTGGATCTCCCGGATCGTCATCCCCCGGGCGTACATGGCGACGATCTTGTCGTCGAATCCGGTGAAGCGCCGTTCGTGCTTGGGAATCAGGATCGGGGCGAAGCGGCCGTTCCGGTCGCGCGGGACGTCGATGCGGAGTGGTCCGTCCTCAGTCAGCACGGTCTTCCTGCTGACGCCGTTGCGGTGGTTGTCGGCCCCTTCGGGCTTGTCGCCTCCCTCGGCGTAGCCCAAGTGATGCGTCAGTTCCGCACCCAGGGCACGTTCGATCAGCGCTTTCTTGAAGGCCATCGACGCGGCATTGACGGCCTCGGCGGTCATCGGCCCGCTGACCAACTGGTCGATCAGTTCCTTCGGAATCGTCGGCAGCTCAGGCGCTGCACCCTTCTTCTTGCTCGTCTTGCTCGGCATACTCGCTCCTTCGCGACATGGTATGCCTCACACACAAAATTTCAGACAGGCTCGCCAGGCAAGTATATGACCCGTAACCCGGGGATGCAAAAATTACCTGTCGCGATACTCACACCAGGCGAACACTCGCTGGTTTAGGAACTTGGAAACACTGATACGAATGTAAGCCGCCCGGCGCTAAAAACTACATCTGCGCTCCATCAACCAGCAGAAAGGTTTCAGAAAATGGAGCGACATGAAAATTCAGTACTTGGTACCCACGGCGTATTTTCGGTTAGCGACTTCTGTCAGTGGGCCGGAATCGGTCGAACAGCAGTCTATGCAGAAATGAAAACTGGGCGACTCACTGCTCGAAAGTTTGGGCGCAGAACTATCATTCCGAAAGCAGAAGCGGAACGTTGGCTGGCTGCGCTGCCCCTTCTGCATTCATGATCAATCTCCACCGTCATTCCCATTCGTGCTTTAGACGGAACGGCATCGGCGATTAGTCGATGCCGTTTTTGTTACGTTGCGTACCTTCCTCTCCATCGTCGGGATGCGAGGTACCGCTCTGGTACTGGTCATGAAACGCTAAGCAGTGGCCACAAAATCGCGCCGAACAACTGTGAACCGGCTGTGGCACTGGCTAAATTCAATACCCCCCCTCATCTTCTCCACCAACCACACCAACCAGACCAACCAGACCAACCAGACCAACCAGACCAACCAGACCAACCACACCAACCACACCAACCACACCAACCACACCAACCACACCAACCACAGCAACCACACCAACCACACCAACCACA
>CAZALA010000119.1:0-11237 GCA_964485725.1 uncultured Propionivibrio sp. | reverse complement strand
CGCCCTTCTTTCTTGGCGACCTCAAGAAAGAAGGGCCCGCGCGTCAGGCGCGGAACATAGCGTATCCAATTGAAAGCACGTCGACGTGAGCCGCGACAACACGCGGCAGCGCTGAACGCACGCGTCCGAAACAAAGGCGAAGTGACCTGCAAAACTGCAAGCGCGCTGCAACCCTGCGCTCGCGCCGCGGTCGTACTCGCCTGCGCGTCCCGCGCGTCACGCAAGGCGCTGTTGTTCGGCGAGAACCGATGCCACCCCAGACCCCCGACTTGCCGCCGGCCGTGCGCTGGCCGGAGCTTTCCTATGCCGAATGGCGCGAGACCTGCGCGACGCTGCACCGCTACCTGCAAATCGTCGGCAAGATCCGCTGCGCGCAGACGCCCTGGGTGAACCACGCCTGGCACGTCGCGCTCTACGTCACGGCGCGCGGGCTGACGACTTCGCCGATTCCCTATGGCGGACGCAGCTTCACGATCGATTTTGACTTCATCGACCACGAGCTCAAGATCGCGACAAGCGACGCGATGACGAGCGCAATGCCGCTCAGCGCGCGCCCGGTCGCCGATTTTCACGGCGAGCTCTTCGAGCGCCTGGCGGCGCTTGGTATCAGAGTCGGCATTCACGCCAAACCGAACGAAGTCGTCGATGCGACCCCCTTCGCCGAGGACCGGCTTCACGCCGCTTACGAGGCCGACTACGTGCAGCGCTTCTGGCGCGTGCTCGTCCAGGCCGACCGCATTTTCAAGGCGTTTCGCGCCGGCTTTGTCGGCAAGGCGAGCCCGGTGCATTTCTTCTGGGGCAGCATGGACCTTGCCGTCACGCGCTTTTCCGGCCGCCCGGCGCCGCCCCACCCGGGCGGCGCGCCGAACTGCCCCGACTGGATCATGCGCGAAGCCTATTCGCACGAGCTTCAAAGCGCCGGTTTCTGGCCCGGCAGCGACGCCTATCCGCACGCCGCCTTTTACGCCTACGCCTACCCTGAGCCGCCGGGCTTTGCCGCCGCCGCGGTGCCGGCCCCGGCCGCCTACGACGCAACGCTTGGCGAGTTCATCCTGCCCTACGAGGCGCTGCGCGCGAGCGCTTCGCCCGAGGCCGCGCTTGCCGATTTTCTCAACGCCACCTACACGGCGGCGGCGACGCTCGGCGGCTGGGATCGTCCGGCGCTCGAAGCGAGCTCGCTGCCCCCGCCGCATTAAGGAGAAGAGCATGATTACGCTGATCGGCATTTCCGGCAGCCTGCGCCGCGCCTCGTACAACTCGGCGCTGCTGCGCGCCGCCGCGCGGGCGATGCCGCAAGACAGCACGCTCAGGATCGAATCGATCGCCGGCATTCCCCTCTACGACGGCGACCTCGAGGAGAAGGAAGGCATTCCGCCGGCGGTCGCCGCGCTGAAGGACGCGATCGCCTCGGCCGACGGCGTGCTCCTCGTCACGCCCGAGTACAACAACAGCATCCCGGGCGTCGCCAAGAACGCGATCGACTGGCTGTCGCGACCGCCCGCCGACAGCGCCCGCGTTTTTGCCGGCAAGCCGATCGCAATCGCCGGCGCTTCGCCCGGCGGCTTCGGCACCATCCTCGCGCAGAACGCCTGGCTGCCGGTTTTCCGCACGCTCGGCGCCGACCTCTGGCCGCGCGGCCGCCTGCTCGTCGCGCGCGCCGCGAGCGTCGTCGCTGCCGATGGCGAAATCAGCGACGTGGCGACGCTCGAGCACCTCGGCCAGTTCGTCAACGGCTTCGTCGCTTACGTCGCGGCGCGCCAGGCGCGGCGCGACTGATTTTAGAAAGCGACCTGCGAGCCGAGTTCGACGACGCGATTGGACGGCAGCTTGAAGAAGGCGGTGATGCTCGTCGCGTTCCTGAACATCGCCGCAAAGAGCAGCACGCGCCAGTAGGCCATCGCCTTGCTCGGGCGCGCAATCAGCGCCTCGCGGCCGAGGAAGAAGGAAGTGTCCATCATCTCGAACTCGAGGCCGAACTGCGCGCACAGCGCCAGCGCCGCGGGCAGATCGGGCTCGTCCTTGAAGCCGTACTGGACGGTCACCTGCCAGAAGCTCTCGGCGAGCGGCGTCACTTCGACGCGGTCGATCTCGGGCACGTAGGGGACGTCGAAGATGCGGATCGTCACGATCACCATGCGCTCGTGCAGCACCTTGTAGTGCTTGAGGCTGTGCAGCATCGCGCGCGGCACGCCGCCCGGCCGCGCGGTGAGGAAGACTGCGGTGCCGGGAACGCGCGTCGCGCCGCCGAGCGCAAGGCTCTCGAGGAAGGGCGCAAGCTCGATCGACTGCTGGCCGAGCTTTTCGTGCAGCAGCTCGCGTCCCCTCTTCCACGTCGTCATGACGGCAAAAATCAACAGCCCGAAGGCCAGCGGGAACCAGCCGCCGGCGATGATCTTCGTCGAGTTCGCGGCAAAGAACGCGATGTCGATCAGCAGGAAGGGCAGGATGCAGAGAGCCGCCTGCCATGCTTTCCAGTGCCACTGGGCGCGCGCGACGACGAAGACGAGCAGGTTGGTGATCAGCATCGTCCCGGTGACGGCAATGCCGTAAGCCGCGGCGATATTGCTCGACGAGCCAAAGCCGATGACGAGAACGATCACCGCGGCGAGCAGCAGCCAGTTGATCGCCGGCAGGTAGATTTGTCCCATCTCGCTCTCGGAAGTGTGACGCACCTCAAAACGTGGCAGATAGCCAAGCTGCATCGCCTGCTGGGTGATCGAGAAAACGCCGGAAATGACCGCCTGCGAAGCAATCACCGTGGCCACCGTCGATAGCACGACGAGCGGGTAGAGCGCCCAGGCCGGCGCCAGCAGGTAGAAGGGGTTTTCGATCGTCGCCGGGTCGGCAAGGAGGAGCGCGCCCTGACCAAAGTAGTTGAGCAGCAGCGCCGGCAGGACGAGCGCGAACCAGGCGAGCCGGATCGGGTTGCGACCGAAGTGCCCCATGTCGGCGTACAGCGTTTCGCCGCCGGTAATGACAAGGACGACGCCGCCGAGCGAGAAGAAGCCGAGCACCGGGTTGGCGGCGAGGAAGGCCGCGCCCCAGGCGGGGTTGAGCGCGCGCAGCACGGCGGGCTCGGCGACAATATTGCTGACGCCGAGAATGGAAAGCGTCGCGAACCACAGCAGCATGATCGGCCCGAACAGGCGCCCGACGCTCGCCGTGCCGTGCTTCTGGATGGCGAACAGGAAGACCAGGACGAGGAGCGCGAGCGGGATGACGAAAGGCTTCAAGGTCGGCGTAATGACCTGGAGGCCCTCGACCGCCGAGAGCACCGAGATGGCCGGCGTGATGATGCCGTCGCCGTAGAACAGCGCGGCGCCGAAAAGCCCGAGCATGACGATCAGGTTGCGCCCTCTGCCGGGCGGTGTCTTGCGCAGCGCCAGCGCCATCAGGGCCATGATGCCGCCCTCGCCGCGGTTGTCGGCGCGCATGATGAAGGAGACGTACTTGCCGCTGATGACCGCCATCAGCGCCCAGAAGACGAGCGAAAGGATGCCGAGCACGTTGTCGGGCGTGATCGCGAGCGGATGATGCTCGCTGGCGAAGACTTCGCGCAGCGCGTAAAGCGGGCTCGTGCCGATGTCGCCATAAACGACGCCGAGCGCGGCGAGGGTGAGCGTCCTGAAGCGCGCGCGGTCGGTGCTGCTCGAATGAGTCATTGCGGGGTCCACATCGGTGAGGGTTTCGCTGTTCATGGCTGGAAGCGGTAACCGACGCCGGTCTCGGTCAAAAGATATTTGGGTTGCGTCGGGTCGTCCTCGAGCTTCTGGCGCAGGTGCCCGACATAGATGCGCAGGTAGTGATAGCTCTCGACCGCCGACGGTCCCCAGACCTCGCGCAGCAGATGGCGCTGCGTCATCACCTTGCCGCTGCCCGCGAGCAGCACGCAGAGCAGGCGGTACTCGATCGGCGTCAGGTGCACGGGCTCGCCGCAGCGCAGCACGCTGCGCCGGGAAAGGTCGACGACAACGTCGCCAAACGCGAAGATCGGACTCGCCTCGCCACTGCCGCGGCCATGCCGGCGCAGCAGCGCGCGCGTGCGCGCGCGCAATTCGCCGACGGCAAACGGCTTGGTCAGGTAATCATCGGCGCCCGCGTCGAGCGCCTGGATCTTGTCGCGCTCGCTCAAGCGCGCCGAAAGAACGAGGATCGGCACGTCCGACCAGCCGCGCAGTGCGGCAATGAAGTCGACGCCGTTGCCGTCGGGCAGGCCGAGGTCGAGGACGATCAGGTCGGGATGCTGCGCGCCGGCCTCGATCAGGCCCTGCGCCGAGCTTGCCGCCTCAACGACGCGGCAGCCCTCCTCCTCGAGCGCGACGCGGACGAAGCGGCGGATCAGCTTTTCGTCCTCGACGATGATCACCGTCGCCGCGCGCAAGGCGTTTGTTGCGTTCGTTTCGAGCGTCGCGCTCATTGCCGGGCGGCCGCGTCGGCGGCGAGCAGCTCGGCGTCGATCGATGGCGGCGTGCCGAGCGGCAGCGTGAAACTGAGGCGGGCGCCTTCGCCGTCCTCGCGATTGGCCGCGCTGATCGTCCCGCCGTGCGCGGCGACGATGGCGCTGCAGATGGCAAGGCCGAGGCCGACGCCCGGCGTCGCCGATTCGCCCTCGCCGCGAACGAACATCTCAAAGAGCGTGCCGACTTCGCCTGCGGTGAAACCGCGGCCATGGTCGGCGACGCTGACGACCGCCTGCTCGCCCTGCCGGCGCGCTTCGATTTCGATCGCCGCGCCGGGCGGCGAATACTTGGCGGCATTCTCGAGCAGGTTGCAGAAGACGCGCTCGATCAGGACCGCGTCGAACTCGAGCAGCGGCAGGCCGGGCTCGAGCCTGACCCTGACCGGGTGCGCGGCGAGCGCCTCGCCGAGCAGCTTGATGCTCGCCCCGATGACCTCCTCGATCGGCTGCCATTCCTTGTGCAGCGTCACTTCGCCGGCATGCAGGCGCGCCATGTCGAGCAGGTTGGCGATCAGGCCGCACAGCCGCTCGGCCTGCTCGCGGATCGCCTGCGCGCTTTCGAGCGCCACCGGCGGCAGCGGCGGCCGACAGACGGTCAGCGAATCGGCGAGGCCGACGAGCGCGGTCAGCGGCGTGCGCAGGTCGTGCGAGAGCGCCGAGAGGATCGAGCTGCGCAGCCGCTCGGAAACGATCTGCGTCTGCGTGCGCTGGGCGACTTCGACGTAGTGCACGCGCTCGATCGCGATGGCGACGAGCGAAGCCATCGTCTCGAGCCGGCCACGTTGCGCGAGCAGCGTTTCGGACGCGGCCACGGCGTCGCCGTGCGGCGCGACGGCGACGATGCCGCGCACGCGCATCGGTGCCTTGAGCGGCAGGTAGAGGGCGGCATAACCGCTCGCCACGAGGCCGCCCGATTCGACGGGCGCGCCGGTTTCAAAAGCAATTTCGGCGAGACGCGGCTCGATCCTCAGCGTCGGCGGCACGGCCTCGCCGTCGCCGCACGGCGCCAGCCTGCCTTCGCGATCGGCAAGCAGCAGCACGGCGTCGGCGTTCATCACGCAAGCAAGGAAGTTGCGCGTGATCGCGGCGACCTGTTCGACGACGAGCGCGCCGGTCAGCTCGCGCGCCATTTCGTAGAGCGCGCGCGTGCGCTGCGTTTCGGTCTCGGACGCCTCGGCGTGCGCGCGCAAGCCCGCCGTCAGCTGGCTGGTCAGAACAGCGACCGCCAGCATGACGACAAAGGTCACGAGATACTGGCCGTCGTGCACTTCGAACGAGAAACGCGGCGCGACAAAGAAGAAATCGAACAGGGCGACGCTGAGAAACGACGCGAGCAAAGCGGCGTGCAGGCCGAGGCTGACCGCGACGAGCAGCACGGTGAGCAGGAACAGCATGACGATATTGGCGGGGTCGAGCGCCTCGCGCAGGGGCGTCGCGATCAGCGTCGTCGCGGCGCAGGCGAGCACCGCGAGCGCCATGCGCTGCCAGGCGGCAAGCGAAATCAGCGAATGCTTCTGCAGGGTGAGACGCCACATCGTTTTTGGCTTTCCTTGAGCGTTGCGGGAATTGTCCCGCGTCGAAAGTAAAAACGGTGTAAAGATTGCTCCGCTGCGGCCAGCGCTAGCAGCCTGTCGGGTTTGATGGGTCGAGGCGAAAAATGTGGGGGGCGAGCTCAGCTTTGCACGGATTTCAAGCGAATAGTCATTCTATTCGCGCAGAAATACGGGCGAAGATCAGCCGCCTTCCCACTTTTTTCGGCCGACTCGGTTAAACCCGACAGGCTGCTAAGGCAGCCGCGTCCGGATGTCGACGGCGCGCGCGTTGATCTCGAGATGCAGCAGCCAGTCGCGCCGCGCGCCCTCGGGCAGCAGCATCTCGGCCTGCCAGCGCTCGCCGCCGGCGTGCCGCATGCGGTAGTGGCGCACCGCCTCGGTGGCGTCCGCGCCTCGCCAGAAGGCGCGCACGGCGACGCCAACGCCGCCGCCCTCGACGATGAGGGTGAAGGGCTTGCCCTGCTCGATCGGGCCTGCGCTGCGCACGACGTAGGATAAGTCGCGCAGCGCGACAGCGCAGCCCTGTTCGAGCGCCGGACAATCAATCGTCTGCTCGGCGACGATGCGCTCGCGCACGTTGAGGCGCTCGTGGATGAGGAGCGCCGCGAGCAGGGCGACGAGGGCGACGATCAGGCCGTAGCGCAGGCGCGGGTACTTCTTGATCAGGGGAATGAGTTGCAGGCGCGGCATCCGGGCTCCAGGCTGTAGGCGGCGGCTAATCGAAGTAGGTGCGCGCGGCGGTGAAGCGGCGGCTGTAATAGCTCGCGCTGATTTCGTCGATGCGCACGCGGCCGTTGCCCGAGGGTGCGTGCACGAAACGGTTGCGGCCGATGTAGAGGCCGACGTGCGAGTAGGGCGCGCCCGAGGTGTTGAAGAAGACGAGGTCGCCCGCACGCAGCGCCTCGCGCGCGACCGGCCGGCCGCGCTGGGCGATGTCGGCGGCGCTGCCCTTGAGCTCGAGCGCCGCCGCCTGGCGATAGATGTAGGAGACCATGCCGCTGCAGTCAAGGCCTGCCTCGGGGTTCTTGCCGCCGAAGCGATAACCGGTATCGATGAGGCTCAGCGCAAAGAGCGCGACCTCATTGCCTTGCGCGCTCGCGGCGCGCTCGCTCGGCGCGCCGGCTGGCGGTGCCGGCGGTGCTTGCGGGGCCCCGGCGCAGGCGGCAAGGAGCAGCGCCACGGCGGCGGCGAGAAAGAGTCGCATCGGCATGGCGCCAAGTATACGCGCCGGGCGCCGGCCGCAAAGCCGTTTCCCGAACCAGGCGCGCCGTCAGACGGTGCCGGGAGCCGCGACGCAGACGCGGTTGCGGCCTTGCTCCTTGGCGGCATAGAGCGCGCGGTCGGCAGCGCTGAGCGCCTGCGCCGGCGTCGACTCGCGGCCGGGCAAGGCCGAGACGACGCCGATGCTGACCGTCACGTGATCGGCGACCGACGAAGCGGCGTGGGCGATGCCAAGCTCGGAGACCGCGCCGCGGACGCTGTCTGCAACCTTCGTGGCGCCCTGCACCGAGGTGTGCGGCAGGACGACGACGAACTCTTCGCCGCCATAGCGCGCGAGCAGGTCGACCGCCCGCACCATGCGGCCCTGCGCCGCGCGCGCCACGGCCTGCAGGCAGGCGTCGCCGGCAAGATGCCCGTAGTGGTCGTTGTAGTTCTTGAAGTAGTCGACGTCGATCATCAGGAGGCCCACCGCGCTCTGGTCGCGGATCGCATGATTCCATTCGTCGTGCAGTCGCGATTCGAAATACTTGCGGTTGGCAATGCCGAGCAGGCCGTCGGTCTGCGCGTAGACTTCGAGCTTGCGATTGGCGACGACGAGCTCGGCGTTGGTGCTTTCGAGCTCGGCGGTGCGCGAGGCGACGCGCGCTTCGAGCAGCCGATTGGCGGCGACGAGTTCGAGACCCAACTGCGAGACGACGTGATAGGTATTGCGCAGGGCCCGGATCATCGCCTCGGCGCTCCTGTCGAGCGGCCTCTCGAGCTCGCTGTCGAAGGCCTCGGCGGCGCTGCTGCCGCGTTCAATCAGCGCGATTTGCCGCGAGAGCGACTGATCGACGCCGAGGACGTGCAGGCAGAGCCAGCTCGTGAGGAAGGAAAGAAAGGTCTCGGCCGGATTGCCGAGCGCGCTGCGCACGCTCCACAGGGCGTGCAGCTGCGAGGTGAAATCGCGATGCGCCTTAAGGTGCGGCACGGTGTGACGCTCGTCGATCGCCTGCGCGCGCATGATGCCTTTTTCGGCGGCAAAGTGATAATTCGTATAGTCGACGAGCTCGCCGAACGCGGCCTGCACGACGTCTTCACTGCGGCCCTGGCGGTCGCCGGCGAGCGTCTCAGAGAGCCGGTTGAAGAGATCGACGAGGGCGTGATGCTGCTCGTCGATGAGGCCGACGCCGGTGTAGAACTCCTCGCCCCAGACAAAGGTCTGCATCTTCGCTCCTCTTCCCGGGGTCAGCGAACGAGGCGGAAGTGCGCGACGAGCTCTCGCAGCTTCGCAGCGACCGCCTTCACCTCGGCGCTCTTCTGCGTGACCCCGGCGACCGACGCCGAGGTGCGCTCGATGCCGCCGACGATGCCTTCGACCTGGTTGGCGATTTCGTTGCCGGCCGCCGCCTGCTGGCGCGTGCCGTCGGCGATGTGACGCGAGTTCGAGGCGACTTCGCGGCCATGGCGGGAGACGGCATCCAGGCCGCTGCGCGCCTCGCCCATCGCCGCGTCGGTCGCCGCCACGTGCGTCCCGGCCGAGGCCATGCCGGCGAGCGCGAGCTGGGTGACGCGCTGGATCTCATGCACGCTCGCGGTGATTTCGGCGGTCTGCTTGCTCGATTGCTCGGCGAGCTTTCTCACTTCGTCGGCGACGACGGCAAAGCCGCGTCCCGCTTCACCGGCGCGCGCCGCTTCGATGGCCGCGTTGAGCGCAAGCAGGTTGGTCTGGTCGGCGATGCCATGGATGACCTGGCTGATATTGTCGATCGCGAGAATCGATTCGGAGAGCTCGGCCATCGTCTGACTGGCGCCTGCCATCGTCGCCACGACGTTGGCGGTCGCCGCCTGGCTTTGCGCCATCGACGAGGAAGCGACGCCGAGCAGCGCCTCGGAGGCTTCGACCGCCTGCGTCGCCGCTTGCGCACGCTCGGCGATCTCGCCCACCGCAGCGACGAGTTCCTCGACCGCCGCTGCGATTTTCGTCACCGCGTCGGACTGCGCCAGGGTCACCTGTCGCGTCTGGCCCATTTCGACGTTGAGCGCATCGGCGCTGCCGGCCATCAGCTGCGCGTCCTCGGCGATCTGCGCGAGCATCGCCTTGACGTGCGTCTGCATCGTGATCACCGCATCGTTGAGCTTGCCGAGTTCGTCTTCGCGTTCGAGCGGGATCGCTTCGCTCAAATCGCCTTGCGCGATATGGTCGAGACGGCCGATGATCTCGCCCATCACCGAAAAAACGCGACGATGCACCGCGAGCAGCGTGACGCCGACGACGATGCCGGCGACGCCGAGCGCCGGCAGGATGAACTCGGCGATCGCGCTTGAAAGACCGAGCGCGGCTCCGAACTGGTGAATGATGCCGCCGGCGATCTGGGTGGCGAGCAGGAAGAAAACAAAGGCGTTGAGCCGGTGCTTGAGCGACCAGCGCCGCCAGAAAACCGTCTTCGGGATCGTCGCCGCGCCGGCCTTGAGCTTCTCGTAGAAAGCCTCCGCCTGTTTCACCTGCTCGCGCGTCGGCTCGTGGCGCACCGACATGTAGCCCGTGATCGCGTTATTCTGAAACACCGGAACGACGAGCGCATCGACCCAGTAGAAATCGCCGTTGCGGCAACGGTTCTTGACGATGCCCCGCCAGGGCCGGCCTTTCTCAATCGTCTCCCAGAGCCAGGCGAAGGCCGCCGGCGGCATGTCCGGGTGGCGTATCACGTTGTGGTTCTTGCCGACGAGCTCTTCGCGCGTAAAACCGCTGATTTCGACAAAGGTGTCGTTGACGTAAGTCGTCATGCCCTTAAGGTCGGTGCGCGAGACGATGTAGCGGCCCTTGGGGAAAGCGACTTCGGTTTGCGTCACCGGCAGGTTGGTCTTCATTGCGCGCGATATCCTCGATCAGGCAAGACGCCGCGAGCCTGCCCGCGCCGTCCTTCGTTTCACAAAAGAACGATGTCGTATTGCTCCTGCATGTAGCTGGGTTCCGCCTTGAGCGAAATCGGCTTGCCGATGAAGTCCGAAAGCATCGCGAGGCCCTGCGATTCCTCGTCGAGAAAGACGTCGATCACCGAGACGCTGCCGAGCACGCGAAACTCGCGCGCATTGAACTGCCGTGCTTCGCGCAGGAGCTCGCGCAGGATCTCGTAGCAGACGGTGCGCGCTGTTTTTACTTCGCCACGACCGTCGCAGGTCGGACACTGCTCGCAGAGCACGTGCGCGAGCGACTCGCGCGTGCGCTTTCGCGTCATCTCGACGAGGCCGAGCGCGGTGAAGCCATTGACCGTGAGCCGCGTATGGTCGCGCGCGAGCGCCTTGTTGAACTCGGCGAGGACGGCCGACTTGTGTTCCTCGCTGTCCATGTCGATGAAGTCGGTGATGATGATGCCGCCCAGATTGCGCAGCCTGAGCTGGCGCGCGATCGTCTGCGCCGCTTCGAGGTTGGTCTTGAACACCGTGTCGTCGAAGTTGCGCACGCCGACGAAGCCGCCGGTGTTGACGTCGATCGTCGTCATTGCCTCGGTCTGGTCGATGATCAGATAGCCGCCGGATTTGAGATCGACGCGGCGCGCCAGCGCTTTCTGGATCTCCTCCTCGACGCCGTAAAGATCGAAGAGCGGCCGCTCGCCGATATAGTGGTCGAGCAGCGGCGCGACGGTCGGCGTGTATTCGGCGGCGAAGCTCGTGAGCTTCTGGAAGTTTTCGCGCGAGTCGATGACGATGCGCGCCGTGTCCGGATTGACGAAGTCGCGCAGCACGCGCTGGCCGAGCGACAGTTCCTGGTAGAGCAGGCCGGGCGGCGCCACGGTCTTGGCCTGCGCGCTGATGTCGTGCCAGATCTTGCGCAGGTAGATGATGTCGTTGGCAAGCTCGTCCTCGCTCGCCGCCTCGGCCATCGTGCGCACGATGAAGCCGCCGGGTTCGTCGGCGGGGACGAGGCGAGTGATCTTCTCGCGCAGCGCGTCGCGCTCGGCCTCGCTCTCGATGCGCTGCGAAATGCCGATGTGCTTTTCCTGCGGCAGGTACACGAGCAGGCG
>CAZALA010000118.1:0-11243 GCA_964485725.1 uncultured Propionivibrio sp. | reverse complement strand
CCATTGCCAATCCCGGCAGCGGCGGGGGCTTCCCCGAGGTTCAGCGCGATTTTGCCAGGAACCTGATCGTCGGATTCGGCCGCATCCACGGCATGGTCGTCGGCATCGTCGCCAACCAGCCGATGGTCAAGGCCGGCACGCTCGACGTCGACTCCTCCGACAAGGGCGCGCGCTTCATCCGCTTCTGCAATGCCTTCAACGTGCCGCTCGTCACCCTCGTCGATATCCCCGGCTTCATGCCAGGTCTCGCGCAGGAGCGCGGCGGCATCATCCGTCACGGCGCCAAGATGCTCTTCTCGTACGCGGCGGCGACGGTGCCGAAGATCACGGTGATTCTGCGCAAGGCTTACGGCGGCGCGTATCTTGCCATGTGCTCGAAGGACATGGGCGCCGATTTCGTGTTTGCCTGGCCGACCGCCGAAATCGCGGTGATGGGCGCCGAGGGCGCGGTGCGCGTCATCTACAAGAAGGAAATCGAAAGCGCTGCCGATCCGAAGGCCAAGGAAGCCGAACTCATCGCGCTTTACCGTGAAGAATTCGCTTCGCCCTACCAGGCCGCCGAGCACGGCATGATTACCGACGTCATCGCTCCGGCCGAGACGCGCACCAAGGTCGCGATGGCCTTGCGTGTGTCGCTGACCAAACGCCTGACGCGTCCGCCGAAGAAACATGGACTGATTCCGCTATGAGCCAGCCTGATACCGTGGTCGCGGCCAACGAAAACGCCGCGTCGAATGGCCTGCAGCCGGCGGCCGCTGGGGCAGAGGTCAAGACCCTCCATCCCGGCATGCCCGATGACCGTTTCCTCGCCATCCTCGCGGTCGCTGCCCGGGAAGCCCTCGGCGCGTCGGCGGTCGTCGTCAGGTTCCGCCACATGGACAGCATGGACTGGACCTGGTCGATCCAGGGCCGTGTCGGCATCCATAACTCGCACAACCTTTGAAAAAAGCCAAGGACAGTTTCATGAAGATGCTTCGAATCACGCTTGAAGGCAAAACTTACGAAGTCGGGGTCGAGCTGCTCGATGGACCGGCGGCGACGGCATCGGCGCGCGTCAGTACGCCGGTCGCCAGCGCGCCGGTGACTGCCCCCATGGCTGCCCCCATGGCGGCGCCGATCGCAGCGCCAGCGCCCGCTGCGGCCCCGGCGGCACCCGCTGCCGGCCACGCGGTCGCTGCGCCGATGCCCGGCGTTGTCTTCAAGATTCGCGTCGCCGTCGGCCAGGTCGTCGCGCAAGACGAGGAACTCGTCGTCCTCGAGGCGATGAAGATGGAGTCGCCGATTTACGCGCCCTGTGCCGGCACCGTCAGCGCGATCCTCGTCAAGGAAACCGACTCGGTCAACGAGGGCCAGGTCCTCGTTCAACTGAGCTGAGCTGATCAATCGGGCGGCCGAACGCTCGTCGCCAGCCCGCAAGAGGCCGGATGCTGGCCCGGCCCTGCTTCAACCGTCGAGCGTCTTGATCAGCTCGAAGAGCTTCTGATAGAAAGCCGGCTCGGTGATCGTCACTTCGCCGGTCTTGACGAGAATGTCCTTGTCCGAGGTCCACGGCAGCGACAAGGACCCCATTCCGGCGACGCTGACGCCGGCGCTGCTGCCGCGCGATTTCAACTCGAATTGCGTCTCCAGCGCGTTCGCGTAGACGACCGCGCCGAGGCTGCTCGGCAGGCAGACGAGCGTGATCACGAGCTTGGCGGCACGGTCCTGCCCGGGCAGGAAATACTTCTCGCCGCGTATCGACAGCGCTTGTGAATTCTCGATCTGGTAGCCCTGGCTGAGCAGCGCTCGCTTGCCGATTTCGCACGCGCCTTCGGGTGCCCGGTCGCTGTAGTACTGGAACGGTGCGTCGAGCGTAAAGGTCTCGTTGAGGTAGGAGCGGGGCGGCGGCGTCGAGGAGCAGGCGGCGAGGGCGAGCGCGGCGAGCACGATGAGCACGGCGAGCGCCGTACGGCGGGGAAGTGCGTCAGAGGCGTCGGCCATGATTTGAACCAGCGGCGAGCGCTGCGCGGGATATCGATAAGCGGCTATTCTACGCGGCGCGTGGCTTCACCGCGATGCCCTGCGTGGCGCTGTTGACTGCGAGCGCCGGCCCGGGGTTTTGCGCTTCGCCAAATTCAGCGAGCTCGCGCGCCTTCCTGTTCCCGATCCGGCGCAAGGGCCTGGGCAGAGGCAGGGCTTTGCGCGCGGTCCTGGAGGCGCCCGTGCCGAACCAGGCGGGCAGTGATCGCACCCGCCGTTCGCCCCTGCTTCCTGGCGATTTCCTTGAGCGGCGTCCCCGCGTCGAAGAGCGAGAGCAGTTCCCTGTCGTCGGCCTCTGCCCACGAACGCCCGGCGTTGCTCGGCAGCGCCTTGTCCCGCTCGTCGCGCCTGGCGGCCATGTCGAGCGCCTTGACGGCGACGAAGAGCGCGCGGATCACCTGCGGGTGGTTGAAGACGGCGCTCGCCGGCAGAATCTCTCCGGTTTCCGGATCGACGCCGTTGGCAAGCGATTCGATGATTCTTCTCGCTTCGATGGGTGACATAAGGGCAGGCCTCCTTGCGATGGCGATCTCGATGATCGACCGCCAATAATGAAGACGGCATAAGCATAACGCGGTACGCTTGCGCGCCGCAAGATCCTGGCTCTGGCGCCGGCTATTGGCGTCGTGGCGGATTCTGCGGAAGCGGCGGGAACCGAAGGCGGCGGGCGGCTGCCTACAAAGCTTGTGGCTCGCCGCCGCGGGCTTCCCGAAACGGCTGCGCGCTCACGCCCGAACGCCACATTTGCAGGCGGCTCGTGCGACCCGGCATTTCGTCCCGGCCCGGAGTAGGTTAGACTGCGCACCCGCGACGCATCCGTATCGCTCTGCGACAAATCCATGGCACGTGCAAGCAAGAAACTTCAGTTGATCGAATTCAAGGGGACGACGCTCCCGGTAGTCAGCGTCACGCTACATTCGATGCGAGTCGCCGCCTTGGCAAAAGCGGCGAGCGAGTTGTTCGGCAGCGAAGCTTTTTTTGACGGCGACGCTGCCGTATTCGAGCTCGCCCGCATCGACCATGCGGATCCCGGCAACGCCGCCGACGCCGTGGACTGGGCTGCCCTGCGGGCGCTGTTTTTGGGCCATGGGCTGAAGCTGATCGGCGTGCGCGGCGGCACCCAGGAGCTGCTGGAGAGCGCGGCCAAGGCTGGCTTGCCGAGCTTTGCTGCGTTCAAACGGGCAGCTGCGCAGGAGGCCTCCGCTGCGGTTGCTCCGGTCGCGATTGAGCCCCTGCCCGAAACGCCGGCTGCGCCAGCGCATCGCGCCGAGGCAAGCACTGCGGCTGAGCCCACGCGGCCGGCTGCGCCGAGCGGCATACCGACCCTCGTCATCGACCGCCCGCTGCGTTCTGGCCAACAGGCGTATGCGCGCGGCGGCGATCTCGTCGTGCTGGCTGCTGTCAACGCCGGTGCCGAGGTCATCGCCGACGGCAGCATTCACATCTATGCGCCCCTGCGCGGCCGGGCGCTCGCGGGCGCCAGCGGGGCGGCTGACGCACGCATTTTCACGACCCGTTTCGAGGCCGAACTGGTCTCGATCGCCGGCGTCTATAGAACTTTTGACTCGGGCATTCCCGACAATCTGTCTGGACGCCCGGTCCATGTCCAGCTCTCGGGCAACGCGGACGACGCGTCGAGCAGCCTCAGGATCGAAGCGCTGGCGACGGATTAGGCGCCGGCCCGATCGCTTTTTCCATCAACAGGCATTCTTCCCGACGCAACTCGGAAAGTGCCACAGATCACATCTGAATTTTTCAACGGAGAGCAGATTTTGACTCGTATCGTCGTCGTTACTTCCGGCAAGGGGGGCGTGGGCAAGACCACGACCAGTGCCAGTTTTTCCTCGGGCCTCGCGCTGCGCGGCTTCAAGACCGCGGTCATCGACTTCGATGTCGGCCTGCGCAATCTCGATCTGATCATGGGCTGTGAGCGGCGGGTCGTCTACGACCTCATCAACGTCGTCAACGGCGAAGCGACCCTTACCCAGGCGCTGATCAAGGACAAGCACTGCAGCAACGACCATCTCTTTGTCCTGCCCGCGTCGCAGACGCGCGACAAGGACGCGCTGACCGAGGAGGGCGTCGAACGCGTGCTCAAGGAACTCGAGCACATGGGCTTTGACTACATCGTCTGCGACTCGCCGGCCGGCATCGAGCACGGCGCGGTGATGGCGCTGACCTTCGCCGACGAGGCGCTGATCGTGACCAACCCGGAAGTCTCGTCGGTACGCGACTCCGACCGCATTCTCGGCATCATCCAGGCGAAATCGCGGCGCGCGATCAAGGGCGAGGACCCGGTCAAGGAGCACCTCCTGATCACCCGCTACTCGCCCAAGCGCGTCGAGGAGGGCGAAATGCTCTCGTACAAGGACATCCACGAGATCCTGCGCATTCCGATCATCGGCGTCGTTCCCGAGTCCGAATCGGTGCTGCAATCGTCGAACCAGGGCGCGCCCGTCATCCACTTGAAAGACAGCGACGTTTCCGAAGCCTACCTTGACATCGTCGATCGCTTTCTCGGCACCGACAAGCCGCTGCGCTTTGTCGATTACGAAAAGCCGGGCCTCTTCAAGCGACTGTTCGGAGGGAAATAGGCATGTCCCTGCTCTCCCTCATTTTTGGCAACAAGCCGAAGACCGCGGCGGTCGCCAAGGAACGCCTGCAGCTCATCATCGCGCACGAAAGAAACGGCCAGGCGAGCAACCAGGCCTTCCTGCCCGACCTGCAGAAGGAACTGATCGCCGTCATTTCCAAATACGTCGCGGTCAATCCGGACGACATCAAGGTGTCGCTCGAAAAACAGGGCAACTACGAAGTCCTCGAAGTCAACATCGTGCTGCCCGAGGCACGCAGCGCGCGCTGAACTCGTGCGGCCCGGCGCAGCGGTCAGCTGCGCCCGGTCCCCGATTCGCCAAGGCTCGCCGCGCGAACTTCGCGCCATTTGACGAGGCCGGCAAGCGCGTCGTCTAAGCCGTGCAGCACGCGGATTTTTTCGCCGCTTGCAAGGCCCGCGGCGCCTTCGCCGCCGATCCATAGCGCGATGTCCTCCGGCAGCATCTGGCGCAATTGTTCGAGCACCGCGGCAATGCGCCGGCGCGGGAAGGCCGTCGAGAACGAGAGCGCGACGATGTCGGCGCGATGCGCGAGCGCGGCGCTGCCGATCTCGCGCAGCGGCATCTGCGTGCCGAGCGGAATGCACTCGGCGCCCTCGAGCGCAAACAGCCCCTCGGCCATCAGCAGCCCGAGCCCGTGCGGCTCGTCGGCGACCGTCGTCAGCACGATGCGCGGTCCGCGCGGCCCACCGGGCAGCGTGGCGATCGCCTGGCGCAGCAGGCGCGTGCTGAGCTCCGTGAACAGGTGCTCCTCGAAAACTTCGAAACGCCCGCTCTCCCAGGCTTCGCCGACCTGGCGGCTGAGCGGCGCGAGCGTGTCCTGGACAAACCGCTGCAAACCCTGGCGTGCGAGGCGCTGCTGCAGGCTCTGCTGGTAGCCGGCGGCGTCGTGCTGTTTGATCAGCGCCAAGAGTTCGGCAAGCTCCGCCGCGCCGTCGCCGGCATTCGCCTCGCGCCGGACCCGCTGGCGCGGCGCCAGCGCGGCGAGGTCCTCGTCCGCCGCGGCGATCAGCTTGCCCGGCCGATGGCCTTGATCCATCAGGCGTTTGATCAGGCGCAGGCGGTCGAGCTGGGCGGCCGAATAGAGCCGTTCGCCGTTGCCGTCGCGCTGCGGCAGCGGAAAGCCGTAGCGCCGCTCCCACATGCGCAGGACGTCCTTCGAGAGGCCGGTCTCGCGTTCGACGGCCGCAATGCTGAAATTCATAATTGTCCTGGACAAATGTTAGACAAAGTGTTGACAGGGCGAGTTTCTGTCGTTATCTTACGAACAGATTCCTGTTTTGTCCAGGACAAACCACGAAAGGGTGGACATGATTTTCCGCAACGAAGACGCCGTCGCTGCAGCCCATGAGTTTTTCGCCGCAGGCCCCAACGCGAGACAGCGCATCGCCGTCGTCGGCGCCGGAATCGCGGGCCTCGCGAGCGCCTGGCTGCTGAGCCGCGCGCACGAGGTGACGCTGTTCGAGGCGGGCAGCACGCTCGGCGGCCATACCAACACCGTCGATGTCAGCCTCGACGGCAAGACGCATCCGGTCGATACGGGCTTTCTCGTCTTCAACGAGAAGACCTATCCCAACCTGATCGCAATGTTCGAGCATCTGGGCGTCGCGAGCGTCGCGACCGAGATGTCGTTTGCCGTCAGCCTCGAGAATCCCGACCTCGAGTGGGCGGGCAGCAGCCTGGCGACGGTCTTTGGCCAGAAGCGCAACCTGCTGCGCCCGAACTTCTGGGCGATGCTCTCCGATATCCTGCGCTTTAACCGCGAGAGCACGGCGTGGCTGGCGACGCACCGGGGCGAGCCGCGCAGCCTGCAGGATTTTCTCGACGCGGGCGGCTACTCGCCGGCCTTCGCCGACTGGTATCTGTTGCCGATGGCTGCGGCGATCTGGTCGTGCCCGACCGGGCAGATGCGCGACATGCCGCTCGCGACCTTCGTGCGTTTCTGCGACAACCACGGCCTGCTGCAGGTTTTCGACCGGCCGCTGTGGCGCACGGTGCAGGGCGGCGCGCGCGAGTACGTGCGCAAGATCGCCGGACAGCTTGCCGCGCAAGGCGTCGTCGTTCGCCTCGCCTGCCCGGCGAGCACGCTGACGCGCGATGGCGCCGGCCTGATGCTCACGCACGCGCAGGGCAGCGAACGCTTCGACCAGGTCGTCATGTCCTGTCACAGCGACCAGACGCTGGCCATTCTCGGTTCGTCGGCGAGCGAGGCGCAGCGCGAAGTCCTCGCGGCCATCCGCTACCAGCCCAATCGTGCCGTGCTGCATACCGACCCCGCACTGCTGCCGCGCGACCGCAAGCTGTGGTCGGCGTGGAACTATTTTGCCGGGCAGGGCGCTCCGGGCCAGCAACCGGTCGGCGTCTCCTACCTGATCAACAAGCTGCAGCCGCTGCCCTTCACGAGCCCGGTCGTCGTCACCCTCAACCCGGCGCGCGAGCCCGATCCGGCCAAAGTCATCGCTGAGTTCGACTACGCGCACCCGATCTTCGACGGCCCGGCGATCGCCGCGCAGGAAAAACTCGCCGGCGTGCAGGGCGAGAACGGCGTCTGGCTCGCCGGCGCCTGGGGCAGTTACGGTTTTCACGAGGACGGCCTGAACTCGGCGCTGCGCGTCGTCAATGCGCTCGGCATCCGCGCGCCGTGGCAGGACGCACGCGTTGAGCTGCCGCGCATAGCCGAAGCCGCTTGAGCGCCATGAGCTTCGCGCCGCAACTCTTTCTCGGCCGCGTCATGCACCGCCGCCTGCGCCCGGTGGCGAACGCCTTCGTCTACCCGGTGTTCTACGTGACGCTGCCGTTGCGCCAGCTGGCGGCGGCCGAGTGCGCCATTTTTTCGGTCGATCGCTGGAATCTGCTGAGCTTTCGCCAGCGCGACCACGGCGAGCGCGACGGCAGTCCGCTGCTGCCGTGGATCGAAGCGCTGCTGCGCACGCAAGGCCTGCCGGATGACGGCGAGATCGTGCTGCAGACCTTCCCGCGCGTCTTCGGCTTCGTCTTCAATCCGGTCAGCTTCTGGTATTGCCACGACCGCGAGGGCGCGCTGATCGCCGTCCTCGCCGAGGTGAACAACACCTTCGGCGGGCGCCACCCCTACCTGCTGCACGAGTGCGGAAAACCGCTCGTCGATGGGGCCGAAATGCGCGCCGCCAAGCGGCTGCACGTCTCGCCCTTCAACGAGGTCGTCGGCGGCTACCGCTTCCGCTTTCACCGCGAGCGGCCGCTGCCGCTCGCCCGCATCGACTACGACGACGCCGACGGCGAGTTGCTGCTGACGTCGATCTCCGGCAAGGCGCGGGCGTGGACCGCCAGCGCGCTGCTCGGTGCCTTGTTGCGCATGCCTTTTCTCACCGCCGGCGTGATCTTCCGCATCCACTGGCAAGCCCTGAAGCTCTGGGCCAAAGGGGTGCCCTTCCGCGGCGCCCGTCTCTCCCCACCTTTCCCGGAATCGACGCCATGAACACGACGACCCTGAACTCGCGTGCCAACCCGTACGCGAACCGCGATACGCGTCTGGTTTTCCAGATGCTCGAAAAACTCTCCGGCGGCCTGCTCGAAATCCGCCTGCCCGACGGTTCGTGCGCGCTCTTTGGCGACGGCGAGCACGCCGTGACCATGCAGGTGCACGATCAGGCGACTTTCGCGATGGTCCTGGCGCGCGGCGACATCGGCATGGCCGAGGCCTATCTCGATGGCCTTTGGGATTCGCCCGACATCACCGGCCTGCTGACGCTGCTCGCGAGCAACCGCGCGGCGCTCAAGAAAGCCGTCTATGGCTCGTGGCCCAACCTCCTGGCGGCGCGCGTGCGCCACCTTCTGAATCGCAACAGCAAGGCCGGCAGCCAGCGCAACATCATGGCCCACTACGACCTCGGCAACGATTTCTACGCGCTCTGGCTCGACCCCGGCATGACCTATTCGGCGGCGCTCTTTTCGGCTGACGACGCGGGCTCGCTGGAGGCGGCGCAGCGCGCCAAGTACCGGCGCATCCTCGATCGGCTGCACGCCAAGGCCGGGCAGCGCGTGCTCGAAATCGGCTGCGGCTGGGGCGGTTTTGCCGAGCTCGCGCTCGCCGACGGCCTGCAGCTGACTGGCCTCACGCTCTCGCCGGCCCAGCTCGCCTGGGCGCGAAAGCGCGTGCCGCAGGCCGATCTGCGCCTGCAGGATTACCGCGACAACCGCGAGCACTTCGATCACGTCGTCTCGATCGAAATGTTCGAGGCGGTCGGCGAGCGCTTCTGGCCGGGTTACTTCAAGACCGTCGCCTGCGCGCTCAAGGAAGGCGGCACGGCAATGGTGCAAAGCATCACGATCCGCGACGACCTCTTCGCCGGCTACCGGCGCGGCACCGACTTCATCCAGCAATACGTCTTCCCCGGCGGCATGCTGCCCTCACGCGAGGCTTTTCGCGCCGCCGCGGCGAAAGAGGGGCTGCGCGTGCGGGACGAACACGCCTTCGGCCATGATTACGCGCGCACGCTCGGGCAATGGCGCAGCGCTTTCGAGGCGAAATGGCCGCAAATCGAGAAGCTCGGTTTCGACGAGAAGTTTCGCCGCCTGTGGCGCATGTATCTGTGCTACTGCGAGGCGGGGTTTCTTGCCGGCAACGTCGACGTCGTCCAGTTCGAGCTCGCGCATGCTTAAGCCTGAGACGCCCGCTTCGCCGCGGCGCCGGCAGCTTCTGCTTGGCCTCGCCGTGGCGCCCTTCGCCGCGTGGGCGAACACGGAGCCGACCTCCGGCCTGCAGCGCTGGGGCAGCGGCGAATTTCGCCGCTTCGGCTTTCTCGTCTATGAGGCGCAATTGTGGGCGGGCGACGACCCGCTGCGCCCGCCGCTCGCGTTGCAACTCACTTACCGGCGGCAAATCGCCGGCGCGGCGATCGCCGAGGCGAGCGTCAAGGAAATGCGCGCCCTCGGGCTCGCCGACGAGGCGACGCTCGCACGCTGGGGTGCCCTGATGGCCGGCCTCTTTCCCGAGGTGCGACCGGGCGACGTCATCGTCGGCAGTTACCGGCCGGCCGGCGCGATCTTTCATCTGAACGGGCGAAGCCTGGGCCAGGTCGACGAGGCCGCCTTTGCCGCGGCCTTTTTCGCCATCTGGCTCGACGCGCGCACGAGCGCCCCCGATCTGCGCGCCGCCTTGCTCCGGCGCAGTGATGCCCGTGGCTGAGCGCTCTCCCGCGCGCCCGCAAGGCTTGCCCGCCGTCCGCGCGACGATGGGCAGCGCCGCTGTCCTCGCCTACGGCGCGCTCGGGCTGCCGCTCGCCTTTGCCGCCTTGCCGATCTACGTGCACGTGCCGAGCTTCTATGCCGAGGCGACCGGCATGTCGCTGGCGCTGCTCGGGGCGATCCTGCTCGGCGCGCGCCTGCTCGACGCCGGCGTCGATCCCTGGCTCGGCTGGCTGGCCGACCGCGTGCCGCGCCGGCGCATGCTGGCGCTCGCGCTCGTGCCCTTCGCCTTGGGTTTCGTCGCCTTGATGAATCCCCCGGGCGAGGGCGTGCCGGTCTGGCTGCTCGGCGCGCTGGCTCTGACCTATTTCGGCTTTTCCGCGGCGACCGTCGCCTATCAGGCCTGGGGCGCCGATATCGGGGAAAATTCCGGCCTGCGTACGCGCCTGACCGCCGCCCGCGAAGGCTTCGGGCTGATCGGCGTCGTCCTCGCCGCCGCCTTGCCGGCCGTGCTCGCCAGCAGTCCGACGGCCGGCATCGCGCGCCTGAGCTGGCTGCTGCCGCCGCTGCTCCTGCTCGCGGCGGCGATCAGTTTCTACGGCGTCGTCGGCGGGCCGGCGGCGCCGTTCTCGCGCGCGCCGCTGCTACCCAGCCTGCGCAAGGTGCTCGCCGACCGGGCTTTTCGCCGGCTCCTCTTCGTTTTCGTCGCCAACGGCGTCGCGGCGGCGCTGCCGGCGACGCTCTTCCTTTTCTTCGTCGCCGACGTCCTGCACGCCGAGGCGGCGAGCGGCCCGCTGCTGGCGCTCTATTTCGTCGCCGGCGCCGCCTCGCTGCCGCTCTGGGTGCGTCTTGCGGCGCGCCATGGCCGCGTCGCCGCCTGGCTCGTGGCCATCGCGCTGTCGATCGCCGCCTTTGCCGGCGCGAGCTTCCTCGGCAGCGGCGACCTCTGGGAATTTGCCGCGATCTGCCTCGCCTCGGGGCTGGCGCTCGGCGCCGACCTCGCCTTGCCGGCGGCGATCGCCGCCGACCTCGGCGAGCGCCAGCGCCAGGCCGGCGCCTGCTTCGGCGTCTGGAACCTCGTCGCCAAGCTCAACCTCGCGCTCGCCGCCGGCGTTTCCTTGCCGCTGATCGCCGCCTTCGGCTACGTGCCGGGCAGCGGCAGCGGCCTGCCGGCGCTCGTCTTCGCTTACGCCTTGTTGCCGCTCGGCTTCAAGCTCTTGGCCGGCGCGCTGCTCTGGCGCTGGCGTTCCTCTTTGGAGTTGGCCTCATGAAACTGCTCGCTGCCCTGTCGTTCTCCCTTGGCCTCACCGCCTGCGCCTCGAACGGCGTCGACGCTTATCGCACTGAGCCACCGGCGCTCGACCTCAAGACTTACCTCACCCGCACGCCCGACGCCCGGGGCCTCTTCCTGGGCCAAGAGCATCCTCGTGACCCCCGCGACCTATC
>CAZALA010000117.1:0-11362 GCA_964485725.1 uncultured Propionivibrio sp. | reverse complement strand
AAGGGGGGGCGGAATGAATATTAGGGTAGAGACGTAGCCGGCCAGGTCCGACTCAAACTCTCTCTAACGCACGCCGATGACGATTGAAAACGGCCGATGACTGGGAGTAGAGTTGCGATCAGCAGTTTGCGGCCACAAGCAGACGGTCGAGGTGGTTATCCAATTCAAATATTTTGATGTTCTCTGCCCTGCTGAATGGCTGGTCTTCGGGAAGCAATTGAACCGCATAGTCCGTGAGCGACAGGTCAGCAATTACCGGTCATTCTCCAGCCCGCTAGCGCAAAAAGCGTAAACACACCTGAGGACGTATCATCCGGTTATTGCTCAAAAGCCCGTGGAGAACAAAGCAATGAAATGCAATATCACCACGATCGGAGGCGGCACCGGGACATTCAATGTCCTTTCCGGATTGGGGAAGAGAACAGGAACCTCAATCTGGCAGCCATCGTAACGGTAGCAGGCTCGGAGGTTCCTCTGGGTGCTTGCGCGACGAGTTCGGCATTCTTCCACCCGGCGACGTGCGGCGCGCCATCGTGGCACTGTCGGACGACACCGACGTTGTCCGCCGTCTCTTCGAATACCGCTTTAAGCAAGGCCGCAGTATCGCCGGGCACACCATCGACAACCTGCTGCTCGCCGCTCTGGCGGACATCATGGGGGACTTCGAGCGTGGTATCGAAGGGCTCTCAGAGATGTTCAACGTACACGGCAAGGTCATCCCTGTCACCCTGGACAATGTGAGTCTCGGGGTCACCCTTGAAAACGGAGATTGCATCGTCGGTGAGACTGATATCGACATTCCCAAGCACGATGGCAATATCGCGATCCGTGATGCATTCCTGCTTGGCGGCGGCCACCTGAACCCGCGAGCCAAGGAAGCGATCGAGAATTCCGACTACGTCATCCTTGGCCCTGGAGACCTCTACACCAGCCTGATCCCGAATCTACTGTGCACAGGCATGGTTGAAGCTATCCGTAAAACGGATGCGAAAATCATCTACGTCTGCAACATCATGACCAAGCACGGGGAGACCGACGGCTGCTGTGTTGAAGACTTCGTACGGGTGGTCGAGCAATACATCGGTGAAGGCGTTATCGACTATGTACTGATCAACACCGGAGAATTGCGCGCCGACTTGCTGACAAAGTACCAAGCCGAAGGAAAGGCGCCCGTGCGTCTGCACAACCGAGATGCACTGCTGAAACATGACCTAAAACTTGTCGAGCGCGATTTCATGAGCGAAACCGACTACATCCGGCACGATCCGAGGCAACTAGCCCAGACAGTGCAAGATTTTGCGAGTGGATGGATCAAGTAGAGAGGCGCGACTCACGAAAGCCGTCTCGAGGGAGCGCGAGTACGCATGATAATTTCTTAAGCGACCGTAGGATCGAGAAGGGTCGCGGCCGGGAGGCCATGGCCCATTGTCCACACAGCCCGCCGAGCGGGTCACTCCGGCTCACAATCCGATCCCCTGGTGAACAGCCTTAAGCGGTCCGCGGGCTTACTGTAGCGCACCCGGCGCAAGAGAACTTCCAGGGTGAATTGGGCGAGTACCGACAGGAAAAGTAAACTCGGCCGTCGGCATCAGATTAACGCCACGTGCCTCGCCTGGAATTCTGACAGATCCACGCAGAGGAGAGCTGCTGTTCAGGCGCAGCGCCATCCCGCCGTAGGCAATAAGATCACGACGCTCGGCTGGCCGGTTTCCCTCGAGTCTTCCGTGTGCTGAACGGAACAGATCGCCGTAGCCAACGGTCATATTATTGATCACCCAAGTTTCGATGTTGTTGGGAAATTTATCCGCCCATACCTTGAGGAAAGTGCCGCCATGGAAGTCATTGATTACGGTGTTATGGGCGAGAAATAGCGCGTTGTCAGGCCAGCGTGCACCCTCGGCGCCGAATGAAATGATGTCGGAATTGCCTGTTCCGACGCTCTGTCCGATCACATTTCCGATTACATAGGCGATGCCGCCGTTGGGAAATTCAAGCTCATAGGAAGCGTGCCCTTCGGGCCCATCTACCAGCATGTTGTAGCGAACATCGTTCTCCGCGGCGCGCGACTTGACCAGGTGCCCGCCATAGCCATTTTCAAAACGACTTCCCGAGAGCTTGAATCGTCCAATCGCGCCCACATAGAGCAGATGGAGCGCTTGGTCCTCATGATGCGGCGCAGATGCGAATGTGCTGTCGCTTATCTCCAAGCTCATCTCAGCGAGGTTTCCGGTGAGAATCCCCATTTCATTATCATAAAAGGCGCAACGGTGAACAACGAGATGGCCAGCCTCAAAACGAATACCCGCGCCATTGCCGGAAGGCACTCTGGCCCCACGGAACTCGATGTTTTCGATCCGCACGTTGCCGCCGCGGACCACCCAGATCGCCTTGCCTTCGGCATTTTTTCCGTCGGCAATCATCACCGGCCGCGCGCCGGTGCCACGAATAACAAGATTGCGCTGAGTCCATACCGCTGGCTGGCCGCGATAATCTCCGGGCCGGATCTCGATGACTTGGCCGTCATGCGCCAATTTTGCCGCCTCGGTAATCGTCGTGATTTTTTCCTGGCTACCGACGAACATCGTAGCCGGACTTGATGCCTCGCCGGAATCGCCTCTGACTGATTTCCCGGTTTCCAGGACCATCAGTTTGCCATCTGCACCCCGACGAATCTCACCTTTGTAAGCTGGAGAGATGGGTAGATTTTCGGGTACCTGTGCCTCGACGCAGAACGAGGCGGCAAGCAGCAATAATCCTCGGAGAAAGGTGCGAATCAACGTATTGCCTCCTTTCAGTGCGTCGGGAATGGTCGTCCCAGGGAAATCAAACTTAGCGATCTGTTACGTGCAAAGACCGATAATGAGGTCTTGTTGCGGAGGTAACGGCACTTGGGTTTCCTGCTTGAGCACCCTGGAATGCAAGAGCAAAGTTCACGCGATGCGGGGCCATAATAAAACCATCCTCGCCCCAGATTCGGTAACGCCATTTCGACCTCGCGCCACTTTGGGTGTCCTTTTTCTTGGAGAGTCCGGAAATTGTGACAGAGCGACCGCGTCATGCCAGGAAGATGGCGTTCGGTGTCCTTCGGCTGAAAGTCGTAGGTTACCAAAATCGCCTTGACTGCCAAACCCGGAATATCGGTCGCCAGCAAATTCGGGTAATTGCCAGCTTGTACAATGGCTGGAAAGCAGGTCTTTAGCACCCTCGCGCTGGATATATGGTTCGGGTCAAATTTGAGCAGCTTTACGAGATCGCGGGAATCCGGCTTCATGTCGACGAGAAGTTTGGCTGGCTGACCGGTGACGACTGCGACCACGTCAACAGTCTTGTCTGTAACTAGCTTTTTTAGCCTCTTCGTTGGGCAAAAAACGTATTTGCTTCTGGTAAAGGGCAGCTTTCGGTAGTGAACCCCGCGTAGCTGATAAAGGATGCGCTTAATGTCTTTATGTCGGCGCTGCAGTTAACTGCAGCGGCATGTTATGGCAGCTAAGTACCGGTTCCCATTGGACATTTTCGTCACCTTGACTGGCTTGTCAGAGTGGCAATTCGAATGCTAGTCTGGGAGCGGTATCGAGGTCAGAACGATCAAAGAACGCGAGTACGTCTGCAATGCGTCGTGCGCTTTCCCGGATTGCTGCGAATGTTCTATTTGTCGGCTCCGGATGTCGTTCCTTGAAATTGAAGTTCGACGAGTTTTCGCGCAGAGGCAAATCCACGCTTGCAGAGTCTCTTTCATTTAGTCGGGTGTGACAGACCAATCGAACTTATTGCAGAGGCTCAATTCCATGGCCACGATTTCACATCCTCGCAACAACCTCGTATTCGATTCCTCACCGCAGACGGACCCAGAAGAAGCAACTCGTCGCGTCAATCGGCGCAGATTGATCGTATTCCTCCTCGTGTTCTTGCTCTCCTTGCTGCCCGGCCTTTCCTGGAACTTGCTTCGGTCGCCGGACTACAGAGCGGATGCAAGAGTACAAATCACCTCGGGGACAGTTGATTCCCAGACGGTAACGACAGCCACCGGTTCGAGTGCGGAAATTCCAGCCGCGCTGCGGATCGATCTGCTCACCCAGGCCCAAGTCCTGACGAGTCGCCCCCTTTTGGAGGAAGTGTTTCGCCGCTTGTCCAACCAAGGACACGGTGCGGCTTTCGCAGGCGCCGACCCAGTCATCGCACTCCAGAACGCGGTGACTGCAACGCCGATACCGGGGACGGATATCGTAGAGTTGCAGGCGATCGGGGCGTCTGCACCACTGATGGCCAAGGTCGTCAATACGCTCATCCAGACTTTTCATGACCAATCCCTGGCCAGTCACGACAATCGGTCCCAAGACGCGATCAGCAATCTGCGTGATGAAGTCGAACGACTCGGTGTAGCCATTACCGCAAAGCGCAAGCAATTGGCCGCTTTTCGTGAACACAGCGGCGTTGTCTCGTCGGAGCGCAATGAAAACGAAGCCTTGGCGCGGATCAAAGGCCTCTCCGAGTCGCTCAACAAAGCCAACGAGGATGCCGCAAAGGCCGAAGGACGGCTGCGCACTTTGCGTGAATCCGCGGCCGCCAGCCGCAGTCCCGTTCTCTCCCGAGACAACCCGACGCTGGCCTCGATAGAGCAGCGTATTTCGGCGACCCGTGAGCAATTGCGTGACATGGAGCGCACTTACACGCCCGACTTCATGGCCATGGACCCCACGGCGCGAGCTTTGCGCGCACGTCTGTCTGAGCTCGAGCAGCAATTGGCGGCGAACCGGGCTTCGAGTCAGCAGGCGGCACTGGCTTTGGCCGAAGAAGAAGCGGCCGGCACTCGCGCCACGGTCGAACGATTACGCGGACAGATCGAAGCGCTGCGACGATCGGCTCAGATCTTTTCTGGCAACTTCCAGGAGGCGAAAGCGATGGAAGAAGATCTGGTTCGAATCGAGGGCGCCCGACGCAATGCCAGTGAGCGCCTGGTGAAGTTGGAAGCAACGGAAATCAAACGACTGCCAAGCATCAAGCTAATCGAAGCGGCCAGGGTGCCCGAAAAGCCATGGCGCCCTGACTATCTGCGCGATGGGCTGATCAACCTGGCGGCTTCCTTTCTGCTTGGCTTGTTTGCCATGTGGTTCGTAGAACTGTTCAATCGCTCGCCTTCGCCGCCACCAGTCGGGCCGACCACCGTCGTTATGCCACAGCCTTGGCTGCAGCCGACCGTCGGAGCGCCAGAATCCTTCCCCAGCCTGACCTTCGAACCGGCTCGCGCGGCCGTTCCGCAACTGTCAGACCAGTGGCGTCTACCTCGCGAATTGAACCAGGATGAGCTCGGTGCACTCCTTGCCGCAGCCGATGGCGAGGTGCGTCTGTGGTGCGCTACGCTGCTACTGGGATTGACCGTCGATGAACTTAAGGCAATGAGGGTGAAGGACCTTGATCACGCAAGCTTACAGTTGACGGTGCGTGGCACGACGACGAGAAGGCTGGTGCTGCCAGCCTGGCTGGCACAGCTACTGAAGGAACAGGCTGGTGACGATCCGGAACAACCTCTTCTTTGCAATTCATCGGGTCAAATGCCTGAAACTTCGGAAATCATTTTCGGGATCACCTGTGCAGCGCTTGATGCTGGGCTGGACGACGCAGCATCCGTCTCACCGGAAGCATTGCGCCATACATACATCGCTAGCGTGATGCACCAGAATGTGCGGTTTTCGGATCTTCCCCCGCTCGTCGGGCATTTGAGCAAAGAAGAACTTTCCGCATACGCAGCGGCTGTCACTCCTGGGCCGCGGCAAGTAAGAGCGCAAAAGATTGACACCCTGATGCCTGCGTTGCAGGAGTTACATGTTGGCTGACGATGGTTTTGTAAAGAGCGGGCTATCCTCAATGCGCCCATAGACCGCCCACGCTAATGGTCGTCGACGGTGCACGTGGGGTGAATGACTGCTCTGAAGAAAGATGATCGGCGGCTTTGGGTCGAGAGTGATGGTTCAATTGATATGAAGCGGTCGTTCAAATGAAAGCACTTTTTCTACAGCCTCGTTGATGTAGGGAATCCCCGGCAGTCAAGGACTGCGCGGCGTTTGGTGTGGATTATTCGGATGCCTTGTCTTCAAACAACCGCAGGTAGCCAATGAACTTGAACAGCTTGTTACGCTTCTGCCCCGTCGTTTCCACCACGCAGCCTTCTTTTTCAAGATTTTGCATGGCGGTGGCCGCAGTGGCATATGTGCATCCAAGCATTTTCTCAGCAGACCGAATGTCCAGGATTGGATGCTCAAATAGAACATCTACCAAGCTGACTTCATGCTTTCCGTAGTTTCTGGCTTTGCGAAGCGTGTCTTCGCGGAACTCGACGATTTGCTGAGCCGTAGCAGCCGCTTCCTTACTGACCACAGAAACACCCGTCAGAAAGAATTTGACCCAACCTTCCCAATTGCCATTAACGCGCACATCCATAAGTCGTTCGTAGTATTCCATGCGATTAACTTTCAGGAACAAGCTGATGTACAGCAAAGGTTGTTGGAGCACGCTGCGGTCATGCAGTAGCAATGCCACCAGCAAACGACCCAATCGCCCATTCCCGTCGAGGAATGGATGGATTGTCTCGAATTGCGCGTGTACAAGCGCGCACTGAATAGTTAGAGGCAACGACGTCCGGTCATGAAGGAATCGCTCCAAATTATCCAGTGCTGCATGCATATCGGGCACTGCTGGCGGGACGAAGGTGGCTGTCGCCAGTGTGCATCCTTGCGGTCCAATCCAGTTTTGGGTCTTGCGGAACTCGCCGGGCGCTTTATGCTCCCCTCGAACACCAGCCATCAGGTACCCGTGAACCTCTCGCAACAACCGAAGTGATAGGGGCAAGGTGTTTAACCGGTCAATGCCGTAGTTCATGGCGTGAACGTAATTGACGACCTCTCCAACGTCCTTTGTTTTGATACCAGAGTCAGAAACCTCTTGCTCTAGCACGTCGTCCAAAGTGCACTGGATGCCTTCAATTTGAGAGCTGAGTACCGCTTCCTTTCTAACGTACATTGCCACAAACAGGTCCGGGTTGGGCAATAACGCCGCTACGCCAGATAACTGGCCCAAGGCCAAGTCCGCCGCAGATAATCGTTGAATCATCTCGGCGTCGTAGGTTAACGGCGGCTGTGGCGGAAGCGGGGCTGGCAGGTAAGACAGATAGCCCGTACCCTGCGCAACCGTCTTCCCTCCACGTGAATCGCAAGAAATCATAAATATGAGCCTCCAACTGAAGCCGTTATTTTAAAAACAAGATGTATTTTATAATAAGAGTTCATGGGACACGCGGTTGTTTCACCGAACCAAAACAATTCAGCGGTTCGCTACAATGCGGCAGGCAAGCGCACAACACGGGAGCACATTGGGCCGCAAGGTAGCGAAGAGGTGGCGAGGCTTGATGATCTGGAGGCCGTCCAACATCAAGCTAAAACGCTGCGAGCAATGGGTTTCGCCGCGGTCGAACACGATGCCGCACTGGTCCTGGCTCAATTGCATAACAAAGGGGTCTTCGCCGGAGGCGGCATGCTTGTCGGCACGCGCGCATTCGGGTCACTGTTGAACCAGCTGGGCTGGCGTGCTACGCCCATCTCTCGACTGAGGACGCCGGATACGATGGTGGAGATTGAGCGTTGCTTGGCGGTTTTTTTTGGGGTCGCCAAATAAAGAAGATTGAAGACCCTGCCCGGGAACCACAGCGACGGCAGCATCGAAGCGCTCGGGTGCGGTCCGCAAGCTTCAGTCGACGAATTGATTGTCTCGGCCTGGAAAGGCCCGCCGGCGGCGCGCGTCGACTTCCTGAATCGCGGCGGATGCCGTATTTCGGGTGGCCAAACGATTGAAAGACACTCGGGCCCGGTGCAATACTGAAGCCGTTTTACCGTGAGGATCTGCCTCACCGCTCTGTGCAGCGCTCAGCGCCGCATGAAGCCCAATGCAATCGCATTGGCGTTGCGAACGTTACTCGCCTCTTAAGCGCCTGCGGACCGCAAGGTCCTGCGGCCGTCCTCCGCAAGCGTCAGGCCGGCACGGCCGGCTGAATCCACTCGACCTAACTCAAGCGCCGCATGCGCAAGAGCGCGGCTCTGTGCGCCCGCGCGAAGGACAAACTCAGAAGTCACTTGGCTCGGAGCGCGAAAGCGCTTCGCGTGAACGCACGGACTGGATCGTGAAAGCGGTCCGGTTCGCCATCGCCTGCGTAGCGCAGGCAAAACCCAGGAGAAACAACGATGACGAAGGGAACGATGAAGGCAAGAAGGAAGACCAGAGAGAAGCCGCCGGAATCTCGCGGCAGTCACTCCTCGAATGACGTGAAGTGGGTGGCGCTGCTGATAAAGACTGCTTCCAAGGAGATCGTGCAGGAAGTGAAACGAGCGCTGCGGCAAGAGCAGCAAAGGAAGGAGCAATCGAGGATGTTTCCGGACTATGCGGAAAGCCCCTTCTCGCAGTACATGAAGTGGGTCGAGCACCTCAGGAATGTTCCCCTGACCCTTACGCGCAAATTGGCGGCAGCCCGCAACCACGCCAACCGCGCGCGCTACGAAGAGGGCAAGGCGCACAACGTCTGGAACCTCAAGGCCGAGACCGGCATCAAGCTGCCGCTAAGAAGGCCCCATGATTGGGCCGCTCGCAACGAGTGGCGTTTGGCCCTTGCGCTCATGTACGAGATCGAAGAGGCAGCCGCCCGCAGGTGGACGGCCGCGGCCATCCTCGCCGCGAAGAGGAAGGCACTCGACGAGATCAAGCTGCTGCGACAAGGCGATTGATGTGGTACAGGCCAGCCGCCTGGCTGGCAGAACCTTCGCGCCGCAATGGCGCGAAGGGAGAAGTGACCGACGGCGCTGGGCAAGTTCTGCAGTTCAGCGCAAGTTCTGGTCGGCGCGTCACCTCGCGTCGCCAAGGACAAACCCCAAAGAGAAGTTGAGCCCGGAGCGCGAAAGCGCTTCGCGCGGACGCACGGACTGATCGTGACAACGGTCTGGTTCGCCGCCGCCTGCCTGGCGCAGGCATACCCAGGAGAAATATCGATGAAGAACGGAAAGATGAACGCAACAAGGAAGGCAGCAACGAAGGCAACGAAGACAGCTTCGAAGTCCGGCGGCCAGCAGGGCGCCGAATACCTCGAGTGGGCGAGCCAGCTGATCAGGGGCACCGCCGCAGAGATCGTCGACGAAGTGAAGCGAGCACTGAAGCAAGAGCGCAAACCGAGCGGCCAGTCAAGGAAGTATCCCGACCGCGCCGTCAGTCCATTCTCGCAGTACATGAAGTGGGTCGCCCACCTCAAGGACGCTCCGGACGAGCTCTTGCGGCAAACGACACTGGTCCAGGCGCATGCCGACCGCGCGCGCTTCGAAGAAGGCAAGGCACACAACCTCTGGAACGCAAGGGCCGAAGGTGGTAGTTCGCTACCGGTCACGAGGCCACATGATTGGCGCGCCAGAAACGAATGGCGTTTGGCCATTCTCGGAATGATGGCGATCGAAGAAGCAGCAGCCCGCAGGTGGCCGGCAGAGGAAATACTGGAGGCGAAAAAGAAGGCCGCCGCCAGGATCAAGCAGCTGTCCTAGGACCTTGGCTGCATGCGCAGCCAATGGCGAGGGTCAGGCCAGCCGCCCGGATCGCAAGATCCGGGCGGTCATTTGGCGAGCGCACAAGCCCTCCGGCCTCTTCCTCTCTCGCCAGGCCGCGCTGTCCGATGCTCTCGACTGATCGGATGCTCATATTGCCCGGCACGGAAAACAAAGCGCTAAACTGCAGCGATGCAAGAATCGACCCGCCGTCTCTTGATCGAGGGCCGCGTCCAGGGCGTCGGCTTCCGCTGGTCGCTTGCCGCCAAGGCAAAATCGCTGGCGCTGCGCGGCTGGGTGCGCAATCGCCGCGACGGCAAGGTCGAGGCGCTCGTGTGCGGTGCGCAGGGCTCGGTCGACGAACTCATCGCATGGGCATGGAACGGGCCGCCGGCGGCGCGCGTCGATCGCGTCCTCGTCAATGATGAAACCGCCGACGCGGCGCCCGCCGTGGGTTTTGAGCAGCGCGCGACGTTTTGAGGACAAGGGGAACTTGCCCGGGCGCGCCGATGACTAAGCTCGGTCGCCGGTTGCGATGCTGGCCGGTTTTGATAGGTTGCATTGTTTTGCTTAGTTCAGCGCTTACACTTTTAACAACAAACCACTCAAGGAGATAATTCATGGCCGTTCTCGTCGGCAAGCAGGCCCCCGATTTCACCGCCAATGCGGTCCTCGGCAACAACGAAATTCGCCCCTACACGCTCTCCAAGGAGACGCAGGGAAAATACGCGGTCATCTTCTTCTATCCGCTCGACTTCACTTTCGTCTGCCCGTCCGAACTCATCGCCTTTGACCATCGCCTCGCCGACTTCAAGGCGCGCGGCGTCGAAGTGATCGGTGTCTCGATCGACTCGCAATTTACGCACCTCGCGTGGAAGAACACGCCGGTCAACAACGGCGGCATCGGGCAGGTGCAATATCCGCTGATCGCCGACGTCAAGCACGAGATCTGCCGCGCGTATGACGTTGAGTTCGGCGCCGCGGGCGTCGCTTTCCGCGGCTCCTTCCTGATCGACAAGGCCGGCGTCGTCCGCCACCAGGTCGTCAACGACCTGCCGCTCGGCCGCAACGTCGACGAAATGCTGCGCATGGTCGACGCGCTGCAATTTACCGAAGAGCACGGCGAAGTCTGCCCGGCCGGCTGGAACAAGGGCAAAGCCGGCATGAAAGCCTCAACTGCCGGCGTGGCTGAGTATCTTGCCAGCCATGCCAAGGAACTGTAACCCCTCGCTGTAGCGCATCAGCGATTTGCCGATGCGGGAAGCCCCGGAGCCTTCTGGCCACCGGGGCTTTTTGTTACCCCCCCGTATCTGTACTAATCAGGTTTAAACAGGAGTAATATCTGGCGCTGTTTCAGGTCGTCCTCGCAAAGTTCAATTAAAAAAATTGAAGAAAGGTGTGTCATGAACATTGTCCAGCGCGTCAAAGACATCCTGCTCACTCCCAAGCAAACCTGGCCGGTCATCGATAGCGAGTACTGGGACGTACCCACGCTCTACACCGCGTACATCATGATTCTCGCGCTGATTCCTGCGGCTGCCGGGTTTATCGGAACGACGCTTGTGGGCGGCAATGTCTTCGGTTATTCCGTTCGCGTCTCGTTGTTCCAGGGCCTGGTCACCATGGTCGTCGGCTACGTTTCGTCGCTGGTGATGATGTTTGTTCTGGCCTTTATCACCGATGCGCTGGCCCCCGTTTTCAGCGGCCAGAAGAACCTGATGAGTGCGTTAAAGCTGGTTGCCTTTGGCATTACGGCCGGCATGGTTGGCGGGATCTTTTCGCTGATCCCCGCCTTT
>CAZALA010000116.1:0-11487 GCA_964485725.1 uncultured Propionivibrio sp. | reverse complement strand
CCGCGGCGCCGGCCCCCCGCTCATGGCCGCCGGCGCGGCCGGCAAGTGTTTGAGGCCGGGGTCCCTGCGGTTCGCCCCGTGGTTGGCCCGCCGCAGGAACGCTGCTGGGTCGAGCACCAGGAAGGGACGCCCGAACGCAGCGACAATTCGGCGCCGGGAACGATCGCCGGCGCCGTCATCGGCGGCATCCTCGGCCATCAGATCGGCGGCGGGCGCGGCCAGAGCCTGGCCACCGTTGGCGGGGCGGTCGCCGGCGGCTTCGTTGGCAACAGCCTCGGCCGCAACAGCGGCGGCTCGACGCAACCGACGACGCAGGACGTGCGCCGCTGCGAGAGCATCCCGAGCCAGGCGCGAACCGAATACTGGGACGTCGCCTACGCCTTTCGTGGCGAGCAGCACACGGTGCAGCTGACTTCGCCGCCGGGCCGTACGATCACGGTCAATCGCCATGGCGAGCCGCGCGCCTGAAGCAGTCAGCCTGGCGCCGCGAAGCGTGGCAGGGTCGCCGACCCTGCCACGCTGCTGATCGTCAGCATCATCGTTCTCGCCGATTTCGCGCTATCCTGAGCCGTCGCGCAGCTTTTCGGGCGGCCCGCCGTCCCATCCTGGCCCGAAGCGAACGGAGCAAACCATGCAACTCATGTTGATCGTCGGAATCGTTTTTGCCATCGGCGCGGTCTTTTTCGCGTTGCAGAACACGGCGAACGTCGTTGTCACGCTGGCGCTCTGGCACTTCGAGGGCTCGCTCGCGGTCGTGCTGCTCGTCGCCCTCGGTCTTGGCGTTCTCATCACCGCGCTCTTGTCATCGCCGTCGGTGATCCGCAGGCAGTGGGCCAATTCTCGCCTGCGCCGCCAAGTCGCCGACCTTGAACGCGAGCTTGCCAGCGAGCAGCAGCGCAATCGCGACTATGCCGCTGAAATTGAGCGCCTGGCGCCGCCCGTGGCAGCGCCGGTCGAGCCCGGGGAAAGCAGAAATTACGTGGGATTGCGCTCGCTGCTTGCCGGCGACGACGGCGACCCGCCGCCAGCGCGCTGAGCAAGGCCGCCGCATGCGATGCTGCGGCGAGCGCGGCTGCGGCGCCTGCGCGCCGCGCGTCTGACTTGCGCCCTCACTGCCCGAGCAGATCGCCGCGTGCGGCGCGTGAGACGGACCGCGGCTTGTCGCGCAGCGCGCCTTCCCAGGCACAGTTCATCGCGATGCAGCGGAAGCGGCGAACCGGGATGAAGAGGCTGACGACCAGATCGACGAAGCGGCGCGAGACGCGGAACACCGACGAATTGCAGCGCGGGCACGCCATGCGATGCGTGGCGATGGCGGCAGCACCGGCATCCGCTGCCGGGCGTGCCAGCACGACAAGTCGTCTATTGTTCATGGCGCCCGGGAAGCCTGGCGCAGCGGCTGACGAGCACTGCGGATGCAAACGCGGCCACGACGAAGGCGGCGAGGCGCCAGGGATTTTCGCGGGCATAGTCCGAACTCGCGCGCGCCACCCTGCACGCCTGCCTGGCGGTCTCGCTGCGCGCCAGGCGCAGCCCGCTCATCGCGTTGGCAAGCTGCGCTTCAATGCGGGCACGCGCGGCGGCAAATTCTTCGCTGCTCAGATGCGTGAGTTCGTTGAGGAGCTCGTTGGCGTCGGCAACGGCTACCTTGAGATCGCCGACGAGTTTGTCCTTCTTCTGCCCGAGCGATCCGATCGCCGGGCCTGTTTCATTGCTCATGGTGCCTCCTGGGTTGATTGAAGCGGTGCTGCCGGGTTCGTCGCGGGTCGCGCATGAAAAAAGCGCGCGGCCTCACTTGCGGCCGGCGGCATCCTGAACGCTGTCGCCGGCTTTTTCGATTTGCTGGCCGACCTTGCTGGCGGCCTTATCGACTTCCTTGCCGGCACGCTCGACCGGGCCTTCCTTGGTGCAGGCCATCAAACCCGCGAGCAGGAAGGCAATCAGCGCTGCCGAGGCGGTGGCCCTGAGAAAACGTACGATTGACATTTCTCTTATCTCCAGTCATTCAACGGTCGCCCCGTGATCGGAGCGACGGGTCGCAAGCGCACTGACCCTTGCGGGTCAGGCGCCTTCGCTTAACGGCCGACCTGGTGGCCGATGACGCCGCCGACGGCGGCGCCGCCGACGGTGCCGACCGCACTGCCGCCGGTGAGGATGGCGCCGCCGACCGCGCCAATGCCGGCGCCGACCGCGGTGTTCTCATCCTGGCGGCTCATGCCGCCGCAACCCGCGAGCGCGAGCACGAGAACCGCGGCGAGCGAACTCAAGGTGATTCGATTCATGGTCTTCATTGGGCTACCTCTTCAGTGGTTGCTGCGGGCAAGGTTGAGCGACGGGTGCGTCACTTGCCAATTCACTTGCCAAAATTGATCTTCGCCTGGTCAAGGCACTTGTCCTTGGCGCCGCCGGCGTAGGTGTCGCATTTTTCCTTGGCGACGACGTAATTGGCTTCGTTCTTTTCGGCGCTGGCGTCGGCGCGTGCGGCGCTCGTCTTTTCCTTGGCCGTGGCGCGCGCGTCAGCGGTCTTGGCCCCGGCGGTGACGTTGGCATCGGTCGTCTTCAACTGCGCCTTGGCCTCGGCCTTGGCGCTCGTCTGCGCAGCTTTCGCTTCCTTCACGCAAACGTCCTTGGCGTTGCCGGCGAGGTCATCGCATTTTTCGTGGGCGACGCCGTAAGCCGCTTCGGCCTTGGCGACGGCAAGCGCCTGACGATTCTTCGCCGTCGGCTTGTAGCTCTCCTCGAGTTCGGCAAAGGCGACTTTCTCCTTGCCTTTCGCTTCGAGCACGCAGAGGTCGTTGGCGTTTCCGGAGAGCGACGAGCACGCGGCTTTGCCCGCCTTGAACTCGGCCGAAATCCGGTCGCGACCGGCCTTGTAGTCGGCCTTGGTGAGGCTCTGCGCGATGGCGCCGAAGCTGAGGCCGAGAGTGACGGCGAGAACGAGCGCCTTGATCTTGAATGTATTCATGGTGATTCCTTATGCGCATGAAGATGCGGATGCATTGGCAGGGATGCCGGAAAAGCACTTCTTTTCGTCAGGGCTGCCGCTTTGCGCAGCGCGCCTTGCCACGGTGCAAGCGGCCGGGTGAGCGTGAGGACGACCCCGGCTCCGATGGGTGAATCCTAAGGAGAACAAACGCGGCGGTCCGTCTGCTGGCCCACCAAGCGGGCTGCGCATCAGCGACTCGCGTCATTGGCGGCGCCGAGCAGCATGACGCGCTCGCCGACTCGCCAGTTCGCGGCATTGGTGTCGGTAAAGCGGTGGCGGTTGCCGTCTTTCATGCGCAAGGTGATCTCGTAGGTGCGCGCTGGCCGCGCGCCAGCGCCCGGCGTGTCGGCAGTCGCCGCGATTGGTGGCACTTCGCGCAGGGATTCGACGAAGCCGCATTCCGGACATCTTGCCGGCGCAGCGGCACGAGCCTCGCTCACCGCCTCTGCTGCAAACGCGGCCGGCCCCGAGCTGGGCCGGCTCCACATCACCGCGGAGGCCGAGAGGCTCGCGACGACGAGGACGCTGGAGCAGAGCAGCGCCCGACCGTGACGTCGCCAGATCGGCTTGGCGGCAACGCTGATGAGCGTGTTCAGGCAGCGGCGAGCTCGCGCAATGGCCGAATCGGCGACCTGCGCCGATTCGATGGCAATTCCAGACATTTGCTGACCCCCCGGTTGGCGCGGCGCAAAGCTGCACCGCCGGAGAATGATTGCCGCTTGGCCGCGGCTTTTCTGTGCGCCAGGGCGCACAGGAGCGAGGCGTCAGAGTTCGCTGTCGAGCGGCAGCAGCGAGAGCAGGTGCGCGGCGATCCTCTGCCAGGCGCTGCGCGCAGGTTCGGTGGTGTGGGTGACGCTGGCACCGCCTTCCTGCGTCTCCCAGACGAGGCTGCGAGTCCCGCCGGGCGTCTCTTCGCGCAGGCGCACGCGGTAAGCATTGGCCGGCTCGGCCATCGCCGCGAAGCGCGCGGCGAGCTGCTCGGCGAGCACCGGGCTGTCGATGATGAGGCCGATCTCGGTATTGAGGTGCATCGAGCGCTGGTCGAAATTCATCGAGCCGATGAACAGGCGCCTGCGGTCGAACACGAAGAGCTTGGCGTGCAGCGAATAATTGCCGTGGCGCGAGATCGCTGCCGTCTGCCCGCTGCCGCGGCTGTTGCCGAGCAGCGAGCGAATCTCGAAGAGCTCGACCCCGCTCTCGATGAGCGGCTCGCGGTAGTGCATATAGCCCGAGTGCGCGAGCAGCACCGACGAGGCTTCGAGCGAACTGGTCAGGATGCGCACGCGCACGCCGCGCTGGCGCAGGTCGGTCAACAGCTTCAGGCCCTCTTCTCCCGGGATCAGGTAGGGCGTGATCATCAAGAGCTCGGATTGCACCGCGACGACGGTGTCGGCGACGGCGCGTTGCATCAGGCGCCCGACCATGGCGCCGCTTTCGACCTGCTTCTTGTCCGGGCTGTCGGCAATGAGCCGCGCCGGCGCCCAGACGAGCGGCGTGCGGCCGCCGAGGATGCCGCCGAGCGGTTCGCCGCTCGCGACGCGGGCGAGGTAGAGGCTGCCCTCGGCCTTGACCCCGCGCGTATGCGCCTGCAGCGCGCGCCGCTGCTCATCAACGATCGCGGGCGTCGAGCTGCCTGCATTGAGCGCCTCGGCCGGAATCGACAGCGCGCTGTTCCAGAACTCGACGAAAGTCCCCGAGAGCGCCTGCACGATCGGGCCGGCGGCAAACACGTCGTCGTCGGCAAACTGCGCGTCGGGGTCGATCTGGAAGTATTCGTCGCCGATGTTGCGGCCGCCGATCAGCGCCATCGCGTTGTCGACGACGAGGAGCTTGTTGTGCATCCGGTAGTCGAGGCGCGAGGCGTTGAAGGCAAACTCGAGCGCGCGCACGGCGTTGAGATGACCGCGATAGGCGAAAGGATTGTAGATGCGGATCTGTACCGCCGGATGCGCCTCGAGCAGGCCGATCTTGTCGTCGCCGAGCCGCGTTTCGCCGTCGTCGATGAGCACGCGCACGCGCACGCCGCGGTCGGCCGCCTGCAGCACCGCGTCGGTGAGCAGGCGCCCGGTTTCGTCGCCGCGGAAAATGAAGTATTGCAGGTCGAGCGTTTTTTCGGCGGCCCGGATCATCTGCATGCGCATCAGGAAGCCGTCGGCGCCGACCGCGACGATGTGAAATCCCGAGTGTCCGGGGTGTTCGCGTGCGGCCGCTTCAAACTGTCGCCCGAGCCGGGTGGCGGCCGGTGGCACCGGCGCCAGCGAGGGTGCGCGCGGAAAGTCGGCGCCCGGGGGCAGTCCGGCGCAGCCGCCCAGCAGCGCGAGAAGAAAAACAGCGATACGCCTCTTCATTTGCGGCTGTCCACTCGGCGCTTGCGCCAGCGCTTTGCCGCGCCGGCCGCGCGCAGCGCCGCGGCGCGCGTCAGGCGCCCTCAGGCCGCACCAGCTCGGCTTGCGGATCGATCGGCACCGCCTTCGCCACCTCAATGCGGTCGCGGCCGAGCGCTTTCGCCCGGTAAAGCGCGTGGTCGGCCTGCGCGATCAGCTCGTCGGACTCCTGGCGCAAGGCCGGGATGAGGCTCGCGACGCCGAAACTCGAGGTCAGCCTGCCCGACGCCGAACCGGCGTGCGCCACCGCCAGCGCGGCGAACGCCGCCCGGATGCGCTGCGCGGCAGCAAGCCCGGCTGCGGCGTCGGCATCGGGGATCAGCACCAGGAATTCTTCACCGCCGTAGCGCGCGACGATTTCTCCCGATCGCCGCGCCTCGCTGAGCAGGATCGCTGCCAGCGCGCGCAGGCTGTCATCGCCGGCAAGGTGTCCGTAAATGTCGTTGTAGGCCTTGAAGTGGTCGACGTCGAGCATGATCAGGCTCAAGGGCGAAGCCGAGCGCGTCGCCCGTTGCCATTCCTTGGCGAGCGCGAGGTCGAAGCCGCGCCGGTTGGCAAGACCGGTGAGGCCGTCGGTATTGCTCAGGAGCTCGAGCTTGAAATTGGCTTCGCTCAGTTCGCGCGTTCTTTCGGCGACGAGTTTTTCCAGATCGCTGTTGCGCTCGGCGAGTCTTTGCAAGGGATAGACCTCGCCTTCCTGAACGAGGTGATACGGAATCGAGATGCCGCTATAGACGATTTTCCAGTCGCCGCCTTCGCGGCGAAAATTGAGCGTCAGCCGCGCCGTTTCGCGCGCCAGCACGTGGTCGGGAATCGGCAGATGGATATGGAAGAAGCCGGTGGCGGTGACGACGTCGTCGCTCAAGTCCTGGAACGACACGTCGAGGATTTCGATGCGGATGCGCGCGGGCACCTGCGCAAAATCCTGGCGCGTGATGCCGACCCACTCGGCGCGGCTCGTCACGAGGAAATCGCCGCCGCCGGTGTAGCCGCTGAAGTTCTCGCTGAAACGCGCCGTCAGACGATCGTCGCGCGACGCGTAAGCCTCGATGTAGTCCTCGAAAAGTGCCTTGATCAGGTCATGGCGTTGCGAGGACATCATTGTCGTGATTGGCCGGAAAGCGAGCGCCCCATTGTAGCGAAGTTCGCCGCGCCGCTGCAAAAAAACCCGCCGGCTGCGAACCCGCCAAGCGCCGCGTTGCACCCGGCATTTCCCTGCTGACATAAGAGAGCTTCTGTGCTAGCTTGCAGCCGTGCGCGCAGGCTTAACGAGGGGCCGCAAACTCACGACTGGCAGGGGCTTCCGATGCAAGAACAGCACTACCTGACGAGCCTTTTCGAACCACAGTCGATTGCCGTCGTCGGCGCCTCCGAGCGCGAAGCTTCGGTCGGCGCGGTGCTTTTCCGCAACATCCTCGTCTCCGGCTACAAGGGCAGGCTCTACGCGGTCAACCCCAAGCACGATACCGTCCAGGGCGAGCGCGCCTACGCGAGCGTCGAGGCGATCGGCGAGCGCGTCGATCTGGCGGTGATCGCGACGCGGCCGCCAACGGTTCCCGCCATCATCGAGGAATGCGGCCGCAGCGGCATCCGCAACGTCATCATCATCTCCTCGGGTTTTGCCGAGGCCGGTGGCCCGGGCGCGATGCTCGAACGCGATGCGCTCGAAATCGCCCGCCGCCACAAGGTCCGCGTTCTCGGTCCCAATTGCCTCGGCATCATTCGCTCGGAACTTGGCCTCAACGCGACCTTTGCCAGCGTCAGCGCCATCCCCGGCAATCTGGCGCTGATCTCGCAGTCGGGTGCGATGTGCTCGGCGGTGCTCGACTGGGCAAGGAGCAACCACGTCGGCTTTTCCAGCGTCATCTCGATCGGCGGCACCGCCGACGTCGATTTTGGCGAGATCCTCGATTACCTCGTCTGCGACAACCGTACCCGCTACATCCTGCTCTACATCGAAGGCATCCGCAACGCCCGCCGCTTCATGAGCGCGCTGCGCTCGGCGGCGCGCATCAAGCCCATCCTGCTGCTCAAGGCCGGGCGCCACGCCGGCGGCTCGGCGGCGGTGCGCGCGCATTCGGGGATGGTCGCCGGGTCGGACGCCGTCTTCGACGCCGCAGTCCGTCGCGCCGGCGTCGTTCGCGTCAAGAACGTCGGCCAGCTGTTTTACGCGTCGAAAGCGCTGGCGTCGAAATTCTGCCCGCTCGGCGAGCGCCTCGCCATCGTCACCAACGGCGGCGGCCCGGGCGCCATGGCCGCCGATCGCGCCGGCGACATGGGCATCACGCTCGCGCGGCTTGCCGAGCAAACGATCGCGGCGCTCGATACCAGGCTGCCAACGACCTGGTCGCACGGCAACCCGGTCGACATCGGCGGCGACGCGACGCCGCAACGCTACTGCGACGCGATCCTTGCCATCTCGGCCGACGAAGGCGTCGACGGCATCCTCGTCCTGCTCGCGCCGCAGGCGATGACGCAGCCAATGGCGGTCGCCGAGAGCATCATCGCCATCGCCGAACAGGCGGCGAAGCCGATCATCGCCTGCTGGATGGGCGAGGATCAGGTCCTCGAAGCGCGCACCGCGCTCGAGAACGCCGGCATTCCCGCCTTTCGCATGCCCGAGACGGCGATCGAGGTCTTTTACCACATCTCGACTTATTACCGGAACCAGAAGCTCCTGCTGCAAGCGCCGCAGGCGGCCTCGCAGCTCGCGCAGCAGGAAAGCGACGGCGCCCGCATGATGATAGAGGCGGTGTTGCAGGAAGGGCGCAGGATTCTTTCGGAAATGGAATCGAAAGCGGTCCTGCGCGCCTTCAACATTCCGGTCGCGCAAACGATGGTCGCGAAAACGCCGGCCGAGGCGCTGCTGCTTGCCGAGCAGATCGGTTTTCCGGTGGCGATGAAAGTCGACTCTCCCGACCTCGTGCGCAAGAGCGAGGCCGGTGGCGTGCGCCTCAACATCACGAGCGCCGCCGGCGTGCGCAACGCTTACCTCGACATCATCGAGACGGTCAACAAGCGTTACCCGGAAGCGCGCATCAGGGGCGTCTCGATCGAAACCTACCTGTCGCGGCCGAACGGTCGCGAATTGATGATCGGCGTCGTCCGCGACCCCGTCTTCGGCCCCATCATCAGCTTCGGGTCGGGAGGCACGAGCGCCGAGATTTTCAGCGACCGCGCGATCAGCCTGCCGCCGCTCAATCGCTTTCTCGCCCAGGATCTCATCCGCTCGACGCGGGCGGCGGCTCAGCTTGGGGAATACCGCAGTATGCCGGCCGTGCAGATGGACGCGCTTGAACAGGTTCTGCTCAACATCTCCGAAATGGTCTGCGAGTTGCCCTGGCTGCAGGAACTCGACTTGAATCCGCTGATCGTCGACGAGACCGGCGCGATCGCCGCCGACGCGCGCATCGTCATCGACGCGGCGCCGGCAGCCGGCGACCCTTACGCGCACATGGCGATTCACCCCTACCCCGCGCACTACAGCGCGGAGTGGACGCTCGCCGACGGCCGGACGATCACGATCCGGCCGATCCGTCCCGAAGACGCCGAAATGGAACAGGAATTCGTCAAGAGCCTGTCCGACGAAAGCAAGTATTACCGCTTCATGGACACGCTGCGCGAACTCACCCCCGCGATGCTCGTTCGCTTCACGCAGATCGACTACGACCGCGAGATGGCGCTGGTCGCAACCTTGAGCGACAAAGGCGTGATGCGGCAGATCGGCGTTGCCCGCTACGTCACCAATCCCGACGGCGAGACCGTCGAGTTCGCGCTTGCCGTCGCCGACGACTGGCAGATGCACGGCGTCGGCCGCAAGCTCATGACCTCGTTGATCGCCATCGCGCGCGAAAAGGGCTATCGCGACATGGTCGGCGACGTACTCTCGATGAACACCAAGATGTTCCGCCTGATGAAAGCCCTGGGTTTCGGCGTGCACCGGCACCACGAGGACCCGGGCGTCAAACGCGTCGTCTGCCCGCTGCAGGATCAGACAAGCACGCGCGATGCCGGGTGAACGAAAGTCAAGCGCGCTGGCTTTTTCGGCGGTGGCGAGCTAGATTAGCCGCAAGCGTGCAGGCAAGGGACTGGAACTTAAGCGCAATACAGCCATCGAATCGCACATTAGCAAACGCACTTCAACAAACGCACGTCAGAATTCCAGCTTGCGACCCAGGCGTCGTGAGTTCGTGGCTTTCGTCGATTTAGCGGATGTCGGGGATGTCGAAAATGGCGCTTTCAACGGTATCAGCAGCAAGCCCGACGGCCGTCCCGGCCGTCACCGCAGCCCAGTTGCAGGCGCAGGCGCGCGCCGCGGCAACCGTCACCGTGACCAACGCGAGCCTTGCCAGCGCGGCGCTCGAAAGCATCGTCGAAAACGCGACACGAACGGCGCTGATCGGCCAGAACCCGAGCTTCATCGCCAATCTCGAGGGCGCCACCGCGCCTGCCGCCGCCAACGCCCCGGCGCGGGCCGCAAGCGAGGGCAATCGCCCCGCCGGCGCAGCAAGCCGAGCCGAAAACTCCGCCGGGGTCGGCACCGTTTCCCCCGCCAGCGTCAGGCCCGCCCGGCCCCCCATCGCCGCGCCGCTGGTACCGACGAGCCCCGGCGAGCAGGCGGCGGAGCTTGTCGCCGACGCGCAAACCGGCCTCGTCCAGCGCCGGATCGCGCAGGACATCGCGACGGCTTTCAATGTGGTGATGACCGACCAGACGTATTCGGCGGCGGCAACGGCGCTTTACCTGTCGGCGGCAACGTATCGTTCGCAGGTCGATCGGCCGCGCGAAACCACGCTTGCCACGCCCGGGCCGGTGCAGCCAATCAAGGCGCTCGACGCCGTCCCGTCATCGACCGATTTCAGCCTCGGCGATTCGACGACGAAGGCCTGAAGCCGGCAGCTTCGGGCTTTACCCGAGGCGGCGGCCTGCCTCAGCCTCGCTCACGCTTTGGGCGGCTCTTCGACCTCGTTGATCGGCGGTGCGCCAAGGCCATCGTCGGCCGGCCGCTGCTCAAAATTGACGTCGTAAGGATAGGGCCGGCCCATTTGCTTCGCCTCGACGAAGGCTTTCTGCTCGACAAGATCGATTTTGCGGTCCCAGAGCAGCGAGCGACCGACGAGCTGGTCTTCGGCCCAGTCGGGATGCAGGGCGAGCTGTTCGCGCATGAATTTGGTGTGATCGGATTCGTACAGCGTCATATCGAAGAAATCTGACAATGCCATTTTGACCTTCCCGCCTGGTTTGCCGGCCGACCCGCACTCGGGCCGACGCTGGCTCGCCATTATACGCGGCAGGAAAGGCTCAGTGAAAAGCGCTCAGTGAAAAGCGATCGGGCGCGCCGCGCCGACGCAGTAATCGTCGAGCAGGGAATCGATCGATTCCTGGTCGCGCTGCTCGAACGGGATGTCGTCGATCGCCTGACGCAGGTTCACCGCGACCGAGCCCTGGACGTAGAGCGTGCGACTCGCAAGCTTGTCGACGAGTTCGAGCGCCTGGCTCATCGGGTAGGCGACGATGGCGTAGCTTTCGCTGTTATAGACGATGTGCATCATGACTCCTTTGTGTTCAGGAAGAAGATGCGACCTTTCTTGCCGTTTTCAAGACTCTGCGCAGGTAGGACCGGGCGGCGCCGACAAGGTTCAGACGCGCGCACGCGCTGGCGCTCGCCGGCTTGCCGGCGAGCGGAGCCGCGCCGGCGCCGCGGCGGTCGTGGTGCCGCTTTTCAGCGCTTGTCGAAGCGCATCACCCCGGCGTGCGAAGCGACGCGGATGGTGTCGCCGGCGGCAAAGCGTCCTTCGAGGATCGCCTTGGCGAGCGGGTTCTCGATCTGCGCCTGGATCGCGCGCTTTAGCGGCCGCGCGCCATAGACCGGATCGAAACCGGCGGCGGCGACCTCGGAGAGCGCGCTGTCGTCGACCTCGAGCCGCATCTCGAGCTTGCCGAGGCGCTGTTCGAGGTAGCCGAGCTGGATCCTCGCGATCGACTTGATTTCCTTCTCGTCGAGCGCGTGGAAAACGACGACTTCGTCGATGCGGTTGATGAACTCGGGGCGGAAGTGGTTGCGCACCTCGGCCATCACGGCCAGCTTGACGACGCCGGGATCGCTCGACTCCATCG
>CAZALA010000115.1:0-11876 GCA_964485725.1 uncultured Propionivibrio sp. | reverse complement strand
ACATGTAGTCGAGTCGGTCCATGTGCGGCACCGACTGGATCCAGGTCTTGGTTTCGGCAAGCTTCTCGGTGGCGCGGTGGAGAAGGCCGATGTGCGGGTCGGCGCGCTGGACGACTTCGCCGTCGAGCTCGAGCACCATGCGCAGGACGCCGTGCGCCGCCGGGTGCTGCGGACCGAAGTTGAGCGTGTAGTTCTGGATATCAGGCATTCTCGACGTCCCCGTAGCGGTCTTCGCGAACGATCCGCGGCGTCACTTCGCGCGGCTCGATCGTCACGGGTTGATAAATCACGCGCCCCTGGTCGGGGTCGTAGCGCATTTCGACGTAACCGGAAATCGGGAAATCCTTGCGGAAGGGATGGCCGATGAAACCGTAGTCGGTGAGCAGGCGCCGCAGGTCCGGGTGGCCCGGGAAAACGATGCCGAAGAGGTCGAAGGCTTCGCGCTCGAACCAGTTCACCGAGTTCCAGATCGAAACGACCGAAGGCACCGAGGGGAAATCCTCGTCGGCGGCAAAGCAGCGAACGCGCAGGCGCCAGTTGTTGGTGATCGACAAGAGATGGCTGACCGCGGCGAAACGTTTGCCCGGCCATTCGGCGTTGCCATAGGTCGAATAATCAACGCCGCAGAGGTCGACGAGCTGCTCGAAACGCAGGTCGGGCGCGTCGCGAAGCTCGGCCATCACGGACAGATACTCGGCTTCGCCGACGTCGATCGTGACTTCGCCAAAAGCGACTTCAGGCGCACCAATGCGATCGCCGAAATGCGTCTGCAGATTCTGGCTAAGCGCTTCAAGCTTCGCGGACATCAGGAACTCCGAACTCTCGAGGGGGATTAACGATTAGCGGGCGATCGTATTGGTACGACGGATCTTGTTCTGTAATTGGATCAGGCCGTAAATCAGCGCCTCGGCAGTCGGCGGGCAACCCGGAACGTAGATGTCGACGGGAACGATGCGGTCGCAGCCGCGCACGACCGAGTAGGCGTAGTGATAATAGCCGCCGCCGTTGGCGCAGGTCCCCATCGAGACGACCCAGCGCGGCTCGGCCATCTGGTCATAGACCTTGCGCAGCGCCGGCGCCATCTTGTTGGTCAGCGTGCCGGCGACGATCATCACGTCGGACTGGCGCGGGCTCGGGCGGAACACGATGCCGAAGCGGTCGAGGTCGTAGCGCGAACAACCGGCGTGGATCATTTCGATCGCGCAGCAGGCCAGGCCGAAAGTCATCGGCCACATCGAGCCCGTGCGCACATAGTTGATCAGTTTGTCCGCAGTCGTCGTGATGAAGCCTTCCTGCAGGACGCCATCAATACCCATCGCTTAAGTCCCTCATTCCCAATCGAGCGCGCCCTTGGCCCAGGCATAGACATAGCCGACGACCAGGATGGCGATGAAAACCAGCATTTCGATGAAGCCGAACCACTTGACCGAATCGGTGGCGACGATTTCCTTGAAGATCGTCGCCCAGGGCACGAGGAAAGCGCCTTCGAGGTCAAAGAGAATGAACAGGATCGCGATCAGGTAATAGCGCACGTCGAACTTCATGCGGGCATCTTCGAAGGCCTCGAAGCCGCACTCGTAAGGTGAATTCTTTTCGCTGTTCGGTCGATGCGGCGCAACGACCATGCCGGTGATGACTGGCGCGATGCCGAAGACGATGCCAATCAGGACGAAAACGAAGATCGGGAAATAGGTTTCCAGCATGATCCGCCGCGCAATCGCAAAAAATCAGGTCGGAGCCCCGCGAGGGGGCGCTCCACTTGGTGCCGACGATGAGACTCGAACTCATACGACCGAAGTCACTACCCCCTCAAGATAGCGTGTCTACCAATTTCACCACGTCGGCACTACCACATCAGACGGCAAGGTCAAACGAGGGCACAAGCTTCCCCGCCGCTGTGTAAAACTCCCAAATACCTACTTTGAGCTACTTCGGAATATCTTTCGCTTTCGAACCCGAGTCCGCTGCCGGATTCGTGGAACCCGCAGAACCCGCAGGATTCACCGGGCTCCCGGCTTGTTTCGCCGCCGCGTCCGCCGGCGTGGAAACAGGCTGCGATTTTACAGCTTCTTGCATCACACTGCCAGTCGTGCGCGGCTTATTTGAAGCAATATAAGCGAGCGCGAGGCTCGTCATGAAGAAAAGCGCCGCCAGCACGGCGGTCGTCCGGCTCAGGAAATTCGCCGATCCCGTCGAACCGAAAAGGCTGCCCGACGCGCCGCTGCCGAAAGCCGCTCCCATGTCGGCGCCCTTGCCGTGCTGCACGAGAACGAGCCCGATGACGGCGAGCGCCGAAGCGATGTGCACGAGAAGAATCGTTGAAAACAGATAGTCCATGTCGTCTCTTTATTGAACCGCGGCGCGACAGATGGCAAGAAAGTCGGCGGCGACGAGCGAGGCGCCGCCGATCAGCCCGCCGTCGATGTCGGGCATGCCGAAAAGTTCGGCCGCGTTCGATGGCTTGCAGCTGCCGCCGTAAAGGATTTGCAGGCCTTCGGCGACACCCGCATCGGCGGCGGCGATCTGCGCGCGGATCGCGGCATGCACTTCCTGCGCCTGCGCCGAGGTCGCGGTGCGGCCGGTGCCGATGGCCCACACCGGCTCGTAAGCAATGACAGCGCCCGAGAAAGCGGCAACGCCGACGCGCTTCAGGACAGCGTCGATCTGCCGCGTCACCACTTCGACGGTCTTTTCGCCTTCGCGCTCGGCGAGCGTTTCACCGACGCAAAGAATCGGGCGCAGTCCGGCAGCGAGCGCGGCGGCGAATTTTTCAGCGACGAGCGCATCGGACTCGCCGTAGAGGGCACGCCGTTCGGAGTGCCCGACGAGGACGTAGCGGCAGGCAAAATCCTGCAGCATCGACGCCGAGACTTCGCCGGTAAAGGCGCCCTGCGCCTGTTCATTGAGCGTCTGTGCACCCCAGGCGACGCTGGTTCCGGCGAGCGCGGCCTGCGCCTGCGCAAGATACGGGAAAGGCACGCAGACCGCGGCGGACATTCCGCGCAGCCCGGCGACGCCGGCGACGACGTCGTGCAGAAGCGCGGCGTTGGCCTTGAGCCCGCCATTCATCTTCCAGTTGCCAGCCACCAGCTTTTGACGCATAGGACACCCGTTCGCAAAGCAGGCGATTATAGCGAAACTGGCTTCCTGTGGTCAATGAAAAGACGACCGCGAACTTTCGCCGGCCGCGACCGCGCAGCGCGCTCGCCGGCAGTGCGTGGGAGCAGGCGCGGCCATCTTCCCGGCATACGCGACGACAAGGTCATGCGGCTGGCGCCGGGAACGGCGCTTGCCTGCTCTTGGCTGGCGTTGCGCAGGCGACCGAACGAGGCGGCCGGAACGAAAGCGCATGCGCGCAGCGATGAGAGGAGCGGCGAATTGATTTACGGCGTCCCCGCCAAGCGCTTTTTTCGCGAGCTGTACAAGGAGATCTCGGACGACGACGTCTTCAATGGCGCCGCGGTGCTCGGTTTCTGGCTGACGCTCGCGATCTTCCCGGCGATGATCTTCCTGGTGGCGACGATCCCCTATCTGCCGGTCGCGCACGTCGACCAGGCGATCATGGACCTCTTGCGCCAGGCGCTGCCTGCGGCGGCGGCCGACATGTTCGCGAGCGTCGTCGGCGAAGTGACCCGCGAGCCGCGCGGCGGCCTCCTGTCCTTTGGCCTGATCGCGACCTTCTGGGCCGCCTCGGCGGGCATGTACGCGATCATGCAGCAGCTCAACGTCACCTACGACGTCACCGAGGGGCGCAATTTCGTCAAGGCGCGCGGCACGGCGCTCGCCTTGAGCCTGCTCTTCGGCGTTCTCCTCGTCGTCGCCTTTTCGCTCGTCGTCCTCGGCGGAACGATGCAGGAGTGGATTTTCGACCGCTTTGGCGTGAGCACGCTCATCGCCGGTTTCTTCATCGTTTTTCGCTGGGTGATGATCGTCCTGGCGCTGCTCCTCAGCCTCGCGATGATCTATTACCTCGGCCCCGACGTCGAACAGGAGTTCAGATTCATCACGCCGGGCAGCGTCATCGGCGTTCTCTGCATGATCGTCGCTTCGCTCGGCTTCAAGTTCTACGCGACCAATTTCGGCAACTACAGCGCGACCTACGGCAGCATCGGCGCGGTAATCATCATGATGCTCTGGCTCTACCTCACCGGCCTCGTCATCCTGCTCGGATCCGAAGTCAACGCGCTGATCGAGCACTACGCGCCCGAAGGCAAGGAAAAAGGCGAAAAGGTCGAGGGACAGCGCGAGACCGGCGCGGCGACCGGCATCCCGGGCAAGCGGCCGCCGCCGCGCCCGGCCTGAGGCAGAAGGGAATCAATCGCAGGCGCCGGTGTCTAGCAAGACTTCCCCAACGAATTGCTTTCGTGCAGGCGAGACTAAAAGCTGGCGCCGGCGTATTTGGCGCGCTTGGCGTGTTTGGCGTCCTCAGCGCTTTTGCGGGCGTGTGCCATGCCGACGTTTACGGCTACGTCGACGCCGCGGGCGTCGCGCATTTTGCCGCCGAAAAACTCGACGCCAACTATCGCCTGTTCGCGCGCGGCGACCGGCTGACGATCCACCCCGGCGGCGACCTTCCCTCTGCCGCGGCGCCGGCGCAGTCTGCCGGCGCTGCCCTTCCCGAGCCGGGAATGAATGCCTACGCTGAACTGCTCGAGCGCACGGCGGCTGAGTTCGACGTCGATGCGGCGCTCGTCAAAGCGGTGATCGCCGCCGAATCGTCCTTCAATCCGGCGGCCGTCTCCGCCAAGGGCGCGGTTGGCCTGATGCAGGTCATGCCGGCGACCGCCGAACGCTACGGCGTCGTCGGCGACAAGCGGCGCTCGGTCAGCCAGAAGCTGCGCGACCCGGCGACCAACGTGCGCGTCGGCACGCGCTATCTTGCCGACCTCTTCCGCCTCTTCCCGAGCCAGACCCGGCTCGTGCTCGCCTCGTACAACGCCGGCGAAGGCGCCGTCCAGCAGTACAACAACCGCGTTCCGCCGTATCCGGAGACGCGCGCATACGTGGAACGCGTGAGCCGGCTTTACGCCGCGTATCGGCCGCCGGCGAGCAGGGTCATCGACTCGCCACAGCTGCGTGGGCGTGCGCAGGCAGCGATTACCGGCAAACGCCTGTCCCTGACGATCGTTCCGCCCGGCGCAAGCCGCGCGGGCAAGGACGAGTCAGCGCTTTAGCGCTTCAGCCCGCGACCGCGGCGCGCACCGCGTCGGCAAGCCGCTTGGCCGCGCTCTCGACTTTTTCCAGATCGCGGCCCTCGACCATCACGCGCAGCAAGGGCTCGGTCCCCGACGCGCGCAGCAGGACGCGGCCTTCACCGACGAGACTCGACTCGACTTCGCGGTGGGCAGCGGCGATCGCCGCGTCTTCCTTCCACGCGAAACCCTTGGTAAAGGGCACGTTGATCAGGCGCTGCGGATAGAGCGGCAGGCTCCCGAGCAGCGCAGCCAGGTCGCCGCCTTCCTCGCGCAGCGCGCAGAGCACCTGCAGCGCCGAAACGATGCCGTCGCCGGTCGTGTGCCGGTCCAGACAAAGGATGTGGCCGGAATTCTCGCCGCCGAAGAGCCAGCCTTTTTCGCGCAGCATCTCGAGCACGTAACGGTCGCCGACCGCTGCGCGCGCGAAGGGAATGTTGAGTTTGGCGAGCGCGTGTTCGAAAGCCAGGTTGGTCATCAGCGTGCCGACGACGCCGGCGACTTCGCCCTGACGCAAGCGGCTCTTGACGACGGCTAAGAGCAGCTGGTCGCCGTCATAAACCGCGCCCGCGGCATCGACCATCATGACGCGGTCGGCGTCGCCGTCGAGCGCGATGCCAAGGTCGGCCTGATGGGCGACGACCGCGGCGCGCAAGGCGTCGGTCGCAGTCGCGCCGACTTCCTTGTTGATGTTAAGGCCGTTGGGTTCGGCGCCGATCGCGACGACTTCGGCGCCGAGTTCGTGAAAGACGTGCGGGGCGATATGGTAGGCCGCGCCGTGCGCGCAATCGACGACGATCTTCAGCCCGCGCAGGTCGAGATCGTTGGGAAAGGTGCTCTTGCAAAACTCGATGTAGCGGCCGGCGGCATCGTCGATGCGCCGCGCCCGCCCGAGCTCGGACGAGCTCACGCAGGCAAGCGGCAGCTCGATGCCCGCCTCGATCTCGGCCTCGATCGCATCGTCGAGCTTGCTGCCGCGCGCCGAGAAGAACTTGATGCCGTTGTCGTAATAAGGATTATGCGAAGCCGAAATCACGATGCCCGCCTGCAGGCGCAGCGCGCGCCGCAGGTAGGCGGCCGCCGGCGTCGGCATCGGTCCGACCAGGCAGACGTCGAACCCCGCCGCCGCAAAACCCGGTGCCAGCGCCCCCTGCGCGTGCACGCTATACCGCCGACACCTCCCGCCCACCAGCACCGCCGGCCTTTCGCCGGCCTTCAGATGGCGCATGCCGACGCCGTGCGCGACGAGGACCTTGCCCGTCGAATAGCCGAGGCGCATCACGAAATACGGCGTGATCGGCGACTCGCCGACGTGGCCGCGAACGCCGTCGGTGCCAAAGTATTTTCTTGTCATTTGATTTCTCCGCGCCGGGCAAGACCGCCCGCGTCACAACGCGTCATTGTACTTAAATCGAAGGCCTTTCGAGCGCCGCGCTCGTCTCGGCGCGAGTGCGGGGCCACGCCGCGCGACAGCAGTCTCGCCCACGTCCCCGACCGCCGCGCGCACGGCGGCGCGTCACTTCCAGGGCTCTTTGCACGCCATGAAGCGCTTGAGCTCCTCGTCGAGCGTCGCGAGCAGAAGCTGCGTGCGACCGGCGATCCAGCCGCGCGTCAGCGGGTCGGGCTCGCCCTTCGGATGCAAGGACTTGATCAGCCGCGAGGCCGTCACCTGGTCGTTGAGCGTGCCGAGCAGGTCCTGAAGCCGGGCGAGCGCTGACTGGTATTTGGACAGATGCCGGCGCGGCAGGATTGGCGCGAAAAATTCGAGCGCGTAGCGCAGGCGCTTGAAGGCAATCCTGAGTTCGTGCCGCCGCTCGGCGTTGAGTTTTCCGCGCTCCCTGGAAAGTCGCCTGATCGCGGCGGCGCGCTTTTCGAGTCGCCGGCGCGCGAACTTGCGCAAGCTCTGCGTGCGCGCCGGGGCTTGCGGCACTTCAATCGTCGGCGGCTCGTCCCGCCATAGCGCCGCGCAGAAAGCCAGGACGAGTTCGCTGTACTCGCGGCGCGACAGTGCAATCGCCGCGGAAGCCTGCGCCGCGCGCTTACTCTCTTCGCTGCGCGCGCGCAGCACCGCCAGGTCGGGGTCTCCCGGGAAAGCCTCCTCGAGCGGCAGCAGCGTCTCGGCAAGAAAGACATCCCAGTCGCGCGCGCCGCCCAGGTGTGCCGCGAGTTCCTTCCAGCGCGGCGAATACGTTTCGATGAAGGCCGGCGCGAGCAGCGGCGAGAAGACTCTCAGCGCCGAGCGCAGGCGGCGGATCGCGACGCGCGCCTGATGCACGTATTCGGGATCCTCGCCGGCGAGCGTCCCGGCTTCGTTGCGCTGCAGATGCGCAAGACAGGCGAGCGCGATGGCGCGAAAGGCCGCGATCGGCAAGTCCTTGCCGCCTACCGGCGAGTCCGGCGCGCGTGCCGGTTGCCGCAGTTGCGGGTCGGCGAGCGCGTAACCGCGTTCAGCCTTGCTCGCCACTTCAGGATGCAGGTGCAGGTCGGCGGCCAGCGTGAGCGCGAGCTTGAAGAGCGCGTCGGTCGACTCGCCCTCGACGAGTTCGAGTTCGAGTTCGCACAGCGCTTCGCTGCTGCTGCTCCCGTCGGCGCCCGGCGCGGCGATCGTGCCGCGATCGAGCGCCACTTCGACGAGCGCGCCAGCGTCGGCAAGCGTCCATGCGGTGCGCGTGAAATCGGTCGAAAAGACCGCTTGCAGGCGTGAGCGGCGCGCTTCGAGAAACTCGCGCAAAGCCGCGTCGGTGACGACGTCGAAATTGAAAACGCCAGGCTCGGTCGGCGTCTCCCATTCGCGCCGCTGCGCCAGCCCGCCGCCACCGCTCTCGCCCCCCTTGACGGTCATCAGCCACACCGCCCAGCCCTTGCGGCGCAGGCGCAAGGCGATGCCGCGCCGGCGCAGTTCGTGGTCGGCGGTATCGTAATAGGTATTGACGAGACGCTGGCGTCGCGGCCTCACGCCCGCCAAAGCCGGATGCTTGCGCAGGCGCGACGTCTGCGCCGGGGTCAGACGCAACTTGAGCTCGATTTCGGTGGTTCCGGTGGCCATCATCGTCTCCTGCGAACCCGAGAATAAGCATTGTACCCGATCGTCCTGCCCGTCCATCGGCCGCGCCGGGCTGTGGAGTCGCAGAAGAGACTTGTAGGAGCCCGATTCATCGGGCGATGCGGCGCTTGTAGCTCCACCGCCGCATCGCGCAGCAGAGCTGCGCTCCTACAGAGCTTGTCAACGCTTATGTGGGAGAGGGCAAAGATCAGCCGCCTTCCCGCTTTTGCGGCCGACTTGGTCAATCTCGACAGGCTGCTAGCCGACGGCCTGCAGCACTGCCAGCGCGGCGCGCGTCTCGGCGACGTCGTGCACGCGAACGATCGCTGCGCCGCGCTCGACGGCCAGGAGCGCCGCGGCGATGCTGGCGCCCAAACGCGCTTCGACGGGCTGGCCGGTGATCGCGCCGAGCATCGACTTGCGCGAGAGTCCGGCCAGGATCGGCAAGCCATCGGCCGAGACTTCGCCGAGGTGGCCAAGCAAGGCGAGATTGTGCGCGAGCGTCTTGCCGAAGCCGAAGCCCGGGTCGAGGACGAGCCGCTCGGGCGCGATGCCGGCGGCCTTCGCCGCGCCCACGCGCACGCGCAGGAAGTCGCGCGCCTCGGCGACGACATCGGCGTACGAAGGGGCAAGCTGCATCGACAGCGGCTCGCCCTGCATGTGCATCAGGCAGACCGCGCAGCTGCTCGCACTCGCCGCGACCGCGTCGAGCGCGCCGGGCCGGCGCAGCGCGTAGATGTCGTTGATCATGTCGGCGCCGTGAGCGAGCGCCGCGCGCATGACTTCGGGCTTGTAGGTGTCGACCGAGATCGGCACGCCGCAAGCGCCGAGCGCGTCAAGCACCGGCAGCAGGCGAGCAAGTTCGTCCGCGAGCGAGGTGGGAAGCGCGCCGGGGCGCGAAGATTCGGCGCCAAGGTCGATCAGGTCGGCGCCGGCAGCGATCTGCTCGCGCGCCTGCGCGATCGCGCGCTCGACGTCGCCCCCACAGCCATCGCCCGAGAACGAGTCGGGCGTGAGGTTGACGATGCCCATCACGAGCGGTCGCTCAAGCGCAAGTTCAAATTTTCCGCAGCGCAGCATAGCCTGGAAGGGTCAGTTACCAGCTCGGCCATCTTGAAACAGCCATCTGAAAAAAAGCGGGAGGGAGTGCAGTACACTCCATCCCGCCGGTTTTGAGGCTGACGAAAGACGAAAGTTTAAGTTCAGGCCGGCGCCGCCGCGCTCGGCGCCGCGTCGGGCGGCGTCGTGTCGGCCGGCGGAGCGGCCTTGGGCTGCGGCTGTTTCGGCGGCCGCGGCGGTTTGCCGGCCATGATGTCGTCGATCTGGTCGGCGTCGATGGTTTCGAGCTCGAGCAGCGCAGCGGCCATCGCTTCGACCTTGTCGCGATTCTCCTCGAGAATCTTGCGCGCACGGCCGTACTGCTCGTCGATGATGCGGCGAATTTCGGCGTCGACCTGCTGCATCGTCGTCTCCGACATGTTCTTGTGCGTCGTCACCGAGCGCCCGAGGAAAACCTCGCCCTCGTTCTCGCCATAGACCATCGTTCCCAGGGCGTCCGACATGCCGTAGCGCGTCACCATGTCGCGCGCCATCTGCGTCGCGCGTTCGAAGTCGTTCGACGCACCGGTCGTCATCTGGTGCATGAACAGTTCCTCGGCGATACGACCGCCGAAGAGCACGGCGATGCGACTCGTCAGATAGACGCGGTCGTAGGCGTAACGGTCTTCCTCGGGCAGCTGCATGGTGAGGCCGAGGGCGCGCCCGCGCGGGATGATCGTCACCTTGTGCACAGGGTCGGATTTGGGCACGATCTTGGCGACGACGGCGTGACCCGACTCGTGGTAGGCCGTGTTGCGCTTCTCCTCGTCGCTCATCACCATGCTGCGACGTTCGGCGCCCATCAGGATCTTGTCCTTGGCTTTCTCGAAGTCGTCCATGTCGACGAGGCGCTTGCTGGCGCGCGCCGCGAAGAGCGCGGCTTCATTGACGAGGTTGGCAAGGTCGGCACCCGACATGCCCGGCGTTCCGCGCGCCAGGACGTCGGCCTTGACGTCGGGCGAGAGCGGCACTTTGCGCATGTGCACCATGAGGATCTGCTCGCGGCCGCGGATGTCGGGCAAGGGCACGACGACCTGGCGGTCGAAACGGCCCGGCCGCATCAGCGCCGGGTCGAGGACGTCGGGCCGGTTGGTCGCGGCGATGACGATAACACCGACGCTCGCTTCAAAACCGTCCATTTCGACGAGCATCTGGTTCAGCGTCTGCTCGCGCTCGTCGTTGCCGCCGCCGAGGCCGGCGCCGCGCTGGCGGCCGACCGCGTCGATCTCGTCGATGAAGACGATGCAGGGGGCGTTCTTCTTGGCGTTCTCGAACATGTCGCGAACGCGCGCGGCACCGACGCCGACGAACATTTCAACGAAGTCCGAACCCGAGATCGAGAAGAAAGGCACCTTGGCCTCGCCGGCGATCGCCTTGGCGAGCAGCGTCTTGCCGGTACCGGGGTTGCCGACGAGCAGCACGCCCTTGGGGATGCGCCCGCCAAGCTTCTGGAACTTCGACGGGTCGCGCAGGAAATCGACGAGTTCGGCGACTTCCTCCTTGGCTTCGTCGCAGCCGGCGACGTCGGCAAAAGTGATGCTGTTCGTCGATTCGTCGAGCAGCCGCGCCTTGCTCTTGCCGAACGAGAAAGCGCCGCCGCGCCCGCCGCCCTGCATCTGGCGCATGAAGAAGACCCAGACGCCGATCAGGAGCAGCATCGGGAACCAGCTCACGAACAGGCTCATCAGGAAGGATTGCTCTTCCTCGGGCTTGGCCTCGATCTTGACGCCGTGCTTGAGGAGGTCGGAGACCATCCAGAGATCGGGCGGCGCGTAGGAAGTGAGCTTGCGCCCGTCGTTGGTTGTCGCCTTGAGCACGCGGCCTTCGATGACGACCTTGGAAATCGAGCCTTGCGCGACTTCCTCCATGAACTGCGAGTATTCCATCGACGACTGCGTCACCTGCCGAGTGTTGAACTGGTTGAACACCGTCATCAGGACAAGGCCGATGACCAGCCAGACGGCGAGATTCTTGAACATGTTATTCAATGTGCCTACCTCTTCATCATCGTTCCCGGGGAAATCCCGGGAGCCGGACACTGCAAGATCCCATTCTAGTCGTTCTCGACCTTGGTAGCGACCATGCAGCGGTGTTTATCGGGGCGATTGTTGCAGTTTCTTCACGCATTCTTGCAGCATTTTTGCAGTGATTGTGCACGGTTTCTGGCGCCCTTTGTAGCCGATTCGTCACAATGCGAGGCCTCTGCCGAGCAGGTAGACTTCCGCACTGCGATCGCGCGACGCGTCGGGCTTGCGCGTTGCCACGGTCACGAACACCCGCCTCATCTCACGAACGAAGGCTTCGTAGCCGCTGCCCTGGAAAACTTTGACCAGGAAAGCACCATCGGGTTGCAGCCAGCATTGCGAGAATTCAAGCCCCAGTTCGGCCAGGTGCATGACTCGCGCCTGATCCGAGATCGGGATGCCTGACATATTGGGGGCCATGTCGGAAAGTACAAGCCCCGCCTTGCGGCCGCCCATCCGGGTTTCGAGTTCCTGCAGCAGCGCGGCTTCGCGAAAATCGCCGCAGATGAAGTCGACGCC
>CAZALA010000114.1:0-11892 GCA_964485725.1 uncultured Propionivibrio sp. | reverse complement strand
GCGTCCGAATCAGAGCACGTCGACGTAGCCACGACTGGGCGCGTCAGGCGCGGAACCCCGCGCATCAGCCACAAAACACGTTGACGTGAGCCGCGACCACCCGAGCGCACGGCGACATGCGCTCCCTTCACGCGGCGTGCGTGCACCTCTCGACAATCTTCCCGATATTTTCCAGCATGTCCTCGACCATTTCGCCGAGGCCGACGGCGGGCGCCCAGCCCCAGTCTTCGCGCGCGCAGCGATCGTCAAGGCTCTGCGGCCAGCTGTCGGCAATCGCCTGACGCGCGTCGGGGCGGTAATCGACGCGAAACCCCGGACAGCGCTCGCCGATGGCCGCGGCGAGCGCTCGCGGATTGAAGCTCAAGCCGGCGACGTTGTACGCCGAGCGCACCCTGATCGCCGCGGCGGGCGAGGCCATCAGCTCGATCGTCGCGCGGATCGCGTCGGGCATGTAGATCATCGGCAGCGTGGACTCGGGGCCGAGGTAGCAGGAATAGGTCTCGCCGCGGCAGGCGGCATGGAAGATCGCGATCGCGTAGTCGGTCGTGCCGCCGCCGGGCGGCGACTTGTAGCTGATGATTCCGGGATAGCGGATGCTGCGCACATCGACGCCGTACTTGTTGAAATAGTATTCGCACAGCCTTTCGCCCGCCTGCTTGCTGATGCCGTAGATCGTCGTCGGGTCCATTACCGCGAGCTGCGGCGTGTCGACGGCCGGCGTATTGGGGCCAAAAGCCGCGATCGACGAAGGCCAGAAGACGCGCAGGGGCTCGCCGGCGGCAAGCCGTTCGCGCGCCACTTCGAGCACGTTGAGGAGGCCGTTCATGTTGAGCGTCCAGGCGCGCAGCGGCGCCTGTTCGCCGGTCACCGAGAGCAGCGCCGCAAGCTGATAGACCTGCGTCACGGCGTTCGCTTCAATCAGCTGCGAGAGCCGTCTGGCGTCGAGAACGTCGAGCGTTTCATAGCGGCGGGCGCCGGCAAGACTGCGCGGGCCGATGTCCGCGGCGATGACGTTGTCGGCGCCGTATTCGGCGGCGAGCGCATCGACGAGTTCGCAACCGATCTGGCCGTTGGCGCCGATGACGAGGATTTTTTCGCTTTGCATTTCTTCTTCTCCTGCTAGCGGGCCAGGAGGCCCAGTTCGCTGCCCGCCTGCGCGAAAGCCGCAAGCGCCGTATCGAGTTCTGCGCGCGTGTGCGCCGCCGAGAGCTGGACGCGCACGCGCGCCTGCCCGATCGGAACGACCGGGTAGAAGAAACCGGTGACGAGGACGCCGAGTTCGTAGAGCCGGCGCGCGAATTTCTGCGCGAGCGGCGCATCGAAGAGCATGACCGGAACGATCGGATGCGTTCCCGGCTTGATCGTGAAGCCGAGCGCCTCGATGCGCGCGCGGAAGTAGGCGGTGTTGGCGTGCAAGCGGTCGCGCAGCTCGGTCGATCCGGAGAGGCGCTTCAAGACTTCGAGCGAGGTGCCGGCGATCGTCGGCGCCAGGCTGTTCGAGAAAAGGTAGGGCCGCGACTTCTGCCGCAGAAGATCGACGACTTCGCGGCGTGCCGCGGTAAAGCCCCCCATCGCGCCGCCGAGCGCCTTGCCGAGCGTGCCGGTGATGATGTCGACGCGGCCGATCACGCCGTGATGTTCGTGCGTGCCGCGGCCGGTCGCGCCCATGAAGCCCGAGGCATGGCATTCATCAATCATGACGAGCGCGCCGTAGCGATCGGCGAGATCGCAAATCCGGTCGAGCTGCGCGATCGTCCCGTCCATCGAAAAAACGCCGTCGCTGACGATGATCCTGTGGCGGCTGCCGGCGGCGGCCTCAAGCTGCGCTTCGAGGTCGGCCATGTCGTTGTGCGCGTAGCGGTAGCGCTGCGCTTTCGAGAGGCGGATGCCGTCGATGATCGAAGCGTGGTTGAGCGCGTCCGAGATGATCGCGTCGGCCTCGTCGAAAAGCGGCTCGAAGAGACCGCCGTTGGCGTCGAAAGCGGCGGCGTAGAGGATCGCGTCCTCCATGCCGAGGAAATCGGCGAGCGCTTTTTCGAGCGCCTTGTGCACGGTCTGCGTGCCGCAGATGAAACGCACCGAAGAGAGGCCGTAGCCGTACTGCTCGGTCGCCTTGACCGCCGCGGCGACGAGCGTTTCGTCGCCCGAAAGACCGAGGTAGTTGTTGGCGCACAGATTGATCAGGCGACGACCGTCGTCGCACTCGACTTCAGCGCCCTGGCGCGACGCGATCACGCGCTCGTCCTTGTAGAGTCCCTGCTCGCGCAGCGAACCGAGGACGGTCGCAAGACCGCCGTAGAATTCTTCGCGGCTCATGGCGTTGTCCCGTTGCACTCGTTGATCTGGCTAAAGTGGGTTTCGTCTGCTAGCATGGCGTTCATCGCTTTTCCCAAATTCCGTTATAGAGAACATCCGTTCGATATAACGGATACTAACGGCGCTTATTTAACTTTGCAAGCTTTCTCATGAAAATTGCCGGCACGCTGCAAACGCCCCCCGAAGTCGGCGCGACGCTGCAAAGGATGCGGCTCGAGCGCGGTTTGACCCTCGAAGATCTCTCGCGTGCGGCCGGCGTCTCGAAGTCGATGCTCTCGCAGATTGAGCGCGAAAAGGCCAACCCGACGATTGCCGTCGCCTGGCGGCTCGCCAACGCGCTCGGCGTCTCGATCGGCGAACTCCTCGCCGCCGAAACGCGGCCGAGCGAAACGATCCATGTGCTCGAGGCGCACGAGTTGCCGACGCTGCCCGGCGACCACGCCGGTTACGTCCTGCGTATCCTCGGCCCGATGGAGCTAGCCGGGAAGTTCGAGTGGTACGAACTAACGCTCGCCGCAGGCGGTGTGCTCGCGTCCAACCCGCATGACCCCGGGGTCAGCGAACACTTAACGCTGTTACAAGGGGCGATGGAGCTTGAAGCAGGCGGCGAGACGAAGAAGCTCAAGACCGGCGCAACGGCGCGCTATCCCGCCGACTGCCAGCACAGCATCCGCAACGCCGGCAAGACCGAAGCACGCGCGCTGCTCGTCGTTGTGCACCGCTAGGCGGTGACCGTCAACAAGTCCTTGGCGTTTTCCAACGGCCAGTAGCCGGCGGCCTTTGCGTCGAGAATCGTGATCTCGGCGATGCCGGTTTCGCTGTAGCCGATATTGACGTTCCAGCCGTGCGAGACGTCCTTGACGATGGTTTCCGACGAGAACTCGATGTGAAGAATATCGTCCTGCTGATCGTACTTGATCTTCATGCTTCATCCTTCAGTTCCCAGTGATGCATCACCGTCTTGACGACGACGGTGGAACCTTCGACCACGGCTGCACAGATTAGGTTGTCCGTTCGCCCGGCAATGCTCATGAAGATCCACGAACTGCCGGCATCACGGCGCTTGATCTCGCCCCCTTCAATGACCCGCTCGAGCGTGGCCGGGTCGATGCCGCGACGCTGCATGCTGAAACGCGCATGATCGGTTAGCCACACGTCCTTGCCAAATCTCTTGCTGAAAAAGTCCGCCACGCTGGGCCCCTAGGATTTCGGATTTTTCGGATTGGGCGACGCCGAAAAAGGGAAAACGTCCACCGCAAAGGCGCAAAAGCGCAAAGGTAACGCAAAGAAATGCCTTGCGGAATCTTGATCTTCTTGGCGAGCCCTTTGCGTCTTTGCGCCTTTGCGGTGGATTTTAGACTAACCCGCGCTGAAAACGACGTCCTGTGCGCCTTCCCAGAGGCAGCGCTCGCCGAGGGGGCGCAGGTTCTCGAGCCCCTCGACAATCGTCAGGAAGTGATTGCCGGCGAGCTGACCGACCTTGCTCGCGAAGCGGCAGGCGCCGTAGGCGATGAGGATTTCGCTTTCGCTTGCCGCCGCAGGATAAAGAAGGACGTCGCCGCGCGAGGGGTGGCTCGTCGCGTTCTCGGCGCCGACGCCGAAATCGTAATCGCCGAGCGGCGACCAGACCGCCTCGCCGCTCCAGCGCACGTGCACGATGCGCGTCTTAAATGGCAGCCGGGCGAGAAAAGCCGCGCAGGTTTGCGGCGCCTCGGCGCTCAACAGCCTGCCTTTGAAGACGAAAGCGCCGGCGGTGATTTTCAACGTGTCCAATTTTAAGCCTCCGGCTTAAGCGAGCGCGGGCCGGGCGCGGTCTATCCATAGCCGCGCCGACGCCCGCTGCCACTGCGCGTTGGCGTAAGCGGCAAGGCGCGCCGGGACCGCATCGCCGTTGATGACGAGGCGGCTCAACATGAGCGCGAGATCAAGGTCGGCGATGCACCACTCGCCAAAGAGATGGTCAGCACCGTCGGCGAGGAGGCGCTCGCAGGCGGCGAAGAGCTTGTCGGCGCAAGCGCTCCCGGCCGCCGAGAGCGGCGGCATTTTCTGCGCGTAGAAAAGCACTTCGGTCGGGCGCTCCTGGCGGATCGGCATGAGGTCGCTGCGCAGCCAGGCCTGCACCTGCCGCGCCCTCGCCCGCGCTTTGGCCGCTGCCGGATAGAGCGGCCTGCCCGATTCCGGATAGATTTCGTCGAGGTATTCGGCGATCGCGGAGGACTCCGAGAGCACGAAACCGCGATCGACGAGCGTCGGGATGCGCTGCGTGATCGACGCGCCGGCGAAGCCGGGCCTCTGATGCTCGCCCTGCGCAAGATCGACCGTCGCGATGGCAAAAGGCAGCGCTTTCTCGCTGAGCGCAACGAAAGCCGACATCGCGTAGGGGCTGATGAACTGGGTATCGACGTTCAATACGAGTGGGTCCGCGAGTGGGTCCGGCAAGGGCTTCTCCCTGAAATGGATGACCGGGGAATTATAGGAGTTAATTCTGGCGCCGCCAGTCGATTGTCTCGCCGATGAAGGAGAGCAAGGCGTCGAACTGCAGCGGCTTGTAGCGCACGGCGATGCCGCGGTCGGCCATGCTGCGGATCAGTGCCGGGTCGGTGTCGCCGGTGATGAGGAGCGCCGGCAGCTCGTCGCCGAAAATCTCCCTGACCGCCTCGATGACGTCAAAACCGGTCTCACCGCCGGCGAGGCGATAATCGGCGATGACGATGTCGGGCTTGCGCTTGCCGAGCTTGGCGATGAGGTGGCGTCCGCTCGCCGCCGCGGCGACGTCGTGCCCGGCGCTTTCAAGGACGAGTTCGAGCGCCTGCAGGACCTCGGGATGGTCTTCGACGACCGCGATGCGCAGCGGCGCGAGCGAGGGCGCGAGTACCAGCGCGCGCGCCGGGCCCGCCGCTGGCGCCGCGCCCTCTGGCAATTCGATCGCGAACATCGAACCGGCGCCTGGTCGCGACGAAAGCCTGAGCTCGAGGCCGAGCAATTTCGCCATCTTGTCGACGATGGCAAGGCCAAGCCCGCTGCCCTGGTTGCGCGCGTCGTCGCCAAGCTGGGTAAAGGCCTCGAAGATGATCTGGCGCTGATCCGGCGCAATGCCGATACCGGTATCCCAGACTTCGAGCCAGCGCTTGCCCTGGCGGCGGCGGCAGGCGATGAGAATGCCGCCGCGCGAGGTATAGCGCACCGCGTTGGCGATGAGGTTGCCGACGATGCGGCGCAGCAGCAGCGGATCGCTGTGCACGACGATCGGCGCCAGGCGCACGCGCAGCTGCAGGGCCTTGAGCTCGGCTTCGGCCGCGTACATGGTGACGAGCGGCGCGAGAAACTCGCCCAGCGCAAAATCCCGCGGCGCCGGGACGATGACGCCGGCATCGAGCTTGTTGACTTCGAGCAGGTCGGTAAGAAGCGCCGAGAGGCTGTCGACGCACTCCTCGATATTGACCATGAGCTCGCGGTTCTCGGCCGCCATCAGCGGCCTTAAGGCGCCGAGGTAGAGCGACAATGCCGCGAGCGGCTGGCGCAGGTCGTGGCTCGCCGCGGCGAGGAAGCGCGATTTCGCCTGGTTGGCCTGCGCGGCTTCGGCCATCGCCTCGATCAGCGCCGCTTCGCTGCGCTTGCGTTCGGTAATGTCGGTGTGCGTTCCGGCGATCAAAAGCGGGCGCCCCTCGGCGTCGCGCTCGACGATGCGCCCGCTCGTCAGAATCCAGCGCCAGGCGCCCGACTTGTCGCGAACGCGCAGCTCGAGCTCGTGCCGCTCTGACGCGCCGGCGACGTGCCTTTCGATCGACTCGAGCGCGCGCGCGAGGTCGCCGGGTTCGACGTAAGCGCTCAGCGTGTCGTAGGACACATCGAGTTCGCCCGGCGCGTAGCCGAGCATCGTTTGCGAACGCGGACTCACCGTATAGGACAGCGTTCTCAGGTCGAGCTCCCAGAAGCCCTGGCTCGAGCCCTCGAAAACGCGCCGCAACTGGCGCTCGCTTTCGCGCAGCGCGACTTCAGCCTGCTTGCGCCAGCCGATGTCGCGAACCGACGCGCAAAGCATCTTGCTCCCGTCGAAATCGATCGTGATCGCGTTGATCTCGACGTCGAGGACGCTGCCGTCGCGGTGCCGGTAGCGACTCTCGAAAAGCATCGCGCGCGGGCTCGGCGAACTGCCTGCCAGCAACTGCCGCGGCGTCTCGTCCGAGCCGTTGGCGTTCCAGTCCGCCGGGTGCATTTTCAGGATTTCATCGCGTTCGTAGCCGAGCATCCGGCAGAACGCATCGTTGACTTCGCGCACCTTGCCTTCTTCGTCGACGACGCAGATGCCGTCGCTCACCGTGCGCAGCAGCATCTGGTGGCGATGGCCCTCGCGCGTGACCGCTTCGGCGGCCTGGCTCTGGCGCTGCCACGACCAAAGGATCAGGTAGCCGATCGTGAGCGTCAGCACCGTCGCGATGGCGGCAAGCTGCCAGATGCGCCACACGTCCGCTGCTGCTGCACGGTAGCTCGCGGTCGCGACGCCGGCAACGACGTAATAGGGGTAGGCCGGAAGCTTGCGATAGGAGGTGACGCGTTCGACGCCGTCATACGGCAGCACGGCAGTCATGCTGCCGGCGACCGGGTTCATTCTGATCGCCTCGCGCAGTGCATTTGAGCCCCGGTCCACGGCGATGCGCTCTTCCGCTGCCCGCCCGCCCGGAACCAGCGTGCCGCTGACGATCCGTAAGTCTTCGGTGCGCAAGGCAATCGCGCTCTTCGCCCCGAGGTCGATTTCGGCGAAGAGACGCTGCAGTTGAGCGCTGCGGATACTCGCTGAAACGACGCCGGCAAACTCGCCGTTCGGGCCATTGACGCGCCGCGCCAGGACGATCATCCATTCGCCGCTGAGACGGCCCTTCAGCGGCCCGCTCGTGACGAGCTGCGCGCTTGAGTCGTCGCGCAGGCGAATGAAATAGTCGCGGGCCGCGACGCTGATCGCGGCCTCTCCCTCGCTCGCCAAACCCGCAAGAACACGGCCGCTCGCATCCGCATAGCGCAGGGTATCGAGTTGCGCGAGGAGTGTCTGCTGGTACGCCAGGAGCTCGCGGGGCAGCCCCGCATCGATGGCTTTCCCGTGCTGCTCCACTTGGAAGACGAGCGCCTGCAGCGCGACGTCCGTCTTCTCGAAGAGCGCCGTGACGTATTGCTCGATCACCCGCGCGAGGTTCTGCGTGACGACGAAGGCGCGCTCGCGCTGAACTTCATGGCTTTGCTGCGTCGCGAGCACCGCGAGGCCGACGACGAAGGCAAGCGTGAGCGCGATGCCCAGACAAAGCCAGGGCGCCATGCGACGCACCGGGACGACAAGAATCTCCCCGCTCCCCGAGCTTCTTTTTCTTGTTGCCATACGCGCAGTTTAGGCACTTTTTCGCCGCGCGTGTACCCACATGGCAGAGAGGGGTACGCCCGGGGGAACGGCGATGGCTTGCCTGCGCGGTATAATTTGCTCCCGCAATTTCAACTGCTTATCAGGCGCCCTCCATGTTCAAAGCCATTCAGATCGAAAAAGACGAGGCCGGCTATCGCGCCGCGCTCAAGGAGATCGACGAGCGCGAACTCCCCGAAGGCGAGGTCGGCGTTTGCATCGCGTATTCGACGCTCAACTACAAGGACGCGCTCGCGATCACCGGCAAGGGCGCGGTCGTGCGCAAGTTCCCGATGGTGCCGGGGATCGATTTTGCCGGCATCGTTGAAGAAAGTTCGCACGCCGGCTACAAGGCGGGCGACAGCGTCATTCTCAATGGCTGGGGCGTCGGCGAAACGCACTGGGGCGGGCTCGCGCAGAAGGCTCGCGTCAAGGGCGACTGGCTGGTGGCGCTGCCGAGCGCTTTCACGTCCCGACAGGCAATGGCGATCGGCACGGCTGGTTATACAGCGATGCTGTGCGTGCTCGCGCTCGAGCGCCACGGCGTCACGCCGGGCAAAGGCGAAGTCCTCGTTACCGGCGCCGCCGGCGGCGTCGGCAGCGTCGCCATCGCCATTCTCGCTAGGCTCGGCTACACGGTCGTTGCCGCCAGCGGCAGGACGCAGGAGAGCGCCTACTTGAAGTCGCTCGGCGCAGCCGAAGTGATCGATCGCGCCCTCCTCGCCGCGCCCGGAAAACCGCTCGCCAAAGAGCGCTGGGCAGGCGCCGTCGATGTCGTCGGCGGCGTGACGCTCGCCAACGTCTGCGCAAGCACGAAATACCGCGGTACCGTCGCCGCCTGCGGACTCGCAGGTGGCATGGACTTGCCCTCGACGGTCGCGCCCTTCATCCTGCGCGGCGTCACGCTCGCCGGTGTCGACAGCGTCATGTGTCCCTACGCCGATCGCTTGCTCGCCTGGCAGCGCCTCGGCGCCGACTTCGAGGTCGCGAAACTCGAGGCGATCACCAGCGAAATCGGCTTGGGCGAAGCCATCGCCACGGCTTCGAAGCTGCTTGCAGGAGAGGTTCGCGGACGCGTCGTCGTCGATGTGAACCGATAAAATCCACCGCAAAGGCGCAAAGAATAAAAGAAAGATTCCGCAAAGGCATTCCTTTGCGTAGCCTTTGCACCTTTGCGACTTTGCGGTGGACGTTACGGGGTTTGGCTACCAACCGCTGCGCAGGACTTTTTCGGCCCAGAAGAGCGCGGTGATCGTCTTGCCGTCGGTGATGCGGCCGTCGCGGACGGCGGCGATCGCCTCGTCGAGCGAGAGCGTCAAGAGGTCGAGGAACTCGCCGTGGTCGAGGCGCTGCCCGTGCGCCTGTTTCAGGCCGCGCGCGACGAAGATTTCGATGCGCTCGTTCGAGTAGCCGATGCACGGATGCGTGACGCCGAGGTGACGCCACTCGGCGGCGCTGTAACCCGTCTCCTCGAGCAGCTCGCGCTGGCCGGTGACGAGGATGTCTTCGCCGGCGTCGATCTTGCCGGCGGGCAGTTCGAGGAAAGCCGCGTGCAGCGGGTAGCGGTACTGGCGCTCGAAGAGAAGATCGCCGTTATCGAAAAAAGCGACGACGACGACCGCGCCGGGATGCACCACGTATTCGCGCGTGCTCTCCTTGCCGTCGGGCAGGCGCACACGGTCGCAGCGCACCTCGAGGAGCTTGCCCTTGAAGGCTTCGCTGCTCTCGATTTCGGTTTCGGTCAGATGCTGATGCGGTGGGGGCTTGGTCATCGGATGGCATCCTTCAAGACCATTAACCACAGAGGCACACAGACACCGAGAAAAGCGTTGATTGGCAGTTCTCTGTGCCTCTGTGTTTCTCTGTGGTGACTGGTGTTCTTACAGCGAGCGCGTCAGTGAGAGAGCGCACAGCCACATCAGCGAGTTCGGGAAGATGCCGAGCAGCGCGACGGCAAGTCCGTTGGCCGACATCAGCGCCTTGACGCCGCGGCCGGCGTCGATCGGCTCGGTGCTCGCCGGCGGGTCGAAATACATCACCTTGACGACGCGCAGATAATAATACGCGCCGACGAGCGAGAAGAAGATCGCCGCGAGCGCGAGCCAAAGGTTGCCCGCCGTGATCACCGCCTGCAGCACGGTGAATTTCGCGAAGAAGCCGACGAAGAAAGGAATGCCGGCAAGCGAGAACATCATCATCATCATCACCGCGGCAAACCAGGGGCTGCGCTTGTTAAGCCCCGCGAAATCGGCGATCTCGTCGGATTCGACCCCGGCGCGCGCGAGCAGCATGATCATGCCGAAAGTGCCGGCGGAAGTCAGCGTATAGGTGATGATGTAGAACATCGCCGAGCTGTAGGCGTTGAGCGCAAAGCGGATGTCGCCGCCGACGACGCCGGTGATGAGACCGAGCAGCATGAATCCCATGTGCGAGATCGCCGAGTAGGCGAGCATGCGTTTCAGGTTCGTCTGCGCGATCGCCGCGAAGTTGCCGACCGCCATCGACGCGACCGAGAGGATCATCAGCATCACTTGCCAGTCTGCCGAAGCGGCGAGCAGGCCCGAGACGAGCATGCGCATGATGATCGCGAATGCCGCGAGCTTGGGCGCGGTGCCGATGAAGAGCGTGATCGCCGTCGGCGCGCCGTGATAGACGTCGGGAATCCACATGTGGAAAGGAACGACGCCAAGCTTGAAGGCGATGCCGGCAACGAGGAAGACGATGCCGAAAACGAGGACGACGCCAAGCGCCTGGCCGGCGCGCAGGCGCTCGGCGAGCGCCGGGATTTCAAGCGTGCCGGTGGCGCCGTAAATCATCGACATGCCGTAGAGCAGGAGGCCGGAAGCGAGCGCGCCGAGGACGAAATACTTCATCGCCGCTTCGGTCGCCGGGATCGAATCGCGATCGAGCGCGACCATGGCATACAGGGAGAGCGAGAGGAGCTCGATGCCGATATAGACGGTGAGGAAATGGCTCGCCGAAATCATCACCATCATGCCGAGCGTCGCGAACAGCGTCAGCGAGTAGTACTCGCCGCGCGCGAGCTGCGGCCGGTCGAGGACATAGCCGCGCGAATAGAAGAGAACGATGCTGACCGTGAGGTAGACGATGAGCTTGAGGAAGTCGCCAAAGAGGTCGCCGACGAAGAGATTGCTGAAGGTGTAGACGACCTGCCCGGTGCTCATCATCAGCGTCGCCACCGCCGATCCGAGCAAGGTGAGCTGCGTCAGGACGAAAGTCAGCGTCCGCTTCCTGTCTTTCACGAAGAGGTCGACGATCAGGATCAGGCAGGCCATCGCCACCATGAAGATCTCTGCGCTGGCAAGGCGCAGGTCGGGCGGAACAAATTGCATTTCGGCAAGCGTCATAGCGGGTACCGGTTATAGGATCTTGCTTACGGCGACGTGACGCAGCAGCTCGTTGACCGAGCTGTGCATGACTTCAGTGAAAGGCAGGGGGTAAAGCCCCATGCCGAGGGCGCCAGCGGCGAGCAGCGCAAGGACGAGAAACTCGCGCGCGCTGATGTCCGTAAGCTCGGCGACGTGATGATTGGCGACGGCGCCGAAGATGACGCGCTTGTACATCCAGAGCGTGTAAGCGGCGCCCGTGATCATCGTCGTCGCCGCGGCGAAAGCGACCCAGAAATTGAACTTGACCGCGGCCAGGATGACCATGAACTCGCCGACGAATCCCGACGTTGCGGGCAGGCCGGCGTTGGCCATCGCAAAGAGCATGAAGAAAGCGGCGAACTTCGGCATCGTGTTCACGACGCCGCCGTAATCGGCGATCTGGCGCGAATGCACGCGGTCGTACATGACGCCGATGCAGTAAAACATCGCGCCGGCGATGAAACCGTGCGAGATCATCTGCACGAGCGCGCCTTCGACGCCGAGCGCGCTACCGAGCCCGAGCGTTCCGGCCGTCGCCGGCTCGCCGAACATGAAGAAACCAAGCGTGACAAAACCCATGTGCGCGATCGACGAATAGGCGACGAGCTTCTTCATGTCTTCCTGGACGAGCGCGACAAGGCCGATGTAGACGATCGCGATCAGCGACATCGCGACGATCAGCCCGGAGAGTTCGTGCGCGGCGTCCGGCGCGATCGGCAGCGAAAAGCGCAGGAAACCGTAGGCGCCAAGCTTCAGCGCGATCGCCGCCAGCACGATCGAGCCGCCGGTCGGTGCTTCGAC
>CAZALA010000113.1:0-12158 GCA_964485725.1 uncultured Propionivibrio sp. | reverse complement strand
GGCGGTCGGCCACGGCCTCGAGGGCGATTTCAATCGCAAGGGCAGCTCGACTTTCGCAGGCCGCGTCGGCGAGCGCGTCGCGGCGCGCGGCGTTACCGTCGTCGACGACGGGACGATCGCCGGGCGGCGCGGTTCGCTCAACATCGACGACGAGGGCAATCCGACGCAGCGCACGGTGCTGATCGAAGACGGCATCCTGGTCGGCTACATGCAGGACAGCCTCAACGCGCGCCTGATGGGCGTTGCCGCCACCGGCAACGGGCGGCGCGAGTCGTTTGCGCACCTGCCGCTGCCGCGCATGACGAACACGACGATGCTCGCCGGGCAGAAGAGCGCCGAGGAGATCATCGCCTCGGTGAAAAAGGGCATTTACGCGGTGAATTTTGGCGGCGGCCAGGTCGACATCACGAACGGCAAATTCGTTTTCTCGATGTCGGAGGCCTACCTCATCGAGAACGGCCGGATCACGCATCCGATCAAGGGCGCGACCCTGATCGGCAGTGGCCCGGAGGCGATGAACCAGGTGTCGATGATCGGCGACGACATGCGCCTCGACCCCGGCGTCGGCACCTGCGGCAAGGACGGGCAGAGCGTGCCGGTCGGCGTCGGCCAGCCGACGCTGCGCATCGACGGCCTCACCGTCGGCGGCACGGCGTGAGCACGGCTGCATGACTGCGCGGGCGCGCCTTTTGTAGGAGCCCAATTCATTGGGCGATGCGGCGGTGGTTCACGACAGCCGCATCGCCCGGCGAAGCCGGGCTCCTACAAGGGAATCCGCATCGCCTTCAGGTAAAATCAGTCGTTTTTGCGAAAGATCCCATGGCGCTGCCGACCAAGCCGAACACCGACGACCTGCGCATTCGCGAGATCAAGGAACTCGTGCCGCCGGCGCACCTCTTCCGCGAATTTCCGGTCAGCGAGCGCGCGGCGCAGACGACTTTCGGCGGGCGCCAGGCGATCCATCAGTTGCTGCACGGCGCCGACGATCGCTTGCTCGTCGTCGTCGGCCCCTGCTCGATTCATGACGCAGCGGTCGCGGCCGACTACGCGGCGCAGCTCAACGAGGCGGCGCAGCGCCTTGCGAGCGATCTCTTCGTCGTGATGCGCGTGTACTTCGAAAAGCCGCGCACGACGGTCGGCTGGAAAGGCCTCATCAACGACCCGCGTCTCGACAACAGTTTTCGCATCAACGAGGGCCTGCGCCTCGCGCGCTCGCTGCTCCTTGACATCAACGAGCTCGGCCTGCCCTGCGCCACCGAGTTTCTCGACACGATTACGCCGCAATACACGGCTGATCTCATCGCCTGGGGAGCGATCGGCGCGCGCACCACCGAATCGCAGGTGCACCGCGAGCTCGCTTCCGGGCTTTCGTGCCCGGTCGGTTTCAAGAACGGCACCGACGGCAACGTGCGCATCGCGATCGACGCGATCCGCGCCGCGCGCTCGCCGCATCATTTTCTCTCGGTGACCAAGGGCGGCCACTCGGCGATCGTGTCGACCGCCGGCAACGAGGATTGCCACATCATCCTGCGCGGCGGCAAGACGCCCAACTACGACGCCGAGCACGTCGCCGCGGCGGCCGCAGAGATCGCCGCCGCCGGCCTGGCGGCGAGGCTCATGATCGACCTCTCGCACGCCAACGCGAGCGGCGACTACAAGCGGCAGCTCGTCGTCGCCAAGGACATCGCCGCGCAGCTTGCGGCCGGCGAGGACCGCATTTTCGGCGTCATGATCGAATCGCACCTCGTCGAAGGGCGGCAGGACCTGCAGCGCGATCAGACGCTCGCCTACGGCCAGAGCATTACCGACGCCTGTCTGGGCTGGGACGACACGCTCGCCGCCCTGACTGCGCTCGCGCAGGGCGTGCGCGCGCGACGCCTGGTCGCCGCGAGCCGGTGATTTCGCGCGCCCGCCCGCGCTCATCCGCGCTCGCCCGCTGCGCGCAGAAAGATGCGTGCGTGAGCGCGCCGGGCGCTATCATGGCGCGGTGCCGGCGACAGCGGGCGACAAGAAAATGAACCGAGTCGGGCCTTTCCTTAAATTGCTCCGCCCGCAGCAGTGGGTGAAGAGCGGCTTCGTCTTCGTCGGGCTGCTGTTCGGCCACGGCTGGGACGATCGCGTCCTCGTCAGCGCGGTCGTGCTCGCTGCCGCGGCTTTCGCCTTGGCCGCCTCGGCGGTCTATGTTCTCAACGACATCGCCGACCGCGAACGCGACCGCGAACACCCGCAAAAGCGCCGGCGGCCGCTTGCCGCGGGCGAAATCACGCTGACCGCGGCAAGCGTGATCGGCGTCGCTTGCTTCGTCCTCGCGCTGATTCTCGCGCAGGCCGCATCGCTGACGGTGCTTCTCATCGTCCTGGCCTACGCGCTGATCAACGTTGCTTACTCGCTCGGCCTAAAGCATGTCGTCGTGCTCGACGTCTTCATCATCTCGGCGGGCTTCATGCTGCGCATCCTCGCCGGTACGCTCGGCGTCGGCATCGAGCCTTCGCACTGGCTCTGGCTCTGCGGCATGATGCTCACGCTCTTCCTCGGGTTTGCCAAGCGCCGCGCCGAGCTCTCCTCGCTCGAAGAGGGCCGCGCCGGCAGCCATCGCCGCGTGCTCGACGATTACGACCCGGTCCTGCTCGACCATCTGATTGGCGTCTGCGCGGCCGGCGCAATCGTCAGCTACAGCCTTTACACGGTGAGCGCCGAGACGGTGGCGATGCACGGAACCGACAGCCTCATTTACACGGTGCCCTTTGTCATCTACGGGATCTTCCGCTATCTCTTCCTGCTGCACCGGCGCGGCGGCGGCGGCGATGCCGCCGATTCGCTGCTGCACGACCCTCATCTCTTGGGCGCTTTTGCCCTCTGGCTCGCCTGCGTGGTCGCGCTGATCGCTTAAGGCCTCACCCTGCGCTCAGCGCTGGCGCTCGTGCTTCCAGAGAACGTCCTTGCCGCCGCCCGACGCGTTGAGCGAGCGGCCGAGCACGAAGAGCAGGTCGGACAGGCGATTGAGATACTTGCACGCCGTCGGCGAGACGGCCTCGCTCTTCGCAAGATGCACGAGCCGTCGTTCGGCGCGCCGGCAGACCGTGCGCGCAAGATGCGCGAGCGCCGCCGGCCGCGTCCCGCCGGGCAGGATGAATTCCTTGAGCGGACTCAAGGCGGCGTTGAATTCCTCGACGCGCGCTTCGAGCGCGAGCACCTGCGCCTCCGAGATCGCCATCGTCCCCGGGATGCAGACCTCGCCGCCGAGGTCGAAGAGTGCGTGCTGCACCGCCACGAGCGCCTCCCTGACCGCGGCTGGCAGTTCTTCGGCGAGGAGGACGCCGAGGTTGGAATTGAGCTCGTCGATCTCGCCGATCGCTTCGATGCGCACGCTGTCCTTGGGTACGCGCGATCCGTCGCCAAGACCGGTGGTCCCGGCATCGCCGGTGCGCGTGACGATTTTCGAAAGGCGGTTGCTCATGACGGCTTCCTGACAGAGAAAGTGGCGGGTCGCGGCATTATAGCCGACGGCGGCCACGGCTTTTTCCGACGCCCTGCAGGCGGCCCGCGCAGGGCGCCATGCGGGGCTCGCGCCGCAACGGCCGCCGGCAAACGTGATATTCTGCAAGCCTCTCGGGGACCCCTCGCAATGCCGATAAAAATAGACGCCTGCGTCGCGCAGCATCAGGGCGATCGCAGCGAACAGCAGGACCGCGTCGCACTCGTACCGCACCCGAAAGGCGGCGGCGTCGCGCTTGCCGTCGTCGCCGACGGCATGGGCGGGCACACGGGCGGCGTGCTCGCGGCGCAGCAGGTGATCCATACGGTGCGCAACAATTTCGACGAGTTTATCGCGCGTACCGAGTGCGCGCAGAAGATGCTCGAGACGAGCATCAACGAGTCGAACATGCTGATCAAGGCCTCGCGCTACCTCAACGAAAAAGACCCGCACAGCACCGCGGTGATGCTCGTCGTGCAGCCCGGGAAAGCGACCTGGGCGCATTGCGGCGACAGCCGGCTCTACCATTTTCGCGACGATCAGCCCTACTTCCGGACGACCGATCACTCCTACGTCGAGCAGCTCGTCGCCAAGGGCAAGATCACGCCCGAGCAGGCGCTCGTGCATCCCAACCGCAATATCCTGATCACTTCGCTCGGCGGCGAGGAAGCGCCGAGGATCGACGTCGGCGAAGCCACCGACCTGCGCGCCGGGGATTCCTTCCTGCTCTGTTCAGACGGCCTCTGGGGCTATTTTGGCGATGCCGAACTCGCCGGCGTTCTTGCCGCGTATTCGGCGCGCGACGCTTCCGAGCTCTTGATCAGCCGGGCGCGCAAGCGCGCGCGCGGCGATGGCGACAACGTTTCGCTGGCGATCCTGAAATTCATCGAGGCGCCGGCCGCGAAAGCCGCGGCGGGCTGAAGAAGCTTACTTGCGGCCGAGGCCGCCGAGGAGGGCTGCCACCGGGCGGCGGCGCTTGTGCGGATGCTCCATGTTGGCGACCGCCTGCGCGGTTTCGGCATCGGCCGGCGCGGCGACCGGATGCGACTCGGTGCTCTCGTAAGGCTTGCTGAAATCGAAACCGTCGGCGGCGATGTGGCTTGGCCGGCGCGGCTGACCGCCACCGGGCGCGTACTCGCGGCGCGGCGGTCGCGCTGCCGGCGCCACCGCGGCCGGCGGTGCCGGCGGACGCCGGTGGTGGCCCTTGCGGCCGCTTGGCGGGTACTCGTAATCGTACTCGGGGTCGAAGCCCGGGATGATCACTTGCTCGACCTTGATCTTGATCAGCTTCTCGATGTCGGCGAGGTACTGGACCTCGTGCGCCGAAACCAGCGAGATCGCCGTCCCCTGCTTGCCGGCGCGACCGGTGCGGCCGATGCGGTGGATGTAGTCCTCGGCGACGTGCGGCAGCTCGAAGTTGATCACGTGCGGCAGGTCGTCGATGTCGAGCCCGCGCGCCGCGACGTCGGTCGCGACGAGCACGAGGACGCGGCCGTCCTTGAAGGCTTCGAGCGCTTTCAGGCGGTCGAGCTGGCTCTTGTCGCCGTGGATCGAGTCGGCGGCGATGCCGGCACGCTGCAGGTCACGCGCGAGCTTGTTGGTCTCGATCTTGGTGCGCGTGAACACGAGCACCTGGTTGAAGTCGGAGGAGCGCAGGAGCTTGACGAGCAGCGCGCGCTTGGCGTCGGCGGCGACCGGATGCACGCGGTGCGTGATCGTCTCGACAACGGTGTTGCGCTTGGCGACTTCGATCAGCATCGGCGACTTGAGCATCTTGTCGGCGAGCTTCTTGATCTCTTCGGAGAAGGTCGCTGAAAAAAGCAGGCTCTGCCGCTCTTTCGGCAAGAGGTTGATGATGCGCGTGACGTCGGGAACAAAACCCATGTCGAGCATGCGGTCGGCTTCGTCGAGGACGAGCGCCTGCACGCTGCCGAAATTGAGGCATTTCTGTTCGACGAGGTCAAGGAGCCGCCCGGGCGTCGCGACGAGGACCTCGACGCCGCGGCGAATCTCTTCGATCTGCGGCTTGATGTCGACGCCGCCGTAGGTGCACAGGCAGCGGATCGGCAGGTATTTGCTGTAGCCCTTGACCGATTCGTGCACCTGGATCGCGAGTTCGCGCGTCGGCGCCAGCATCAGGATGCGCACGGGATGGCGCGCCGGCGACGGGCTGGCGTTGGCAAGCGGCAGGATGCGTTGCAGCAGGGGCAGCGTGAAGGCTGCCGTCTTGCCGGTCCCGGTCTGCGCGCCGCCCATCAGGTCGTGGCCGGCAAGAACGATGGGAATCGCCTGCGCCTGGATCGGCGTCGGTTCCGTGTAACCTTCTTCGGAAATGGCTCTTAACAGCTCAGGCGCGAGGCCGAGTTCGTCAAAACGCATCGCTGGCGCCCGCAAATAAATTTCGAATCAATGGCATAGGGCGAGGATTATACACGTTTTGCTGCGAACCCTGCCGATCCTCGCGCGCCGCTCATCCGGCGCTTTTCATTTGCCCCAGCGCGGTTTGCGCAGCGTCGTCGAAGAGCGAAATTTCCGAGACGATGCGCGCCTGCCCGGCGCGCAGCTGCGCTTCGATCAGGCGCGCGGCGATCGCGACCGCGTAGCCCCAAGCCTTGTTGAAGACGAGCACGGTGCCGAAGGAGGCGCCCTGCCAGCACACTCGGCCGCACAGACGCTCGCCGTCGGGCAGGTGAAAACTGATCCAGTCGCCCGGCCTGACGCCGCCGCCGGCGCCGCGCCAGGAAGCGGCGCCGCTCGCTCCGATGTATTGCAGGAGCTTGCCCTGGTGCTCGAGGATGCACACCGCGTCCGGCGCGTCGGCGAGCGCTGCGCTTGCCGGGTTGAAAGCCGGCCGGGCTGCCGCAGGGCTAGCAGAGGCCGCCGCGGGGGCGGCTGCCGGTGGCGGCGCTGAATCGGGGCGATTTCTCAGCGCCGCGGTCTGCAGCGCAAAGCAGGCATTGAGGAAAGGCACGCGGTCTTCGCGCGCGACGCCGATGCTGTCGAGGCCGGCGTTCAGGCGCTTGATCAGGGCCGGGATCAGCGCTGCCGATTTCTGGCGGTCTTCGACGCTGGGCTTGGGCTGCAGCGTCCACAGCAAGTCGTCGATCGCCTGCGCGTTGTCCCGCCAGCTGTCGCCGACGGTGCCGCCGTCGAGGCAGGACTCCTGCATGACGCGTCGCCAGTGCTCGCGGAGAAATTGCGCGATCGCCGCTTCACGGGTGCGCGCGAGCGTTGTTTCGAGCCAGCTCTCGGCGCTTGCGCGCGCCGCTTCGCGCGCCTCGTGCTCGACGACGAGCTGGATGTACGGCTGCGCGCCCGCATGCACCGACTGGTCGCGCTCGGCGATCAGCGCTTCGAGCTCGTCGAGGACGGGCGTGAGGTCCCCGTCGTCGCTTTCGAAAATCGCCCGAACCGCGTCGGCGACCTTGGCCAGACTTGCGCAGATCGGGTGATCGCGTCCGGCGTCGCTGGGCAGTCCGATCGCGGCGCGCGCCATGCGATTGACAAGACGCCTTGCCGCATGCTGTTCGTTGGAAAAGAACGACGAGTCAAGGATCGCAACCTTGAGCAGCGGGATCTGCAGGCGGCTGATTGCCGCCTTGACGAGTTCGGGCAGCTCGGGCGTGACGAAGATCGCCTCGAAAATCAGCGACAGCGTGTCGAGCGCGATCGCCGTCGGTTTGCCGATCGGCAGGTCGAGGTCTTTCGCCTTGATCGCCTGCAGCGGTGGCTCTTCGCCCTCGGCGCCGGGCGGATGCGCGGAGGCCGCGGCAAGCTGCTGCGACTCGAGCGCGTTCATGCGTTCGGTGAGGTGGTTGAGCATCACCATGGCCGAGGCGCTCAAGACCGCGGTACCGGCGGTGATGATCGAATTGCCGCTGGCGCCGATGTTGGTGAGCGCGGCAACGGCCGCCGCTTCCTCGCCTGAAAACTGCTGGCGCAGCGCCTGTTGCAGCGAAAAAAGCGCGTTCGGCGGCGCCATCGCGTTGCCGGCCCCGCCGCCGCTGCCACCTTCTCCGGAGCCGCCGCCGCCACCACCGCCACCACCGCCTCCACCGCCTCCACCGCCTCCACCGCCTCCACCGCCTCCACCGCCTCCACCGCCGCCACTGCCCGGCTGGCGGACGATTTGCGCCGGCGCCGCTTCGATGCGGTGGTGTTCGAGCAGGCCGTTGAGCTCGGTGTAGAGTTCGGGCAGGCGCAGCTGCAGCTGTTCTTCGATGCGGTCGAGAAGGTCGAGCTTGCGCTGCGCGTCGTCGCCGCTCATTCTGGAGATCGTCGACAGGCCGCGGCGCACGACTTCGAGCCCGAGCGGATTGTTCTGCGGCGTCATCAGCGGCCGGTTGAGGAGCGTCATGTAGCGCAATTGCACGCGCCAGTGGTCGATCTGTTCGTTGGCCTTGAGGCGGTTGGTGAGATCGCCGATGCGAATTTCGAGCTCGAGCTCCTCGTTGTGCACGAGGCTGATGCGCGAGGCGGTGAGGCCGGCGGTCTGGCCGAAACCGTCGGAGCGCGAGTCTGCCGCGAACTCGTCGTGGGTCTCGCCGATCTGATCGCTGAAGGCCTCGATCAGCGGCGGCGAGACGAGGCCGGCCAGCTTGACGATCTCGGTCAGGCGGCGCTGAAAATGCTCGCGGCAGTAGCGCAGGACAACGGCGGAATCGTTAGCGTCGTGCATGGGCGCCGGCAGCGGAAGGAAAGGTCGTATCAGGCATCTGGGGCAGCGCCATCGGGTCAGTGTTGCGCCGGCGAGCCGGCGGCGTCGATTTGCGCGATGATCTCGCGCAGCTTGAGGTCGGCGCCCTCGTTGGGCAGCTGGCAGGTGCCGGCGGCGCGATGACCGCCGCCGCCGTGTTTGAGCATGAGCTCGCCGATGTTGACCGGGCTCGTGCGATCGAGGATCGACTTGCCGACGGCGAAAACGGTGTTCTGCCGCTGCACGCCCCAGAGCACGTGAATCGAGATGTTGGTTTGCGGAAAGAGCGCGTAGATCATGAAGCGGTTGGTCGCATAGATCTCGTTTTCGTAGCGCAGGTCGATCACCGCGAGCTCGCCATGAACGGTCGTGCAGCGCCGGATCTGCTCGCGTGCGAGCAGGGCGTGCGCGAAGTAGAGATCGACGCGCTCCTTGACGTCGGGCAGTTCGAGAATTTCGCCGATCTCGTGATTGCGGCAATACTTGATGAGATCCATCATCAGCGTGTAGTTGCTGACGCGGAAGTTGTGGAAGCGGCCGAGGCCGGTGCGCGGATCCATGAGATAGCTCAAGAGCACCCAGCCGCTCGGATGCAGGATCTCGTCGCGCGAAAACTGGCCCGAGTCGGCCTTGTCGACGGCTTCCATCATCGTCTCGGCGATTTTCGGAAAAGCCTTCTTGCCGCCGCAGTAATCGTAGACGACGCGCGCCGTCGAGGGCGCGTCGGGATTGATGATGAAGTTCTCGGGCCGGGCGGAATTGCGCATCGTCTCCGAGAGATGGTGGTCGAAAATGAGGCCGGCGCTCGCGACATAGGGCAGATTGGTGGTGATGTCGCGGCTTGAGATTTCGATCTTGCCGTCCTGCATGTCCTTGGGGTGCACGAACTTGATCTCGTCGATCATGTCGAGTTCGTTGAGGAGGACCGCGCAGACGAGCCCGTCAAAGTCGCTGCGGGTGACGAGTCGGTACCGGGTCTGCTTCATGAAGTTACTTTCGCAAGTCTTTCGGACGGCGCGCGCCCGCGGGCAATCACTTAACTGTACAACTGTTCAACGTTTGTCGGCGGCTTTGTCGGTCCCCTTCTCGGTCGCCTTCCTCGCGGTCTTGGCGCCGGTCGCGCTCTCTTCGCTCGTCGCCGTCTTGCGGCGGGTCCCGGGCGGGGGCGGCGGCGGCAATTGCGGTTCGACGGTCTCGAGCTTGTTGTCGCGCATGTAAGCGTCCATGTCGCGCCAGCCTTCGTAGATCGGCGCTTTCGGCAGCCACGAATAGATCGAATAGCAGTCTTCGATCGCCCGCCCCGACTGCCGGCAGGCGCCGCCGACGGCTCGCCCTTCGGCGTCGGCGCGCGCGGCCTTGGCAGCGGGATCTTCGATTCCCATCTGCTGCTGGATCATGTCGCAGCCGCTGCCCACGATGAGCAGCGTTGAAATGATGAAGATCCGTAGCGGTCTCGGCAAGCGTTCTCGCACAATGATCCCTGACATTATTGTTTGATAGCTGGCATTTTAACCACAAATGCCGCGTCACCCGTCAAGCGCTTGGCGCCGGCCTCGACCTGCGGCCAGCTCAGCGTTGCGGGCGGCGTGACCTGCGGCCGATAGAGGTTCTATAATCGGTCTCCGCTCGTCAATCGCAAGGAAACCCGATGCGTTTTTTCATTCCCCTTTCGGTGGTGGCGGCGCTCGCGCTGCCCCTTCCCGCGCTGGCTGCGCGTCCGCCTGCGCCGGCCCCGGTCCCGGCTGCGCCGACGACGATCGAGCTTGCGCATCGTCTCGACGAGGAGCGCGCCGAGCGCCTCGAGCCCCTGATCGAACATTTCAACGGCCAGCAGCGCTTCGTGCACATCAGGCTCGTGCGGCGCGTCGACGGCGAGGCGCCCAAGCAGATCAACCTTGTGACGCGCGAAGAGCAGGCGCATTTTGTCGCCAACAAGGCGAAGTTCAAGCCGCTTTACGAGCTCATGCGCGAAGCCAAGGAACCGCTTGACGCGAAGGCCTTCTCGCCCGAGCTGAGAAGCGGCGTCTTCGACGCCAAAGGCCAGCCCTTCGCGCTGCCGCTCGCGTTCTCGACGCCGGTGCTCTACGTCAACAAGGCGATCTTGCGCAAAGCCGGCCTCGATCCGGAGGCGCCGCCCAAGTCGTGGGCGCAAATGCAGGACGCCGCCGGCAAGCTCTTCGTCGCCGGCGTGCGCTGCATCTATACGACCTCCTGGCCGGCCTCGACCTTCATCGACAACGTCAGCGCCTGGGATGGCGCCGAGACGAGCGACTCGCGCGGCCGCCTCTCTTTCAACGGCCTTGTCCAGATCAAGCATCTGGCGATGATGACGACCTGGTACAAGGCCAAGTACTTCTCCTACTTCGGCCGCCGCGACGAGGCCGACCGCCGCTTCGCGAACGGCGAATGCGCGATGCTCACGAGCAACTCCTCGCTCTTTGCCTCGCTCGTCGAGAACAAGGCGCTCGAGGTCGGGGTCTCGGCCTTCCCCCACCACGACGACGTGCACGGCTCGCCGCATAACACGCTCGCCGACGGCGCTTCGCTGTGGGTCGCGAGCGGCCTCAAACCCGCGGAGACGAAAGGCGTCGCGAAGTTCATCAGCTACGTCCTCGGCCCCGAAGTGCAGGTCAAGCTGACGCTCGCCGGCGGCTTTCTGCCGATCACGCCGGTGGCGCGCGCCGCCGCCAGCAGTCAGGTGCTCAAGGGCGACCTGCTGGCGCTGCAGGTGGCTTACGAACAGCTGCGTGGCAAGGCTTCGTCGCCGGCGCTGAGGCCGGCGCAGATCGAGCCGGTACGAACGATCATCGAGGACGAGATGGAGGCCGTCTGGGCCAACCGCAAGCCCGCCAAGGAAGCCCTCGACCAGGCCGTCGAGCGCGGCAACGCGGTCCTTGGCGGCGCGGTGAAAGGGAAAAGCGGCAAGTGATCCGTCCCGCGCCGGACTGGTTCCTGCCGCGCGTCATCGCGCACCGCTGCGGCGGCGCGCTGGCGCCCGAGAACACGCTCGCCGGCCTGCGCATCGCGGCGGCGCTGCGCATCAGCGCGGTCGAATTCGACGTCATGCTCTCGGCCGAGCAGACGCCCTGGCTGATCCACGACGAGACGCTCGAGCGCACGACGAACGGCGCGGGCCGCGTTTGTGAAACCGCCGACGCCGTGCTGGCGGGGCTCGATGCCGGCAGCTACCGGCATCGCAGCTTTGCCGGCGAGCGGTTGCCGACGCTCGCGGCGGCCGCGCTCCTGTGCCGGGAACTTGGCCTCATGGCGAACGTCGAGATCAAGCCCGCTGCCGGTTTCGAGGCGCTCACCGGCGAAATCGTCGGCGAGCGCATCGTGGAATTGTGGCGCGGCGCGCCCTTGCCGCTCGTCTCTTCGTTTTCCGAAGTGGCGCTGCAAAAGGCGCGGCAAGTTGCGCCGCAGTTGCCGCTCGCCTGCCTCTGGGTGCGTCCGCCGCCGGACTGGCTGCCGCGCCTGGAAGCGCTGGGCGCTTTCAGCCTGCACTGCGCGGCGCGCGAAATCGACGCGGCGATCCTCAAGACGGCGAGCGCCAACGGCATTCCGGTGCTTGCTTACACGGTCAACGACCGCGATGAGGCCACCGATCTTTTCGCGCGCGGCGTGAGCTCGGTCTTCAGCGACCGCATCGAGCTCGTCGCGAGCAGCTGGTGAGCTGAGCCGCCGCGGCCGCGCTGGTGAGCTTCGGGGAGCGCCGGAAAGCGCGCTTTCGGTGCTAAAATCCGGGGTCTTTGCAAGCCTCCAATTCGACCCGGGCGGGATATCTACCGATGAAAAGCGCCGAAATCCGCGAGCAGTTCCTCCAGTTCTTCGCGTCCAAGGGCCACGAGATCGTTGCCTCGAGTTCGCTCGTCCCGCACGAAGACCCGACGCTGCTCTTTACCAACGCCGGCATGAACCAGTTCAAGGACGTTTTCCTCGGTTTCGACAAGCGCCCCTACACCCGCGCGACGACCTCGCAGAAATGCG
>CAZALA010000112.1:0-12263 GCA_964485725.1 uncultured Propionivibrio sp. | reverse complement strand
AGCCCGAAGTTTGAGGGCGAAGCCCGAGTTGCGCAGCCGCCCCGGCTTTCCGAGTAGCGCAGGGGAGCCGGCGCAGCCGGCCGCAAACGCGGGGTCGCCTTTCCTTTGGTGACTTTCCTTTGGCGAAACAAAGGAAAGTCACCCGCGCGTCAGGCGCGGAAACCAGCGTGTCAGTAACAGAGCACGTGGACGTGAGCCGCGATAACGAATCTGCAGCGCTGCGTAAAGCCACTCACTTCGCCGCGCAGGCGATCGTCCACAACGTCTCTTCGAGCGAGTTTTCGGAGATCGAATACCAGATATCGGCTGCCTCCTCATCGGCGACGACGACGTCGCCGTTGCCCATCGTCCCGGCGTACGAGACCGAGCCCAGGTATTTTTCATGCTTGCGCGCGCAGTCGTAGGCGCTGCGGACTCGCGTCGAGAGATAGGGCGGCAGGCCTTCGTCGCGCTGCGGCTCGGCCCAGCGCACAAGGTGCATGAGTTCAGCGAGCGTCCCGCTGCGCCTGGCACTCGCCGGATTGGCATAAACGCGCATGCCGTCTTCGAAACGCTGGACTTCGCTCCATTCCGCGCGTGCCATCGACGTGGCGAGGATCAGGGCAAGGCCCAGGGGTCGGCTGATTTTCATAGGCCGCCATTTTACCGCGAGCCCGGCAGAGCGGCGCCGCAAAGCCGCGCGGTTTGACCGCGCGGCGCGCCCGGGCGATACTTGCCGCGGTCATCGTCATCCAACCCCAACCAGGCCGATCCGCATCATGGAAATCACGACTCTTGGTGAAGCGCGCTTCCCTTCGCCGCTTTCCGTCCACGTCAGCGACAGGGCACGCGTGCTCTTTAACGTCATCGTCGATCCCGACGTCCCGCCCGCCGAGGAAATCCTCTTCGAAGTCGCCGGTCCGCGCGAGAAGCTCTTTTTCGACCCGCACAAGACGCGCGCCGCGGTCGTCACCTGCGGCGGCCTCTGCCCGGGGCTCAACAACGTCATTCGCTCGGTCGTGCTGCAGCTCTATCACGGTTACGGCGTGCGCGAGATCCTCGGCTTCGTCAACGGCTATCAGGGCCTCGATCCCTGGCGCGGCAAGGAGCCGATCGCGCTGACGCCCGAGTTCGTCGAAGACATCCACAAGAACGGCGGCTCGGCGCTTAACACCTCGCGCGGCCCGGTCGACGTCAACGTCGCGGTCGACAACCTGATCCGGCGCAAGATCGACATCCTTTTCGTCGTCGGCGGTGACGGCACGCAGCGCGGCGGCGCCGAGATCTTTCAGGAAGCCCGGCGGCGCGGGCACGCGCTCGCCGTCGTCGGCATCCCGAAGACGATCGACAACGACGTCGCCTTCGTCTCGCGCACCTTCGGTTACATCACCGCCGTCGAAGAGGCGGCGCGCGCGCTGACCTGCGCGCACACCGAGGCGCACAGCGTGTTCAACGGCATTTCGCTGGTCAAGATCATGGGCCGACACGCCGGCTTCATCGCCGCCGGCGCGACGATCGCGAGCCAGGACGTGAACTTCACGCTGGTCCCCGAAGTGCCCTTCGCACTCGAGGGCGAGGGGGGCCTCCTCGAAGCGCTCAAGGCGCGGCTGCTCGCCCGCGCGCACGCGGTGATTCTCGTCGCCGAGGGCGCCGGCCAGCACCTGATGGCGGGCGGCCAGGAAGCGCGCGACGCCTCGGGCAACGTCAAGCTGCAGGACATCGGCGTTTTCCTGCGCGACCGCATCGAGGCCTACTTCAAGGCGCAGGATATTCCGTTTGCGCTGCGCTACTTCGACCCGAGCTATCTGATCCGCAGCGTTCCGGCGGGCGGCGTCGATGCCGTCCTCTGCGACGCCTACGCGCGCAACGCCGTGCACGCGGCGATGGCCGGCAAGACCGGTCTCGTCATCGGCCAGCAGCACGATATCTTCACGCACGTGCCGATCGACCTCCTGGCGCAGCGCCGCAAGCAGCTCGACCTCAACACGCCGGCCTGGCTCGGCGTGCTCGCGGCGACCGGCCAGAAGCTCGCGCCTTTTGTCGCCTAGCAGCGGCTGGCGCGAGCCTGACCGGATTACCTGAGCTTGCCCTTCTTGATGAAGCCGCAGGGGGCGCCGAGCGGCACGATGACCCGGCCAAAGTAGCTGTTGAGGAAGATCGCGCCGGCGGCGTAGAAGCCGAAGAGCGAAATGAGCAGCTCGGAACCTGCGGCGAGCGCCGAGAAGAGGCCGGGGTAGATGCCGAGGATGGCAAAGCCAAGCGAGGGCAGGAGCACGTTGATGAGGATGAGGATGATCGCGAAGACCTTGTTCACCTCGAACGAAGCGACCATGATGAAAAGCGAAAAGAAGGTATAGCCGAAACAGGCGTAAGCGAGCTGGCGCGGATCGGCGTTGGCGCCGATCGCACCGAACCAGCCTTGCGCGATCGCCCAGTGCATCGCCACCGCGGCCCAGAAAAGGCCATAGACGCCGAGGACGATCGAGCCGAAATAGTTGTTCTTCTTGAAGTCGACGGTCGAAGCCCAGATCTGCGCGCCCGAGCCGAGAAAGAGCGCCCAGGGGATGATGTAGGCGGTTCCCGATGTCCAGCCCATTTTCTGCGAGGCGGCGACGAAGGTCACCATCGCGAGGCCGAAGACGCCGAGCGCGGTCGGGTCGGACAATAGGATTTTGGTCTCGGTGACGGTGGGGGAGGGAGGCAAGGGCGCGTTCATGAAAAGTCCTGACAAAAGTGAAGGGAAAGCGATGAGCCGGCGCGTGACCTTGAATCCGGCGCGCGCCGCGACAAAATGTTCGCGATTGTGCCTGCCTCCTCGCCAGAACTCAATTGTGACTTACCGCAATGGCGCCCGCCGGTCGCGTCAGCGGCTTTTTTCCGCGCCCTGATAGAATCGGCCTTTTTCCCGGAAGCCCCCGTGGACACCGTCCTCCTGTTGCAAGCGCTCGTCCTCGGCGTCGTCGAAGGACTCACCGAGTTCCTGCCGATTTCCTCGACCGGCCACCTGATCCTCGCCGGCGATCTGCTCGGTTTCAATGACGAACGCGGCAAGCTCTTTGAGATCGTCATCCAGTCCGGCGCCATCCTGGCGCTGTGCTGGGAATACCGCGCGCGTCTCCTGGCGACCGTCGGCGGCCTCTTCAGCGAGCCGACCGCGCAGCGTCTCGCGCTCAATGTGACGGTCGCCTTCCTGCCGCTTGCCGTCCTCGGACTGCTCTTCGGCGCAGCGATCAAGTCCTCTCTCTTCAATGCGCCGACGGTCGCTGCGACCTTCATCATCGGCGGCCTCGTCATTCTCTGGGCGGAAAAACGTGAGCACCGCGTCAGTACCGAGTCGGTCGATGATCTCTCGCTTGCCGACGCGCTCAAGCTCGGCTGCGCGCAGGCGCTTGCGCTGATCCCCGGCACCTCGCGCTCGGGCGCGACGATCATCGGCGGCCTTCTCTTCGGCCTCTCGCGCCGCGCGGCGACCGAATTTTCGTTCTTCCTCGCGATCCCGACGCTGCTCGTCGCGAGCGCCTACCAGCTCTACAAGGAGCGCGCGCTGCTCGCCGCGGCCGACCTCGGCATGTGGGTCGTCGGTTTCATCGCCGCTTTCGTCTCCGCCTTCGTTTGCGTGCGCTGGCTGCTGCGCTACATCGCCAGCCACGACTTCACGCCGTTTGCCTGGTACCGCATCGCCTTTGGCTGCCTCGTCCTCGTCACCTGGCACTTCGACCTGATCGCGTGGGCCGCCTGATGCAGCCCGGCCTTCTCTTTCTGCACGGCTTCTGCTCGTCGCCGGCGTCGCAAAAGGCGCAACTGCTCAAGGCCACGCTCGGCACGCGCGGCCTCGGCGAGCGTTTCTTCTGTCCGGCGCTCTCGCCGGTGCCGACGCAGGCGATCGCCCAGGCCGAAGCGATCATCGCGCAGGAGGGAGCGGCGCTGACGCTCGTCGGCAGCTCGCTCGGCGGTTTTTACGCCACCCATCTGGCCGAGAAATACGATCTGCGCGCGGCGCTGATCAACCCGGCGGTCGTCGCGCCGATTTCGCTGTCGCGCTACATCGGCGTGCAGACGAATTTCTACACCGGCGAGCGCTTCGAATTCACCGCCGCGCACATCGACGAACTGCGCGCGCTCGAAGTGGCGGTGATCTCGCCCGAACGCTATCTGCTTCTCGTGGAAACCGGCGACGAAGTCCTCGACTACCGGCACGCGCTGCGGCGTTACGCCGGTTGCCGGCAGATCGTTCGCGAAGGCGGCGACCACAGCTATACCTGCCTGCCCGAAATGCTGCCGCAACTCCTTGAATTTTGCCGGTTATAATGCCGGCGATGCATGTTCTGTTCGAAGAAGACGGCGTCTTCAAAACCGCCACCATCCTGACCGACAACGACGCTTCGCTGCAGCTTGAAACGCTTTCGGGCAAGCGCGTCAAGGTCAAATCCGCCAACATCCTGCTGCGCTTTGCCGAGCCTGCGCCCGGCGAACTGCTCTCGCGCGCGCAGCCGCTTGCCGACGAAATCGAATCGGACTTCCTCTGGGAGTGCCTGGCCGACAGCGAGTTCGGGTTCGCCGATTTCGCCGACGATTATTTCGGCCACAAGGCGAACGCGATCGAAGCCTGCGCGCTGCTGCTGGCGCTGCACTCGGCGCCGGTCTATTTTCATCGCAAGGGCAAGGGCCGCTTTCGCAAGGCGCCGCCGGAGATCCTCTCCGCCGCGCTCGCCGGGCTCGAAAAGAAACGCCTGCAGGCGCTCGCGATCGAGCGCATCGCCAACGAGCTTGCCGCCTTCAGCCTGCCGCCCGAATGCTCGGCCATGCTCGACCAGCTCCTCTACGCGCCCGACCGCAACCGCTACGAAACGAAGGCGCTCGAAGCCGCGTGCGAGCAGACCGGGCTCCCGGCACTGCAGCTCCTGCGCCGCTGCGGCGCGATCGCTTCGCCCTACGATTACCACCTGCGCCGTTTCCTGCGCGAATATTTTCCGCAGGGAACCGGTTTTGCGCCGACTGCGCCCCTGCCGCTGCCGCAGGATCTGCCGCTCGCGCCAGTGCGCGCCTTTTCCATCGACGACGCGGCGACGACCGAGATCGACGATGCTTTCTCGCTCGAGGCGCTGCCTGGCATCGGCTGGAGAGTAGGCATTCACATCGCGGCACCGGGCCTGGCGATCGGGCCAGCGTCGGCGCTCGGTGAAATCGCGCGCGCGCGCCTGTCGACGGTTTATATGCCCGGCGGCAAGATCACCATGCTGCCGGAAGCGGCGGTCGCCGATTTCACGCTCGCCGCGGGGCGCGACTGCCCGGCGCTCTCGCTTTATCTGACCGTCAGCCCGGACTTCGAAATCAGCGCGCACGAATCGCGGATCGAGCGCGTGCCGATCGTCGCCAACCTGCGACATCACGACCTCGAGCCGCTGTTCAACGCGCACACGATCGCCACCGGGCTTTCCGACTTTGCCTTTCGCGACGAACTCATGACGCTCTGGCAGCTCGCCAACGCCTGCGAAGGGCGGCGCGGCAAACCTTCGGCGATGCAGGGCGCAGGCGATTACAACTTCACGATCGAAGGCGACCTCGCCGACGCGGAAAGCTGCACCGTCCAGATCAGCGAGCGTCAGCGCGGCAGCCCGGTCGACAAGCTCGTCGCCGAGCTCATGATCGTCGCCAACAGCACTTGGGGCGGCCTACTCGCCGAGAAAGGCGTCGCCGCGATCTACCGCGCGCGCAGCGCCGGCAAGGTGCGCATGACGACTTCGCCGCTGCCGCACGACGGGCTCGGCGTCGCGCAGTACGCGTGGTCGTCCTCGCCGCTGCGCCGCTACGTCGACCTGCTCAATCAGTGGCAGATCATCGCCTGCCTCAGGGACGAGACGCCGCACTTCAAGGCGAAGTCGGACGCGCTCTTCGCGGCGCTGCGCGACTTCGAGCTGACCTACGCCGCTTACGCCGAATTCCAGCGCACGATGGAACGCTACTGGAGCCTGCGCGCCCTGCAACAGGACGAGGTCCGCACGCTCGCCGCGACGGTCAGGCGCGACGGGCTGCTGCGCTTCGACGACCTGCCGCTCGTCGAACGCGTCGCCTCGCTGCCCGAGCTGAAGACCGGCGAGCGCGTGCGCATTGCGATCGAGGCGATCGACACGCTGACCCTGCAGCTTTCGTGTCGCTATCTCGAAACGCTTGATTCGGCGCCCTCGCCGGCCGAGAATTCAAGCGACGAGATCGTCGAGACGATAGACTGAAGAAATGAGCGCAAGAAGCCTGGCCAGGGAGCGCGCGAGCACGGCCTCGACTGCGAGGGGCGAACGCAATCTTGCGATTGCGATCGGCATTTCGGTCGTCCTGCACGGCGTTCTGCTTGCCGTGCACTTCGAGTACCCCGACGCGACGCGCGCTTTCAAGGACCGGGCGCTCGAGATCATCCTCGTCAATAGCAAATCGGCACGGCGGCCGAGCGACGCCCAGGCGCTCGCGCAAGCCAACCTCGACGGCGGCGGCAACACCGACCAGAAGCGCCGGCTGAAGACGCCGCTGCCGCCATCGGAAAGGCAGAAAAGCGGCAGCGAACTCGAGCAGGCGCAAAAGCGCGTGCAGGCGCTCGAGGAAAAACAGAAGCGCCTCATCGAGCAGGCCAAGAGCTTGCGCACGGTCGCGCCGCAGGCCGATGAACCGGTGCAGGCCGAAGCCGCGCCGACGGTGAGCGGACGTGACCTCGCCGATCGCGCGCTCGCGATGGCGCGTTTCGAAGGCGAAATCGCGCGCCATACCGACGAATACAACAAGCGGCCGCGCAAGCGCAATATCGGCACGCGCGCCGACGAATACCGCTTTGCGCAATACGTCGAGGACTGGCGACTGAAGGTCGAGCGCGTCGGCACGCTCAATTACCCGGAAGCGGCGAAAGGCAGGCTCTACGGAACGCTGATCCTGTCGCTGACGATCAGGAGCGACGGCAGCGTCGAAAAGGTCGACATCGACCGCTCTTCCGGGCACCGCATTCTCGATGACGCGGCGCGCCGCATCGTCACGATGGCCGGGCCCTACGCCGCTTTCCCGCCGAGCATCGCGCGCGATACCGACCTCCTTGAAATCACCCGCACCTGGAATTTTACGCGCGGCGACCAGCTGCAAACCCGCTAAGGCCGCACCCCAAGAGAGCATCCCGAAGACAGTCCCATGACAGACCATTACTGCGTTTTTGGCAACCCGATCGGGCACAGCAAGTCGCCCTTCATTCACGCCGCTTTCGCGCGCGAGACCGGTGAAGACATCGAGTACCGCGCGATCCTCGCGCCGATGGACGCTTTTGCCGACAGCGTCGACGACTTCATCGCGAGCGGCGGCCGCGGCGCCAACGTCACCGTCCCCTTCAAGCAGGAAGCCTTCCTGCTCGCGACCAGGCTGACGCAGCGCGCCGAACTGGCAGGCGCCGTGAACACGCTGATCATCGATCCCTACGAAGTGATCGGCGACAACACCGACGGCGTCGGCTTGCTGCGCGACATCACGGCCAATCTCAACTTTGCCGTCGCCGGCAAGCGCGTCCTTCTGCTCGGCGCGGGCGGCGCCGCGCGCGGCGTCATTGCGCCGCTGCTCGAAGCCGGCGTGAGCTCGCTCACCATCGCCAACCGCTCGGTGCCGCGCGCGCGATCGCTCGCCGAGCATTTCAAGGCTTTCGGCGCGATCGAGGGCTGCGGCTACGCCGACCTCGCGGGCGAGCGTTTCGACCTCGTGATCAACGCGACCTCGGCCGGCATCACCGGCGAAATGCCGCTCTTGCCGGAGGGCATCTTTGCGCCCGGCAGCCTTGCCTACAAGATGATGTACGGCATCGGCGACAGCCCGTTTCGCGCTTTCGCGCTGCAACAGGGGGTCGCCACTTTCTCCGACGGCCTCGGCATGCTCGTCGAACAGGCGGCCGAGAGCTTCTATGCGTGGCGCGGCGTCCGTCCCGACGGCGCCAAGGTGCTCGCGCTGCTGCGCCATGCATGAGCGCTAAATCGGCCACGCCGGCGCCGCTGCGCTGGGTCAAGCGCATTCTGGCTGGAATCTGCCTCGTCTTCATCGTCTATCAGCTGTGGATCCTCTCCTGGGTGCTGTGGTGGAAATGGGTCAACCCGGAAATGACGCGCTTTCAGGAAATTCGCCTTGCCGAGTTGCGCGTCAAGGATCCGAAGGCGCAGTTGAAACAGCAATGGCAGCCCTACGCGAAGATCTCGGCGCAGCTCAAACGCGCGCTGATCGTCTCCGAAGATGGCCTCTTCGTGCAGCACGAAGGCTTCGACTGGGACGGCATCCAGAAAGCGATGGAGAAGAACGCGCGGCGCGGCAAAGTCGTCGCCGGCGGCTCGACGATTACCCAGCAGCTCGCCAAGAACCTTTTTCTCTCGCCCGACAAGACGCCCTGGCGCAAGGCCGAGGAGGCGCTGGCGACGATCATGATTGAAGCGCTGTGGACCAAGGAGCGGATTCTGGAAGTGTATTTGAACGTGATCGAATGGGGCAACGGCGTTTTCGGCGCCGAGGCCGCGGCGCGGCATTATTTTGGCATCGGCGCCGGCGCCCTCTCAGCCGCGCAGGCGGCGCAGCTGGCGGCGATGGTGCCGAGTCCGCGCTATTACGACCGTCACCGCGGCGCGCCCGGCCTCGCCGCCAAAGCCGCCGTCATCCTCGGTCGCATGCCGGCCGCGCAACTTCCGTAACGATTGCACACCCCGTTCTGTTCGGAGACCCGCTATAGGGTGCAATAGCGAAGCGTATTGCACCGATCCGTGCATAGGCGAAGCGTATTGCACCGATCCGTGCATTGCGAAGCGTATTGTACCGATCCGTGCGTTGCGAAGCGTATTGCACCGATCCGTGCACAACGCGGCCTTCTCTCGGGGGTCTCCACGGGAAAGATTTGACCGGCATTTTCTTCTATCATGCTTGCATCGTGACGGCTTCTGCGTTCATTTTGCTGGCGGCGCGATAATTGGACGCGATCGCCGCTTTTCCGCCAGCTTGGGGAAGCCGCGCGCATCGCGTAGAATCGCAGCCCCGAGCAGCAAAAGCGGTCGGCGCGGACAGATGGAAGCCGATGCAAACCCGACGCATGGGTCCGAGCCAGGGCCGAGGCAAGCGCCAGGCAAGGCCGACGTAACACCACAGCTTTCTCGCGCAGCGCGCCTGGCTTACGCCGGCCCTGCGCAGTCTGATCACCAGGGAGTCTGCACATGTCATTCACACAGAAGATTTTCGATTTCTTTACGCGCAAGTCGACGGTTTCAAAAGGCGGCGGCGATAAGGCGATCAGCAAGCAGCGCGAAGGCGGCAAGATGACCGCGCGCGAGCGTATCAACGCGCTGCTCGATTCCGGCTCTTTCCACGAATACGACCTTTTCGTCGAGCACCAGTGCCAGGACTTCGGCATGGGCGGCAAGGAATTGCACGCCGACGGCGTGATCACCGGCAGCGGCACGATTGCCGGCCGCCCTGTGTGCATTTACGCGCAGGACTTCACGGTCGCCGGCGGCTCGCTCGGGATCATGCACGCGCGCAAGATCACGAAGGTGATGGACCACGCGATCAACCTCGGCATCCCGATCATCGGCATCAACGACTCGGGCGGCGCGCGCATCCAGGAAGGCGTGAACTCGCTCGCCGGCTACGGCGAAATTTTCTATCGCAACACGCTCGCTTCCGGCGTCGTCCCGCAGATCTCGGTGATCCTCGGCCCCTGCGCCGGCGGCGCCGTCTATTCGCCGGCGCTCACCGACTTCGTCTTCGTCGTCGACAAGATCTCGAAGATGTTCATCACCGGCCCCGAGGTCGTCAAGACCGTGCTCGGCGAGGAGATCTCGATGGAAGACCTCGGCGGCGCCCGCGTCCAGGCCGAGACTTCGGGCAACGCGCATTTCTTTGCCGAGAGCGAGCACGAGTGCTTCGAGCAGATCAAGAAGCTCTTTGCCTACCTGCCCGCGAACAGCCGGCAGAAAGCCGAAGCTGTTGCCGAACGCGCGCCCAAGTCCTCGTACAAGATCGGCAATCTTCTGCCCAAGGATTCGAAAGTGCCTTTCGACGTTCGCGACATCGTTCGCAGCATCGTGGACGACTCCGAATTCCTCGAAGTGCAGGAGCTTTTTGCGCAGAACGCGGTCGTCGGCTTTGGCCGCGTGAATGGCGAGACCGTCGGCATCGTTGGCAACCAGGCGCTCGTCCTTGCCGGCGTGCTCGACATCGACGCCTCCGACAAGATCGGCCGCTTCGTGCGCTTCTGCGATGCGTTCAACATCCCGCTCCTGACGCTCGTCGATCTTCCCGGCTACCTGCCCGGCGCCGACCAGGAGCACAACGGCGTCATCCGCCACGGCGCCAAGGTCCTCTACGCGTACAGCGAAGCCTCGGTGCCGAAGATCACGGTGATCCTGAGGAAGGCCTACGGCGGCGGTTACATCGCGATGTGCTCGAACCACCTGCGCGCGGATTTCGTCTTTGCCTGGCCGACCGCCGAGATCGCGGTGATGGGCCCCGAAGGCGCCGCCAACATCATCTTCCGCAGCGAAATCATGGCCGCGGAGAACCCCGACGAAATGCGCAAGCTCAAGGTCAAGGAGTACACCGACAAGTTCGCCAACCCCTACGTCGCCGCTTCGCTCGGCTTCGTCGACGCGGTGATCAGTCCCGAGGAAACCCGCGCCTACGTCGCGCACGCGCTCGCCGTCACGAAGAACAAGCTCGAGACGCGTCCTGCCCGCAAACACGGCATTCCGCCGTTCTGAGCGAAAGAGCGCACGATGAAAGAGACGATCAAGAACGAAGAACTGGCGCTCGAGTCCGGCACCTACGAGACGCGCCTGACGAAGAAGTTCGCCGCGCGCAAGCCCTACGAAAAAGCGGACCCGCGCTCAATCAAGGCGGTCATTCCCGGCTCGATTGCCGAGCTCGAAGTCGAAATCGGCAAGCGCGTCAAACGCGGCGACCTCATCCTCGTGCTCGAGGCCATGAAGATGCGCAACCTGATCAAGGCGCCCGTGGACGGGCGCATCAAGGCGATCCTCGTGGCGAGCGGCGACAAGGTCGTCAAGGGGCAGGTGCTGGTCGAGATCGAATAAGGCATCACTGCATATCGCTGTGTAGCCGCTGATGGCGCGATCGTCGGGTAAAGGTGATCATAAGTACGATGGAGGACACAACGATGAGTGAAAAAGAAAAACTGGAGGCGCTCGCCGTCGTGCAGGGCCTCCTCGCCAAGCACAAGGCGGCCGCCGGGTCCGTCGACCAGGACGACGCCGGCGAGGCGGCGACGCACGCCGAAATCGCCGGCCTGCGATCGCTCCTCGAGCAGATGCCGATCGCGCAGATCGCCCGCATCATCGAGGCGGTCGAGCCCGAGGATCGCCTGCTCGTCTGGGAGGAGGTGCGCGAGGAACGCGGTGAATCGATCCTTGAAATCCTTTCCGACGAAGTGCGCCAGGACCTCATCGGCGACAGCCACTACCGCAACGAGAAAACGACGATCACGGCGTTCGAACTGCGCAACGGCCGCCTCTCGCAGATCACGGTCAATACGCCCTACGACCTGAAATGCCTGAAGCCGATCTGGGTCGACCTGGTCGCGCCGACGCCCGAGATCCGCGCCTGGGTCGGCCGCTTCTTCGACGTGCAGCTGCCGAACCCGAGCAGCCTCACCGACCTCGAGGCGAGCGCCCGCTTCTACGTCGAAGAGAACGGCGAGATCCACCTGCACTCGGACTTCCTGCTCGACAGCAAGGAGGGATCGCGCAACGTCGCGGTCGCGCTGATCCTGCACCGCGACGTGCTGTTTACCGTGCGCACCGAGGAGTTGCCGGTCTTTCGCCTGCAGCGGCTGCGCGCGCGCACGCAACCCGGTTACGTCACCGATGGCAAGGACGTGCTGCTCGACCTCTACGCCGCCGACGCCGAATATTCGGCCGACGCGCTCGAAGACGTCTATGCCGCGCTCGGCGAAGTCTCCAAGCACGTTCTGGGCACCGAGGTAACCGACACCGAGGCCGCGAAGATCCTCGCCGACATCGCCCGCGAAGAGGACTTGAACGGCCGCATCCGGCGCAACGTCCACGACACGCGGCGCGCCGTCTCCTTCCTGACGCGCGGGAAGTTCCTGAATTCCGACCAGCTCGAGGACGCGCGCCAGATCATGCGCGACATCGAGTCGCTCGACGGCCACACCTCCTTCCTGTTCGGGAAAATCAACTTCCTGATGGACGCGACGGTCGGTTTCATCAACATCAACCAGAACAAGATCATCAAGATCTTCTCGGTGGCGTCGGTCG
>CAZALA010000111.1:0-12278 GCA_964485725.1 uncultured Propionivibrio sp. | reverse complement strand
GACGCCGGCCGACGCCAAGCGCGGCCTCATGGGCAAACTATGGATGTCGGCGACGGTCGGCCAGATGCTCGCGCGCGCCGCGCTCGACGCGACGCGTCCCGAAGGGCTCGCGCTCGAATACGGCCTGTCGAAGAGCGGCTATCTGCTCTCCGAGTCGCAGGCGCAGGCGATCCTCGAACTGCGCCTGCAGCGCCTCACCGGCCTCGAACGCGACAAAATCGTCGCCGATTACGCCGAACTCCTCGAGCGCATCGCCGACCTCATGGACATCCTCGCGCGTCCCGAGCGCATCAGCGAAATCATCGTCGAGGAGCTCACCGGCATTCGCGCGCAATTCGGCGACAAGCGCCGCTCGCAGATCACGCTCGACACGCAGGATCTGGGGATTGCCGATTTCATCACGCCGCAGGACATGGTGGTGACGCTCTCGCACACGGGCTACGTGAAGTCGCAGCCGCTCACCGATTACCGCGCGCAGCGCCGCGGCGGCCGCGGCAAGCAGGCGGCGGCGGTGAAGGAAGACGACTTCGTCGACCACCTCTTCATCGCCAACACGCACGATTTCATCCTCTGCTTCTCGAATCGTGGCCGCGTCTATTGGCTCAAGGTCTATGAAGTGCCGCAGGGAACGCGCACCGGTCGCGGCAAGCCGATCGTCAACATGTTCCCGCTCGAGGAAGGCGAGAAGATCAACGCCATCCTGCCGATCAAGGAGTTCGTCGAGGACCGCTTCATCTTCATGTGCAGCGCGCAGGGAACGGTGAAGAAAACGCCGCTCTCCGACTTTGCCAATCCGCGCAAGGCCGGCATCATCGCCGTTGCGCTCGACGAAGGCGACTTCCTGATCGGCGCCGAAATCACGAGTGGCACGCAGGACATCGTCCTCGTCTCGGATGCCGGCAAGGCCGTCTGGTTCGACGAGGAGGACGTGCGCGGCATGGGCCGCACCGCGCGCGGCGTGCGCGGAATGCGCCTCGGCAAGGGCCAGCAGGTGCTCTCGCTGCTCGTTGCCGAGAATCACCAGGAGACGGTGCTCGTCGCCACTGAAAACGGTTTTGGCAAGCGCACGGTTCTGGCCGATTTCAGGCATTCGGGTCGCGGCGGTCAGGGCGTCATCGCGATCGCCGCGAGCGAACGCAACGGCAAGGTCGTCGCCGCGCGCCTCGTTCGCGACGACGACGAAATCATGCTGATCACGACGGGCGGCGTGTTAATCCGCACCCGCGTCAATGAAATCCGCGAGCTTGGCCGCGCGACGCAGGGCGTGACGCTGATTTCGCTCGACGAAGGCGAGAAGCTCGCCGGTCTGGAAAAAGTCGTCGAAAGCGAAGATGATCCGGAAAACGGCAACGGCAACGGCCATGAGCCCGGCGATGCCAGCAACGGCGGTGAACCCGACGCGGTTGAGGGCGATCCGGCGTAACGAGGCACAATGCCGGACGATGGCCGAGGCGCCGGGCGGTCAACCCGCAGATGGACGACGAGACGATGAGCGAAGATCTTCACGACAAACTGGCGGCGGTGCGCAGCGAAATCGACGCGATCGACGGCGAACTGCTCGAGCTCATGAACCGGCGTGCGCGCTGCGCGCAAAAGGTCGGCGAGATCAAGGCCGCGCACGGCGAGGCCGGTTTCATTTACCGCCCCGAGCGCGAAGCGCAGGTGCTCACCCGCATCAGGGACAGGAACCCGGGGCCGCTTGCAAACGAGAGCGTCGTCTGGGTTTTCCGCGAAGTGATGTCGGCCTGCCTCGCCCTCGAGGAGTCGCTCGCCATCGCTTTTCTCGGCCCCCTTGGCACGTTCTCGGAGAGCGCGGCAGTCAAGCATTTCGGCCACGCCGCGCGCCTCTCGCCGCAGGTCTCGATCGACGACGTTTTCCGCGAAGTCGAGGCGGGACACGCCAATTACGCCGTCGTGCCGATCGAAAACTCGACCGAAGGCGCGATCGGCCGCACGCTCGACCTCCTCATGGACACGCCGCTCAAGATCTGCGGCGAAGTCGTCCTGCGCATTCACCAGCATCTCCTGTCGAACGAAGCCTCGCTCGATGCGATCACCCGCGTCTACTCGCACGCGCAGTCGCTCGCGCAGTGCCACGAGTTTCTCGCGCGCACACTGCCGAACGCGCAGCGCATCCCGATGGGGAGCAACGCGCAGGCCGCCCAGCTCGCGGCGAGTGAAGCGGGCGCCGCGGCGATCGCCGGGGAAGCTGCCGCCGAGCGCTATCACCTGCCCAGGCTGGCGAGCAACGTCGAGGACGAACCAAACAACACGACGCGTTTTGTCGTCATCGGCCGCCAGGACGCCGGGCTTTCGGGCCGCGACAAGACTTCGCTCGTGATGTCGGCGCACAACGAGACGGGAACGCTCAACCGGCTGCTCGCGCCTTTTGCTGAGGCCGGCGTTTCGCTCACCCGGCTCGAATCGCGGCCGGCCCGGCACACGCTCTGGGAGTACGTTTTCTTCGTCGACATCGAAGGCCATCGCGACGACGCGGCGGTCGCGCAGGCGCTCGCCGAGCTCGGCCGCCGCGCCGCTTATCTCAAGGTGCTCGGCTCCTACCCGGTCGCCGTTTATTAAACTTCCTAAAAAAGGACCAGACCATGGCGCTTTGCGACCAGTCACTCCCTTACGTTCGCGCCATTTCGCCTTACCAGGCGGGCAAACCGATCACGCAGCTCGCGCGCGAAATGGGACTGCCGGTCGAGTCCATCGTCAAGCTCGCGTCGAACGAGAATCCGCTCGGCATGAGCCCGAAAGCCAAGCTCGCGATCGAAAAGGCGATGGCGACGCTCGAGCGCTACCCCGACGACTTCGAGTTGAAGAGCGCGCTCGCAAGTCACTACGTGCTCGGCGCCGAGCACATCGTTCTGGGCAACGGCTCGAACGACGTCCTCGACCTCATCGCCCGCGTCTTCCTCGCGCCCGGGCGCTCGACGGTTTTCTCGCAGCATGCCTTTGCCGTCTATCCGCTCGCCTCGTTCTCCGCCGGCGCCGAACTCATCGTCGTTCCTGCCAGGGACCACGGTCACGATCTTGACGCGATGCGCGCGGCGATCCGCCCCAATACGCGCCTCGTCTGGATCGCCAACCCGAACAATCCGACCGGGACTTTCGTTCCCTATCCGGCGCTCAAGGCTTTCATGCGAGCGGTGCCGGAAGACGTCGTCGTCGTTCTCGACGAGGCTTACAACGATTACCTCGCCCCCGCCGATCGCGCCGATACGACGAGCTGGCTCGCCGAATTCCCGAACCTCGTGATCACCCGCACCTTCTCGAAAATCTACGGCCTCGCCGGCCTGCGCGTCGGCTACGCGCTTGCTTCGGCGACGATCGCCGACCTCATGAACCGCGTTCGCCAACCGTTCAACTGCAACAATCTGGCGCTCGCGGCGGCGACCGCCGCGCTTGACGATTACGTCTTCATCGAAAAGAGCTACGCGCAAAATCGCGCCGGCATGGAGCAGATCGTCGCCGGCCTGGCCGCGCTTGATCTTCAGCGCCTGCCGGCTTACGGCAACTTCGTCACCTTCAAGGCGGGTGATGCGGCGAGCGTCAATCAGAAGCTTCTCAAGCAGGGCGTCATCGTGCGTCCGATCGCCGCTTACGGCATGCCGCAATGGCTGCGCGTGACGATCGGCAGCGAGAACGAGAACGCGCGCTTCCTGGAGGCGCTTTCCCAGGCGCTGCAATGAGCCGCGATCCCGAATTCGGCAAGCTCGTCGTTTTCGGCACCGGCCTTGTCGGCGGCTCTTTTGCGCTCGCGCTCAAGGCCGCCGGGCAGGTCGAGGAAGTCGTCGGCTACGGGCGCACGCTTGCGACCCTGAAACAGGCGCTCGGGCTTGGCATCATCGACCGCGTCGGCGTCAATGTCGGCCAGGACGTCGCCGACGCCGACCTCGTGCTGATCGCGACGCCGGTCGGCCAGATGGGCGAGATCATGGCACGCATCGCGCCCTATCTCGGCGAGCAGACCGTCGTCACCGACGGCGGCAGCACCAAGAGCGATGTCGTCGCCGCGGCGCGACTGCATTTTGCCGAGAAGGTCGGACAGTTTGTCCCCGCGCATCCGATCGCCGGCGCCGAGCACAGCGGCGCCGCGGCGGCGCGTGCCGACCTCTACAAGGACAGGAAGGTCGTGCTGACGCCGATCGCCGAAAATCCCGTGGTGCACGTCGCCCGCGTGGGCTCGGCGTGGGAATGGTGCGGCGCCGAAGTTCATCAACTCGCGCCCGCCGAGCACGATCGCGTTTTCGCGGCGGTGAGCCACCTGCCGCATCTGCTTTCCTACGCGCTTGTGCACGACCTCGCGATTCGCGAAGACAGCGAGCTCTATTTCCGCTTTGCCGCGAGCGGTTTTCGCGACTTCACGCGCATCGCCGCGAGCCACCCGGAAATGTGGCGTGATATCTGTCTTGCCAACCGCACGGCGCTGCTGACCGAACTCGACCGCTACCGCGGCGAGCTCGATCAACTGCGCGATGCGCTGCAGCGCGGCGACGGCGCCGCGCTCGAGAAGACCTTCGATCTCGCGCGCGCGGCGCGCAGGTCTTGGGGGCAGGGGGTGGCGAAGTGAGTACGCAGGCAAGCCAGGCAGTGCCGGCGAAGGCCGCAGACTTCATTGATCTGCCGCCGCTCGTCTCGGCAGGCGGCCGCGTCAGGCTGCCGGGGTCGAAGAGCCTCTCCAACCGCTATCTCTTGCTCGCCGCGCTTGCCGCGGGCGACACCGAAATTGCTGATCTGCTCGCGGCCGACGACACGGCGCGCATGCAGGAAGCGCTTGCCGCGCTCGGCGTCGGCATCGTCCGTCAGGCCGACGGCAGCCTGCGCGTCAGTGGCTGCGGCGGCGGCTTCCCGGTCAAGGCGGCGGCGCTCTTTCTCGGCAACGCCGGGACGGCTTTCCGTTCGCTTACCGCGGTGCTTGCGCTCGCCGGCGGCAATTACACGCTCACCGGCGTCGAGCGCATGCACGAGCGGCCGATCGGCGACCTCGTCGATGCGCTGCGTGCGCTCGGCGCTGACATTGCCTACCTTGGCAAGCCGGGTTATCCGCCGCTTGCAATTTCGCCGGCAAGGATTAATGCCGGTGCCACCGTCAAGGTGCGCGGCGACGTCTCGAGCCAGTTCCTCACCGGGCTCCTGATGGCGCTGCCGCTCACCGGTGTTCAGACCTCGGTCGAAGTCGAAGGCGATCTCGTTTCGAAGCCTTACATCGATCTTACGATCGCGGCGATGGCGCGCTTTGGCGTCACCGTCGTTCGCGATGGCGACCGGCGCTTCACGGTGCCGGCGCGATCGTCCTACCGTTCGCCGGGCCGCATTGCTGTCGAAGGCGACGCGAGTTCGGCTTCCTACTTCCTGGCGCTCGGCGCGATCGCCGCGCGCGGCAATTTGCCGGTGCGCGTCGAAGGCGTCGGCAGCGCGTCGATCCAGGGCGACCTGCGCTTCTGCGACGCGCTCGCCCAAATGGGCGCGCGCATCGCGGTCAGGGACGATTGGGTGGAAGCGCGCGCGCCGGCCTCGGGACGCTTGCAGGCGATCACCATCGATTGCGGCGAAATTCCCGACGCCGCGATGACGCTCGCGACCACCGCGCTCTTCGCCGAAGGCACGACGACGCTGACCAACATCGCGAGCTGGCGCGTCAAGGAAACCGACCGCATCGCCGCCATGGCGACCGAGCTGAAAAAACTCGGGGCAGCGGTCGATGCGGGCGCCGACTTCATCCGCGTCACGCCTCCCTTCTCACTTCTCACTCCTCACTCCGGCATCGACACCTACGACGACCATCGCATCGCGATGTGTTTTTCGCTCGCCGCCTGCGGCGTGCCGCTGCGCATCAACCACCCGGGCTGCGTCGCGAAAACCTATCCCGACTACTTCGCGCGCTTTGCCGAAGTTTCCGATCCGGTTCCGGTGATCGCGATCGACGGGCCTTCGGCCTCCGGCAAGGGAACGATCGCCGCGCGTGTGGCCGCCGCGCTCGGCTGGCACTACCTCGATTCGGGCGCGCTCTATCGCCTGAGCGCGCTTGCCGCGCAGCGCGCCGGCGTCGACTGGAACGACGAAGCGGGGGTGGCGGCGATCGCGGCCGAACTCGACGTGGTATTCGGCGAGGGCTCGATTCTGCTTGGCGGTCAAGAAGTCGAAGGAGAGATCCGCAGCGAGGAAATCTCGCAAGCGGCTTCGCGCATCGCCGTCCTGCCCAGGGTTCGCGAGGCCTTGCTTTTCCGGCAGCGCGCGTTCCGGCGCGCGCCCGGCCTTGTCGCCGACGGCAGGGACATGGGTTCGGTGGTCTTTCCCGACGCGCGCACCAAAGTCTTTCTCACCGCGAGCGTCGAGGCGCGCGCGCAAAGGCGCTATAAGCAGTTGATCGAAAAAGGAATGGCTGCTAACATCCTGCCTCTTTTGCAGGATTTGCGTGAACGCGACGAGCGCGACAGCCAGCGCAGCGTCGCGCCATTGCGCAAAAACGAAGACGCGTATCTGCTCGACACGACGGCGCTCACCATCGAAGAGACGGTGGCGCAGGCCCTCGCGTGGAGCACCCAAAGCAAGTAACAGGCAGCAGGTAGCAAGGCAGTACGGCAGCAAGTTTTAAGCGATGAGCAGTTTCAAAGGAAGGGCGCGCGGCCGTTGCCGATCGCCCGGGCGTTGCCGGTTTCCGAAAGAGCGCGCAAGCGGTTTTTGGAGGGCGGCGATTTTCACAACTTAACCCGCAGCAATGCACTCAGGTCCCTCTCATATGTCAGCTAACCCCGTCACGCAGGAAAGCTTTGCCGATCTCTTCGAAGCGAGCCTCGCTCGTCAGGAAATGCGTCAAGGCGAAGTCATCACCGCCGAAGTCGTCCGCATCGACCAGAATTTTGTCGTCGTCAATGCCGGACTGAAATCGGAAAGCTATATTGAACGCGAAGAGTTTCTCAGCGACGCTGGTGAACTCGAAGTCAAAGTCGGCGATTTCGTTCAAGTCGCAATCGAACAACTCGAAAACGGTTTCGGCGAAACGCGCCTCTCGCGCGAACGCGCCAAGCGTGTGGCCGCGTGGAACTTCCTTGAAGCGGCGTTGAACGAAGGCACGCTCGTTACCGGCACGATCACCGGCAAGGTCAAGGGCGGCCTCACCGTCATGGCCAACAGCGTCCGCGCCTTCCTGCCCGGCTCGCTCGTTGACATGCGCCCGGTCAAGGACACGACGCCGTACGAAGGCAAGACTTACGAATTCAAGGTCATCAAGCTTGACCGCAAGCGCAACAACGTCGTCGTTTCGCGCCGTGCCGTGCTCGAAGCCTCGGTTGGCGAAGAGCGCGAAGCGCTGCTCTCGAACCTCAAGGAAGGCTCGATCGTCAAGGGCATCGTCAAGAACATCACCGACTACGGTGCCTTCGTTGACCTCGGCGGCATCGACGGCCTGCTGCACATCACCGACCTCGCCTGGCGCCGTGTTCGCCATCCGTCGGAAGTGCTCGCCGTCGGCGACGAAGTGCAGGCCAAGATCCTCAAGTTCGACCAGGACAAGAACCGCGTCTCGCTGGGCTTGAAGCAACTCGGCGAAGATCCGTGGGTCGGCATTTCGCGCCGCTACCCGCAGAGCACGCGCCTCTTCGGCAAGGTCACGAACCTCACCGATTACGGCGCATTCGTCGAAATCGAGCAGGGCATCGAAGGCCTCGTGCACGTCTCGGAAATGGACTGGACGAACAAGAACGTCCATCCGTCGAAGGTCGTCCAGCTCGGCGACGAAGTCGAAGTGATGATTCTCGAAATCGACGAAGAGCGCCGCCGCATCTCGCTCGGCATGAAGCAGTGCGCAGCGAACCCGTGGGACGATTTCTCGATGAACCAGAAGAAGGGCGACAAGGTTCGCGGCGCGATCAAGTCGATCACCGACTTTGGCGTCTTCATCGGCCTGCCCGGTGGCATCGACGGCCTCGTGCACCTCTCCGACCTCTCCTGGTCGGTGCCCGGCGAAGAGGCGATCCGCAACTTCAAGAAGGGCGACGAAGTCGAGGCGGTCGTTCTCGCCATCGACACCGAGAAAGAGCGCATCTCGCTCGGCATCAAGCAGCTCGACGGCGACCCCTACACGAGCTTCATCGCGACGCACGAGAAGAACGCCATCGTCAGGGGCACGATCAAGTCGGTCGACGCCCGTGGCGCCACCGTGACGCTCGAGGGCGACATGGAAGGCTATCTGCGCGCTTCGGAAGTCTCGCGCGAGCGCATCGACGATCTCACGAAGGTCTATAAGGAAGGCGACGCGATCGAAGCGATGATCATCAACATTGATCGCAAGACGCGTTCGATCAACCTGTCGGTGAAAGCCAAGGATCAAGCCGAGCAGCACGAGGCCATGCAGAAGTTCTCTGCCGATAGCAGCGTAAACTCGGGGACGACGAACCTTGGCGCCTTGCTGAAAGCCAAGCTGAACAATCCGCAATAGGATTCGCAGCATGACCAAGTCTGATCTCATCGCGCGGCTGGCAGAGCGGTTTCCGCAGCTTGTTGCAAAAGACGCCGATTTTGCGGTCAAGATGATTCTCGACGCGATGTCGGAGGCGCTCACGCGCGGCGACCGCATCGAGATCCGCGGCTTCGGGAGCTTCGCTTTAAGCTTCCGGCCGCCGCGGGTCGGCCGCAACCCGAAATCCGGCGACAAAGTCAGCGTCCCGGAAAAATGGGTGCCGCATTTCAAGGCCGGCAAGGAGTTGCGCGAGCGCGTCGACGACGCGTTGAGGGCGGGCTGAGGTGACAAGGCCGTGCTGAACGGAAAGACAAAGGGCGGCGAATATGCCGCCCTTTTTTTGCCAACCGCTTTTCGGATGATGTCCGGAGGACGAAGATGCGCGCTTTGCTATGGGGATTCCGCCTGCTCGTTTTCATGTTTCTTCTCGCTTTCGCGCTGAAGAACACTGATCCCGTCAGCGTTCGCTTCTTCTTTGACGCGGCCTGGCAGGCGCCTCTCATCATCATCGTCCTGGCGTTTTTCGCAGGCGGCGCGGCGCTCGGTGCGCTCTCGCTGCTGGGGACGGTGTTTTCGCTGCGCCGCGAAGTCGCGCGCCTCAAACGCGATGCCATGACTGCAGTGATGAGTAAGGAGTGAGGAGTGAGGAGTCTCGCGTGCTCAAACGTCCATGGGGTTGACTCCTCACTCCTCACTCTTCTCTCCTCACTGGTCTAGATCCATGATCGAACTAGAATACTGGCAACTCCTTTTCTTCCCCTTCTTCTTTGCGCTTGGCTGGGCTGCGGCGCGCATCGATATCCGCCATCTCGTGCGCGAGTCGCGGGCCCTGCCGCGCTCGTATTTTCAGGGATTGAATTTCCTGCTCAACGAACAGCCCGACCGCGCGATCGAATCCTTCGTCGACGCGGTGAAGGTGGACCCGCAAACGATCGAGCTGCATTTCGCGCTTGGCAGCCTTTTCCGCCGCCGCGGCGAGACCGAACGCGCCATCCACATGCACCAGAACCTCGTCGAGCGCGAAGACCTGCCGCAGGACCTCAAATTGCAGGCGCTCGCCGAACTCGGCCAGGATTACCTCAAGGCGGGTCTCCTCGACCGCGCCGAAGCGATCTTCGACAAACTCAGGGAAACCAGCCTCGCGCAGCTCGCGCAGCGCAATCTCCTCGAAATCTACCAGCTCGAGAAAGACTGGGAAAAGGCGATCAAGATCGCCGCCGAGCTGCCCGACATGGCGACGCAGACCGAAATTGCCGAGTACTACTGCGAGCTTGCCGCCGGCGAACTCATCCGCTCGCGTCGCGACAGCGCGGCGGCGCATCTTAAGACCGCGCTCGAGCACAACCGCAAGTGCGTGCGCGCGAGCCTCTTGCAAGGCGACATCGAAGTTCAGCAGGACCGATGCGAAGCGGCGATCGAATGCTGGCAGCGCATCGAACAGCAGGACCCGACTTATCTTGCGCTCGTCGCGCAGCGGCTGCTCGACGCTTTTCGCAAGCTTGAGCGCCGCGACGAAGGCCTGCAGCTCCTGCGCGGCTATCTCGAGCGCTATCCCTCGCTCGACCTCCTCGACGTCGTCTTCCAGCTCGTGCTCGAAAGCGAAGGCGCGGACGCGGCCTACGCGCTCGTTCGCGACGAGCTCAAGCGCAATCCGACCCTGCTCGGTTTCGACAAGCTCATTGAAGCACGCCTCCTCGTCGCGCCGCCGGAAAACCGCGCCGACCTCGATCTTGCCAAAAGCATCATCCAGGGCTATACGCGCCGCCTCGCGCGCTATCGGTGTGATAATTGCGGCTTCAAGGCGCGTCAGTTCTATTGGCGTTGCCCGGCCTGCGGCGGCTGGGAAACCTACTCGCCGAAACGTACCGAAGAATTCGATTTGACGCCTTAATGTTTGAGATTCTAAAAAGGCTTAACCACCAAGACACCAAGACACCAAGTTACACCAAGAAGAACAAGATCTTTTCTTGGTGATTCTTTGTGTCTTGGTGACTTGGTGGTGATCTTTATGATTTTCGGCTTGTTGGAGTAATTGCATGCATCTGGCAGATCTTTCGCGCGTTCGTCTGCTCGTCGTCGGCGACGTGATGCTCGACCGCTACTGGTTCGGCGAGGTGTCCCGGATTTCGCCCGAAGCGCCGGTGCCCGTCGTCAAGGTCGAGCGTAGCGAGGAGCGGCCGGGCGGCGCCGCCAACGTCGCGCGCAACTGCGCGGCGCTCGGCGCGCAGGTGAGCCTCCTGGCGCTCGTCGGCAAGGACGAGCCCGGGCAAAGTCTGCGCCGCCTGATGGAAGCCGACGGCGTCGCCGCCAGCCTGCATATCGACGAGGCGATCACGACGACGGTGAAGTTGCGCGTCATCGGGCGCCAGCAGCAGCTTCTGCGCATCGACTTCGAAACGCTGCCTTCGCACGACGTGCTGCGCGCCAAGCTGTCCGAATTCGAGCCGCGCCTGCCCGAATGCGACGCGGGGAGTTTTTCCGATTACGGCAAAGGCGGACTCACGCACATCGGCGAAATGATCGCGCTCACGCGCGCCGCCGGCAAGCTCGCGCTCGTCGATCCGAAAGGCGACGATTACTCGATCTATGCCGGCGCGACGATCATCACGCCGAACCGCTCCGAACTGCGCGAGGTCGTCGGGCGCTGGAAGGACGAAGCCGAGCTCGAGCGCAAGGCGAGCGCGCTGCGCAGCGAACTCGGGCTCGAGGCGCTGCTCGTGACGCGCAGCGACGAAGGCATGACGCTCTTTGACGCGAGCGGCCGCACCCACGAGCAGGCGGTCGCGCGCGAAGTCTTCGACGTCTCGGGCGCCGGCGATACGGTGATCGCGACGCTCGCAGCGATGCGCGCGAACGGCGCCGACTGGGCGAGCGCGATCCACGTTGCCACCGTCGCCGCCGGCATCGTCGTCGGCAAGCTCGGCACCGCCGTCGTCACGCGCGACGAACTCGATTCAGCATTGAACCCAGGGAAATGAATATGTACACCATCGTCACCGGCGCTGCCGGCTTTAGTTCCGGCATAACGCCCGGCTTCGCGGGCATTAGCCTTCACTGAAACCAGCCGAGGAAAAATCACTTATGTACACCATCGTTACCGGCGCGGCTGGTTTTATCGGTTCGAACATCGTCAAGGCCTTGAACGAGCGCGGCGTCACCAACATCCTCGCGGTCGATAATCTGACGCGCGCCGACAAGTTCAAGAACCTCGTCGACTGCGAAATCGCCGATTACATCGACAAGAACGAGTTCCTCGACGAGCTCAACGCGGGCGTTTTCGACGGCAGCGTCGCGGCGATTTTTCACGAAGGCGCGTGTTCGGATACGATGGAATCCGACGGCCGCTACATGATGGACAACAACTTCCGCTATTCGCTGAACGTCCTCGACTGGTGCTGCGAGCAGCGCGTGCAGCTGCTGTATGCGTCGAGCGCGGCCACCTACGGCGGCAGCAGCGAGTTTCGCGAGGAGCGTGCGCTGGAAGCGCCGCTTAACGTCTATGGCTATTCGAAGTTCCTTTTCGACCAGGTCGTGCGGCAGCGGCTGCCGCATGCATCTTCGCAAATCGTCGGTTTTCGCTATTTCAACGTCTATGGTCCGCGCGAATCGCACAAGGGACGCATGGCCTCGGTCGCCTTCCACCATTACCACCAGTTCCGCGCCAGTCGCAAGGTGAAATTGTTCGAGGGCTGCGACGGTTATGCCAACGGCGAGCAGCAGCGCGATTTCGTTTTTGTCGGCGACGTCGCCAATGCCAATCTCTTCTTTCTCGACCATCCGGAAAAATCGGGGATCTTCAACCTCGGCACGGGGC
>CAZALA010000110.1:0-12313 GCA_964485725.1 uncultured Propionivibrio sp. | reverse complement strand
GCGCCGGTAGCGCCGCGACGCGGCAGACGCGGGGGTTGAGGCGCTGCGTGATGCGTTTGATGACACCGCCCTTGCCCGCCGCGTCGCGGCCTTCGAAGAGCACGACGACCTTGAGCTGTTTTTCGACCACCCAGTCCTGCAGCTTGACGAGTTCGCCCTGCAGGCGAAAGAGCTCGCGGAAGTAAAAGTTCCGGTTGAGGTCAAGGCTCTCGCCGTCGGGATTCGTCGCCTCGTCGACCAGCGCATTCATGCGCTCGTCGTCGATTTCCATTTCGATTTCTTCGTCGAAACTGTCGAGCATTTCGGCATGGACGCGCGCTTCGTATGCCGTTTTCTGTTTAGTCTTGTCGGCGGTCATGGTGGCTTTCTGTCCGGCTGCGGACGGACGTGGGCGGTCGCTGCTCACTGGTCAGTTGGCGGGCTGCGGCGATTCGAGGTCGAGGGCGTGGCAGAGTCTTGCCATCAATTCGTGCGGCGTCGTTGAAATGATTTCCGGCGGAATGCCGAAGTTTTCGGCGAGACGGCCGTAGTCCTCGAAGCCGTAGGAGACGACGAGCGGGTGCAAGCCGGCGGCGATCGCCGCTGCGTAATCCCAGTACTCGTCGCCGCAGGCAAAGGCGCGTGCCGGATTGATCGCCAGGCGTTCGCGGATTTGCCGAAAGTACGGTGCCTTGTCTTCGCCAAGCGGAATGCAGCTCACGAAATCGAGCTTGCCGCTGTCGATGCCGTGCTGCTCGAGCACCTGTCGTACGGTTTCCTCGGGGTCAAGCGTGACGTTGCGCGAGACGATGCCGACGCGAACGTCGCTCGTGTCGATCAAGAGCTGCACGACCGAGGCGAGGGCGGGGAAAACGCTCGCCTCGGTGCGGTAGATCTCGGTCAGCGTGTGTTTGAGCCGCTTGCGATTCTCCTTGTCGAACTGCCGCCGCAGATTCCTCGGAAACTCGCGCAGGCCGCCCAGGTATTTCAGCAGCTTGCGCCGACGCTGGAAGCGCTCGAGGTCGCCGATGTCCATGCCGTGCCGCTCGAAGGCGAGCGCGACCGCATGGAACGAGTCGATCAGCGTCCCGTCGAGGTCAAATATCACCAGACGATCCTTACTCCCGTACATCAGCGGAAAACCTCGTTTCCAAGCGATGCTTCAACGTCGGGGAATATAGTCGCTTACTGTGACAATCTCGTTACACGACCGGATGATTCAGGTGTCGAAAAATCAGGCCCTCAAAGTCTCTAATACGGAAGAATTTCGAACGCCGTTTTTCGACACATTTCTCCGCGCGTTGGTATCTGTCTTGATATCTACCGAGTAATGATAGATACTTTGGTGTATATCATTGACCGCAAGAGGCTCGTCATGACCGATACCGCCAAAATTTTTACCACCGGTCGCAGCCAGGCAGTCCGACTGCCGATGCAATATCGATTCGATGGTAAGGAGGTATTCATCCGTCGCGATGAAGCGACCGGCGATGTGATCCTCTCTCGCCGACCGGAATCGTGGGACGGCTTCTTTGCTCTGGACGCGACGACCGAGGTGCCGCCGGATTTCATGTCGGAGGCCGACCGCAACCAAGGCAAACAGGATCGCGATCCGTTCGCTGAGGATCCGGCATGACGTTCATGCTGGATACGAACGTCGCGAGCCACATCATCAAGGGCGACATCCCGCTCCTTCGGCAGCGCCTCGCCGCCGTGCCAATGCAAGACGTCTTGATCTCGTCTGTGACCGAAGCCGAGCTGCGCTACGGTGTAGCCAAGCGAGGACATCCTGCAGGCTTGGCGACGCGCGTGCAGGAGTTCCTGGTGCGCGTTGAGACCTTGCCTTGGACCTCGGATGTCGCTCGCGTCTATGGAGATCTGCGGGCCGCATGTGAGGCCGGCGGCGTTTCATTGTCACCGCTCGATATGATGATTGCCGCGCACGCCAAGGCCGTCGGCGCCGTCCTGGTGACGCGCGATCGCGCCTTCGGTTTCGTGAAAGACGGGTTGCAATCAGAGGATTGGAGTAAGTGATGGGCCAGAAGGCGCAGGCGCAAGCTAAACGGCCAAGCGAGAACCGCTGCCCGTTGCACGGGCTTGCGATGAGCCAAATCGGCCTGACAGCAGATGGCTCGATTATGTAGAGCTAGACCGGCATCGTGCGCCTATCACGCGACTGGAGGGGAGTCGCCGATTTCGCACTCCTTATAAGCGGCGCGTTCAGGCGGCCAGCTTCTTGAATGTTTCAAGCACCGCCTGACCGTTGAACGGCTTGACGATCCAGCCCTTGATGCCGGCCGCTTTGCCGCGCTCCTTCATGCTCGGGTTGCTTTCGGTCGTGAGCATGATGAGATGGACGCCGGTGTTCTTGAGCTCGCCGCGGATCTTCTCGGCCATCGTCAGGCCGTCCATGTTCGGCATGTTGACGTCGCTGACGACGAGCCGGATGCCGGCATCGGCTTTGAGTTTCGCGAGGCCGTCCTTGCCGTCGACCGCCGTGGCGACGTCGAGGCCATGGCTTTTGAGAAAACCCGCGACCTCGTCGCGGACCGTGCTTGAATCGTCGACCACGAGTATTTTTGCCATTCTTGTCGTCCTTGATGTGGGGGAGGCTTAAAACAATTCCAGCTCGCCAGTGGTTTCCGCGGCAAGTTCGCTCTCGACGTGAAAATCGATCGCTGCGTAAGCGCACAGGCAGAGGGTCGCGTGCAGGACCAGCGAATCGTTGATCGTGATCCGGTAGCGCGCCACGTGCGACGGTTTCAGTTCGTCGAGAAAAGCCAGGCAGCGGCTTTCGAGAAAGTAGGGCGTCGACATGCCGGTATGCAAGAAATGCTTGCCCAGTTGGCGATTGATCGCGCCGCAGCAAAGATTGCCGATCTCGCCGAAGGCTTCCTTGAACGAACGCGCCGGCTTGGCGCGCGTGAAGTAATCGACGGTCTCGCGGTCGTCGCCGACGTGAAAGATCGTCAGCAGGCGGAAGGTGTAGGAGGCGACCGTCAGCACAACGATCTGTTTTTCCGGCGTGGCGACGAGCCCCGACCGCGCGAGTTGTTCGATGACGATGCTGTCGGAGGGCGACATCACGAGATTTGCCGCCGCCTGGGTGAAGATCCGATCGACGCCCTTGAGGGCCTGTTCGCTGATCATTCGAATCTTAACTTGAGCTGGCCGATCAGCGCTTCGAGGCTGCCGATCGCCGAGGTGATCATTTTTCCGTCGGCCTGAATTTCCTGGAAGGTCGCCGTCGTCGTCAGGTCGTTCTTGTAGAGGCTGTTGCTGTAGTCCCTGGACAATGCCTCGGAGCGGGCGGCAAGCGTCCGCACTTCGTCGGCGACGACGGCGAAAGTCCTGCCGGTCTCGCCGGCGCGCGCGGCTTCGATCGCGGCGTTGAGCGAGATGATGGCGATGTGCTTGACGATCAGGCCGAACTCCGTGTTCTGCCCGTGCATCTCGCGGTTCTGGGCCATCAGCAAATCCATTTCGTGGTGCCAGTGCTCGAAGGTGATCGCCACATTTCTGAGCTGGGTTGCCTCGCTTGCCAGCTTTTCAAGGGCGAGCAGGGCATGGCGGCGCAGCGCCGCTTCGGCACGACGCAGCTCGGCGACTTCGTCCTGGCAAGCCTGCGCGAGGCGGCTTGCTTCGCCGCGTCGGGCCTCGACTTCGTCGAGCGCTTCGCGCAGCTGTGCGTCTAGCGTGCCGGCGCGTTGCTCGGCAGCGCTTCTTGCCGCTTCAAGGCCGGCACGTTCATCAGTGAGCGTCGCAATCTGCATGTGCAGCGCGCGGATTTCGTCGGCGTGGCCGGCCGCAAGACCGGTGACTTGCCGCCTGCGCAGCGCTTTGGCGCGATAGCTCGCGCTCATCCATGAGACGAGGGCGATGACCGCCGCCCCCAGCGGGAAAATAGCATCAGTCAATTCAGATGGCCGCCAGTTGTTCTTGTTGCACGATTTCGCCAACACGCGCGCGCGGATTATCCGGCGCGTTTCGTTCTGCGGTGATGTCGCCTCCGGCGCTCGCCGCGTTGACCGCGTACTTGCCGGGCAGCGAGATCACCGTCGCGAAGGCCCGGAAGTCGGCGCCTTCGTTCCGGTCGGTAAACTCGAGCCGGATTTCGCCGCCTTCGCGCCGGACGAAGTCCTGCACCGCATCCATGCCGACCCCGCGGCCCGACACTTCGGTCACCGCGCTCGCCGTCGAGAAACCGGCGGCGAAGATGAACTGGGCGACGGTCTCGTCGCTCACCGCGGCGCGCTCGTCGAGCAAGCCCTTGTCGATCGCCTTGCGCCGGATTCGCGCCAGGCCGAGGCCCTTGCCGTCGTCCTGCAGGCGCATCAGCAGTCGATCGCCGACCCGCGTCAGATCGAGTGTTATCGTCCCGGCGGCGGGCTTGCCGGCGGCGAGGCGGTCGGCGCTCGGTTCGATGCCGTGGTCGAGCGCGTTGCGGTAGAGGTGCATGAAGACGTTGCGCAGCGAAGCGGTGATCTGATTTTGCAGGAGTATTCCGTGGTCGCTGACCCTGAGCTGCGGCGCTGCCTTGCCGAGTTCGCGGGCGAGCGAGGGCAGCGAGGCGAAGACGCCGTCGAGAACGCTGTGCATCGATTCGGTGCCGACGCGGCGCAGGTCGAGCCGGATCCGCTCGAGCACCGGGGCCAGAAGCTCCGGGCGTTCTGCCTGCAGGGCGAGCGCTTCGTCGAGATGGGCGAGCAGGCTGTCGAGCTGCTCGCGCTCCACCATCACGTACTTCTCGGGGCTGCCGCGGCGTCCCGGGCCCTTGCGTCCGAGCTTGACCGAATTGAGCGCGGCGTACTCGTCGATGCAGCCCAGCACCCGCTGCAGTTGCGCGAGCAGCTTGTCCTTGTCGAAGCTCGCCGCGTGGATCATGGAGCTGCGCAGCTCGGCGTAGGCATTCTCGGCCTCATGGACGAGGTTCGTGAGATAGAGCAGGCCGTAGGTGCGTGCGTTGCCCTTGATCGTGTGCATGTTGCGGAAGAGCTGCGTCACGACGGCCGCGTTGGCACCGTCCGAAGCGTGCAGCAAGGCCTCGTTTTCGGCGACGAAGCGCCGCGAGCTCGCGATGAACTCGTGGAATTTCTCCTGATTGATCGCGAGGATCTGGCCGATCATCTGCAGCTCGCGTTTCTGCACTTCGGCTTCGGCTTCGAGCACGCGCAGTTCGCTGACGTCGCGCACGCAAACCATGATTTTCTCGACGCTGTCGTGTTCGCCGCAGATCGGCGACCACGAGAGTTCGAGGTACTTGATCCGCCCGTCGGGCATCGTCTTGCAGACCTCTCGGGCCAGCAAATGCGAGTTGAAGTCGAAGTTCGTGCGGTCTTCGCCGATGCAGGCGGCGATTGTCGCGTCGATCTGCGACAGAGCGTCGGCGCCGACGCTGCTTTGGCCAAAAATGAAGTCGATCGCCGGCTGATCCTTGACGTGCTTTGTTTCAAAGATTGTTTCGAGGTAATCCGAATACTCGGGGTGGATCGTCCCGCCCAGGACGATCGTCAGGATGCCCTGCGGCATGTGGTGCAGCATGTTCTGGATGTCGTTGGTTTTCTCGCGCAGGAGCGCCGTGCGCTGCGAGAGGCTCTCGACCATCAGGTTGAACTGGACGCCGACGGCGCCGATCTCGTCGCTCGTCGTGACGTCGACGCGCGCGCTCAAGTCGCCCGCGGCCATCGTGTTGACCGCCGTCGAGAGGTCGTTGAGGCCGCGCATGATCGAAATGTACGCCGCGACGAAACCGGCGATGACGAGCGCGAGCGTCGCCAGCATCGCGAGCAGGACGCCGTTGCGCTGCGCCTGCAGCAACGACTCGCGCTCGCCGAGCAAGAGGTCGGTCTCCTGCAGCAGCGTTCTGGCGACCGCCAGCGATTGCGCAAAGGCACTCGCCGTCAGCTCGAGATAGGTTTCCGGCGTCATGTCGAAATCGGCCGTGTCGAGGATCTTCGTCGTCAGCGCCTCCTGCACGCCGAGGTAGGCGACGTTGAGAACGCTGCTCGCCTCGTCCAGGCGGGAGGCGCGTTCGGGATGCTCGCGCGCGACCTTCTGCAGGCCGTCCATGCTCCACTGCACGAGGGCATTGAAATTGCCGCGCAGGAGCGTCAGGTCGGTGCGCCGGCTGCTCTTGACGCGCTGGTTGACGAGGACGACGGCGCCGAGCCGGGCAGCCTGGCCGGTGTTGTCGATCAGTTGCGGCAGCTGGCCGGTGATGATGTCGAGCAGGCGGCTCGTCGAGGTATCGCCATCGACGAGCAGTCCGGCACCCTCATTGAGTTTGTCGAGTTCGAAGCGCAATGCCGTTCTCAGTTGCGAATGCAGTTCCGAAAGCCGGTCGGCATCGCCGCTATCGACCTGATCAAAGCCCTCTTGCCAAGCCAGCAGCCACTGCTTGTCGCCGGTAAAGCTCGCGGTGAGTGGCGTGCGTTGGCCAATCGCCGACTCAAGGCCGCTTAAAGCGCGCCGGACCTTCTCCTGCTTCTCTTGCGCGAGACCGGCAAGTTGTCCGGCGCCCTCGCTCAGGGCATGGCTTGCCGCGAGGTACTGATGAACGTCGACCAGCAAGGTGAGTGCGGGAAGCTGCAGGGCGAGGGCATCGCGCTCATGCTGCACCGCAGCTACGCGGGCCCCGAGTCCTGCCAGGATGGTGCCGAGCGCCAGGATGAGGGGCAGGCCGAAGACCGCCGCAGTGGCGTGCATCTTGTTGCGGAACGACAAACGCCCGACGAGACGGATCGCGGGATCGAGAATCGACATGCCTTCAACTCCATGATGCGAAAGGCAGGATGGTAGCGATCCGATATTACAAAGACGTTACGCGAGCTATTTCGTCGGTTCGGCGAGCAGCTTGCGGATGCCGACGTAATAGGTGTCATCGACCGCGACGAAGCTCGTCGCGTTGAAGCCGTCGAGCAGGCCGCGTAGCGAGTTGCTCGACGCGCTGCCGAGGAAGGCGGCGCGAATCTGGCCGCGCAGGCTTTCGCAAAGCTGTCCGCGATAGACGAAGGGGTCATAGGGAATCGGTTCGGACTTCCACAACACGCGCACCTGGTTCGCCGGCAAGCTTCCGGAAGAGTGGACTCGCTCGAGTTGCGTCGAGGAAACGAAGGCGGCGTCGATTTCGCCACGTGCCAGCGCCAGCGTTGATTTCGAGTGGCTGCCGGAAAACGACAGGCTGCCGAAATATTTCTCCAGCGGCATGCCAATCAGGGGCGCAAAGCGTTTGCGCGGCAGCAGCGAGCCCGACGTACTCGCCGGATCGGTGAGGCCGAGACGGGCGCCCTTGAGCGAAGCGATGTCGTGATAGGCGCTGCTGGCGATGACGACCAGCATCGACGTGTAGTGCGAGCCCTTAATTTGAAAGGCGCCTTCGCGCTTATACGTGGTGGCGAAAGCCGTTATTTTGTCGTCGCCGTCCCTGGCCTCGACGTAGGTCGCAGGTCCGAGCTCGGCGATGTCGACGCTGCCGCCGAGCAGTGCCTCGACGACGCCGGCATACGAGCTCGGCCGGACCACCGACACCGGACGGCCGGTGAGTGCCTCGATGCGCTTGAACAGCGGCTGGTAACGCAGCAGGTCTTTTTCGACGTCGCCCACCGGGACCATGGAAAAACGAATCGTCTCGGGCATGTCGCATTTTGCCGCGTGCGACACGCCGATGCCGGCGAGGCTGTTGAGCGCGAGCGCCGCAAGAAGTCCTGCGCCCAGCCGTTTTGTTCTGTCCATCATGCTTCCTTGCCGATGTCGCCGTAGATGTGTGTTTGTCTCAGCAGCGCTTCGACCGCGACGGCGTCGCAGGGCGGCGAAAAGAAATAGCCCTGCGCCTGGTCGCAACGCGCGGCCTTCAGGTGCAAGACCTGTTCGCGCGTTTCGACGCCCTCGGCGATCGTCTGCAGATTGAGCTTGTGCGACAGTGAGATGGTGTTGCTGACGATCGTCGCGTCGTTGCAATCGTTGCGGATGTTCTTGATGAACGAGCGATCGATCTTCAGGTAGGTCGCCGGCAGCGTGCGCAGGTGGCTGAGGCCCGAGTAGCCGGTGCCAAAGTCGTCAATCGAGAGATGAATGCCAAGATCGTCGAGCCGGTTCAGCGTGTCGAGGAAGGCGGAGGCGTCGATCAGGCCGGTCTCGGTAATCTCGATCTCGAGCAACTGCGGCGCCACGTCGTAGCGTTCGAGCGTACTCACGATGAATTCGTAGAGATGCGGCGAGCGCAATTGGCGTGACGAGACGTTGACCGCCACCGGCACCGCAGGGACGCCGCTCCGGGCCCACTTCTGAAGTTGCTGACACACGCTGGAAATGACGTATTCACCCAATCCGACGATGGCGCCGCATTCTTCGGCAACGGGAATGAAGTCCGCCGGCGAAATGGCGCCCATCTGCGGGTGATGCCAGCGTGCCAGGGCTTCCAGCCCGGTGATGCGAAAATCGGTGAGCGAGACCTTGGGCTGATAGTGCACGTGCATTTCGCCGTTGGCGAACGCGCCTGGCAGCGCGACCTCGATCTGATTGGCGAGGCGATTGCGCCGATTCAGGGCAGGGTCGGCAAAAGAGAAGGTCGCGGGCCCGCTCTCCTTGGCCTGATACATCGCGGCGTCGGACTGGCGGACCAGCGAATCGACCGAATCGGCGTCGTCCGGATAAAACGAGATACCGATGCTGGGGGTCACCCGGAGGTCGGTGTCGACGATGCCGACGAAGGGCTCGCTCAGGCGTTCGATGATCTTTTCGGCAATTCCCGACGCGTCATGGTTGTCACGCAGATCGGAGACGAGCGCGACGAATTCGTCGCCCCCGTAACGCGAAACGAGATCGGCCTTGCGCATGCACTCCTGCAGGCGCTCGGCCACTTCGATCAGGACGAGGTCGCCGACCTTGTGGCCGTAGATGTCGTTGATCGGCTTGAAGCGGTCAAGGTCGATGAACATCACGGCGAAGCGTCCGCGCTGGCGTTGCGCTCGACCGATGTAGCGATTGGCGACTTCTGTGAACAACATGCGGTTGGGCAGACCGGTCAGGCGATCGTGGGTGGCGAGCCGGTAACCCTCTTCTTTTTCGTTTTCGATCTGCTCGAGCAGGCGGGCATGGTTCTTCTGTGCCGAAGACAGACGGCTTGTGAGCTGCCGGCGGCGCCGTGCGACGGCGAGCCAAAGCGTCGTCAAGGTCAGCGTCAGGATCGTGAGCAATACCTGCGCGCCGAGATATCCGCGCTGTGCTGCCTGGCTTTCAAGCAAGACCTCGTAACTCGTGCGACTGACGACAGCGGCGAGCGGGCTCGCTGGGATGCGTCGGTAGGCATACAGGCGCACGTAAGCTGCGTGCATCGACTCGCTCACCGATCCGGAGGTCTCGGCAAAAGCCAGGCGGAAGCGGTCCGTGCCGGCGACCGATTCAACCGCGTCGAGGCGACCCTCGTGCATATGCAGCAATTCGCGCCCGTCATCGGCCATCAGAACAATTTCGCCGCTCTTGCCGAGGCTGATCCCCTCGAAACTTCTTGGAAAATTGCCAATGTCGGCGAGCGCCAGGATAAAGCCGCTGCGCTTGCCCGAGTTCGGCCGCTGCTGATAGAAGATCGGCAGGCTCCAGGCTTTGGCGAATTCGTTTTGCGCGATCGTGCCAATGACCATCCGCTCGTCCGTGCCCGGCGTCGATGCGAGCGCGAATTTTTTGGCTTCGTCGAGGAGCCACGGTTCAGGTTTGCGCCCTGACGAAAAAACCAGACGGCCTGCCGTGTCGAAATGCATCAGGCGCAGGAAGGCCCGGTCGCGCATCAATGCCGAACGCACCAGGTTCGTGGCCGAGTCATAGGGCGCATCGCCGAGCATCGTCTGACTGTAGAACCGCAGCCTGTTGAGCATCTGCTCCGTATGGTTGGCGACGGAGTAAGCGACGTTGCCGTGGTGGACCAGGGCGTCCCGGATGACGCGCGAGTTGTCGTCATCGGCCCGCTTGAGCAGCGCCATCCACGAGAGGACGAGCAAGATGCAAACAAACAGCGGCGGCAAGAGGTCCGTGAACCGGCTAGCGATTTCCTGACGGCTATCCGAATCTGACGACTTCATGACGACACATCCCTGCGGCGGACCGAAGCGCGGATTCTATTTCACGAAAGTGACAGAACCGTTACATCAAGACCGGCGCGGGCAGCGCTTTGTCCGGATTGTCATCTGGCGTCTCAGGTCGCGAGGCAAGTTCATCTGGCTGTAACACGGGCAGGCCAGAATCGGCCTGGATTCTGGCCGAGGAGCAATCATCAGCACACTTGCGCAGCCCGTGTTCCGCGTCAGCCCGGCGGGCGCGAACACCGTCTATGAGCAGATCGCCGCGGTCGATCTGGGTTCGAACAGTTTTCGGCTGCAGATCGGTCGCGTCGTCGACGATCAGGTCTACCCGCTCGACTCGCTCAAGGTATCGGTTCGTCTGGCCGCCGGCCTGACGGCCGCGAAGCTGCTCGATAGCGCGTCGCAGGAACGGGCGCTCGCCGCGCTGGCGAGATTTGGCGAACGTTTGCGTGGTTTCCGGCCCGAAGCCGTGCGCGTGGTGGCCACCAACACCTTGCGTGTCGCCAGGAACGCCGCGCAATTTCTGCTGCTTGCCGAGCAGGCACTGGGTTTCCCGATCGAAATCATCAGTGGTCGAGAAGAAGCGCGTCTGATTTATATCGGCGCCGCACATTCGCTGCCAGCCGTGGACTACCAGCGCCTCGTAGTCGATATCGGCGGCGGTTCGACTGAATTCATCATCGGGCGAAAGCTTGAGCCGCATCTCATGGAATCGCTGTACATGGGCTGCGTCAGTTATTCCTTGCGCTTCTTTCCCGATGGCAGGGTGGACAGGAAGCGCTTTCGCGAGGCGGAGCTGGCCGCGGCCCGGCAGATGGAAGCAATTGGCCGCGCCTATCGGCGCCTGGGATGGCATGAGGCTGTTGGCACTTCCGGTTCGGCGCGTGCGGTTGCCGACCTGCTTGAATTGAATCAGCTCAACCCGGCCCTGGGCAGTGGCATCAGCCGCAGCGGTCTGGAAGCGCTGCGCGCTGAAATGATTCGCGCCGGATCGGCAGCAGACATGGCCTTGAATGGTTTGCCGAGCGATCGTTTGCCGGTATTGGCAGGGGGCGTGGCCATCCTGTGTGCTGTCTTCGCCCAGCTCGGTCTCGAGCAGATGAACCATGCCGACGGTGCATTGCGTTTGGGCACTTTGTACGACCTGCTCGGGCGCTTTCAGCATCAGGACATGCGCGATTCAACGACGCGGCAGTTCATGCAGCGCTACCACGTCGATGGTCGGCAGGCCGAGCGTGTCGAAATGACGGCCTTGATGCTGCTTGGCCAATTGCTTGATGCCGGATTGCCCGGGAGCGACAGTGATCGGCGATTTCTCGGCTGGGCCGCCAAGCTGCATGAGATCGGGATTTCGATCGCCCACAGCGGCCATCACAAGCACGGCGCCTACATTCTGACCTCCGCCGATATGCCCGGCTTCTCGAAAAAGGACCAGGCGCGGATCGCCGTACTGGTTCTCGCTCAGCGCGGCAAGCTCGAGAAAATCGCGGCCTCGGCGCAGGACGAAAAGATCTGGCACCAGGTTTTCTGCCTGCGTCTGGCGGCGCTGCTGCGCCGCTCGCGTGACGACCATGCCTTGCCTGATTTGCGTTTGAGCTGCGAGGCAGATTCCTACCTGCTCGAATTGCCGCCGGGCTGGCTCGCGGCAAATCCCTTGCGCGCGGCCGCGCTCCTCGACGAGACGATGGCTTGGCAGCGTGTGGGCTTTCTCCTGCGCATCCAAAGCCGCAATTCCACGATCAGGGCGGCCGCTTGAGATTGCTCTGAAATCGTGCCAGAGGAGTCAGGCGTCGGCGATCCTGGCGTCGATGTCGTCGAACGAGACGTGGCGCACGTTCAGCCCCTTCGCCATATAGACGACGCACTCGGCAATGTTCGTCGAGTGGTCGCCAACGCGTTCGATGGCCTTGGCGATCGTCAGGATGTCGAGCGAGCGCGTGATCGCGCGCGGGTCTTCCATCATGTAGGTGATGAGCTGCCGGGAAATTGACTGGTATTCGGCGTTGACCTGTTTTTCGAGGTGCACGGCTTCGCTCGCCAGCCCGACATCGACGCGGGCGAAGCCGTCGAGCGAGAGACGCAGCATCTTAAGGGCGCTCTCGGCCAAATGCGAGAGCTCGACGTTCAGCACTTTGACGTCCATCTGATTGGCGAGCGAGATGCCAAGGCGAGCAATTTTGCGCGCCTTGTCGCCGATGCGTTCGATGTCGGCGATGGCTTTGAGCACCGAGACGATCATGCGCAAATCGCTCGCCGTCGGC
>CAZALA010000109.1:0-12461 GCA_964485725.1 uncultured Propionivibrio sp. | reverse complement strand
AAAAACCGCCGGTAACGCGTGGTTGATCGTAATCGTGGCCGCGAGGGGCGGCAAGATCGAACGCGACCGAGACGCCCTGCCCGCCCGCGTCGAGCGCCTTGCGATATAACGCGTTGGACGCTTCTGCGGTCGAGAAACCCGCATATTGGCGGATCGTCCACGGACGCACCGCGTACATCGTCGCCTGCGGGCCGCGCACGAAGGGCGCGAAGCCCGGCAGCGTATCGGTGTACTCGAGGTTGGCAACGTCCTGCTTGGTATAGAGCGGCTTGACGGTGATGCCGTCCGGCGTGACCCAGTTGAGCTTTTCGACGTCGCCGCCGGGGGCCGACTTCGAAGCGGCTTTCTTCCACGCTTCGAGATTCGACGAATCCATCAAAGGAGCATTATTCTCGTTGGACATGACACAACCTTTCAAACAAGATAAAAAATCTAATGAGCGGTATGCCGCCCGAATTCGCGCCAGCGGGCAGCGCAGGAAAGCGTTGAAAATCCGCGTCGAGCCTCGCGGCCCGGCCGATTCGTTAACGCGCCATGGTACGTGATCACTGGGTCCAAGGCAAGGCGGAGTCCATTGTGGATCACCGCAAATCGCAGGCTGCGACACGCTTCTTGATGCGTTCGCGCGGGCATTGCGGGGTGCTGAAAAATCGTCAGGTGGTCGTGCGCGCAGCGCACGATAAGCGCCTCGTTCAGGCGAACAGATTCCACAGCATCTTGCTCGCGAGCGCGACCAGCATGCAGGCGAAAACGCGTTTGAGAACGACGATCGGCAGCCGGTGCGTCAGCCGCGCGCCAACCGGGGCGAGCAACATGCTCGCCGGGACCATCCAGACGAGCGCCGGCAGATAGACGAAACCGAGGCTCCATTGCGGCAGACCAGGATGCTGCCAGCCGTTGTAGATATAGCCCAAGCTGCCGCCGACCGCGATCGGGAAACCGACCGCCGCCGAAGTGCCGATCGCGTGCTGGATGCGCACATTGCAGCGCGTCAGGAAAGGCACCGTGAACGCGCCGCCGCCGATCGCGACGAGCGCCGAGATCGCGCCGATGCCGGTGCCGACGGCAAAGACGCCGGCCGCGCCGGGCAACTCGCGCGTCGGCCGCGCTTTCAGGTTGAAGACCATTTGCGTGGCGACGAAGCAGACGAAGAGCGCGAAAAAAATCGCCAGCGGCTTGGCCGGTACGTGCGCCGCGAACAGCGTGCCGATGAGCGTGCCGAGCAGGATGCCGGGGGTGATCTGGGCGACGACGTTCCAGAGTACCGCCTGATGGCGGTGATGCGCGCGCAGGCTGGAAAAAGAAGTGAACAGGATGGTCGCGATCGACGTGCCGAGCGCAAGGTGCAGAGCTTCGGCCGGCGCGAACTGCTGCGCGGCGAAGATCATCGCCAGCGCGGGCACCATGACGAGGCCGCCACCGATGCCGAGCAGGCCTGCCGAAAAGCCCGTGAACAGCCCGAGGCCGATATAGACGAGTGACCAGATCATTGCCGCTTCCCTGTGTTGTTTTTCGGCGCTTCGCCGGCCGTCATTATATTGATGCGCGCGGCCGCCTGCTCGGCAAAAAAAACGGCACCACCGGTGCCGTCAATTTCGAGGAGGATGCGCCGACCTCGCCGCCCGAGGAGGGTCCGGCGGCTGGTGGCGTCGTTTTTTTTGCCCGCTAGGCGCGCAGTGTTCCGGCGAAGAGATCGCGCAGGAAGAGCGCCATCTCGTCACCGGATACCGGGCGCGGATTGACTCGCGTCGAGCCCTTGAGCGAATCGGCGACAAGTTCGTCAAAATTCTCGTCGAAGGCCGTCTGGCTCACGCCGATCGCGGCAAAGGAGGCCGCAATGCCGATCGCCCGGTTGAGTTCGAGAACGGAAAGCGCGAGGTCGGCGACGCCGATGCGTCGCGCGAGATCTTCGTAGCGCGAACGCGCGACGGCGGCATGGCTGTTGAAGCGAATCACGTGCGGCAGCGCGACCGCGTTGAGCAGGCCGTGGCCGAGATTGAAGCGGCCGCCGAAAGCGTGCGCGACGCCGTGGCTCATGCCCGTGCCGGCGTTCGAAAAAGCGCAGCCCGCCATCGCTTGAAAGTGGTGGACTTTTTCGCGCGAATCGATGTCGCCGACCGTCACCGATTTTTCGAGGTGTGCGAACAAGCCCTCGACCGCGCCGGCGGCAAGACAGCTCGCGAATTCGTCGGCGGCCGGATTGGTGCAGCATTCGATGGCGTGCGTCAGCGCATCGATGCCGGTCTCGGCGGCGACGTGCGCCGGCATCGAGAGGGTGATCTCGGCGTCGAGAACGGCGAAGTCGGGGACGAGCGCCGGCGACTTGGCGCCGATCTTGAGCTTGTCGCCGGCGAAGGTGAGAACGGCGAACGGCGTCACTTCGGCGGCAGTTCCCGACGTGCCCGGGATGCAGATCAACTGCATGCGATCGCGCCGCTGCGGCAGGCCGTTCCTGAACGCGGTCTCGATATCGAGCTCGGGGTGTTCGTAGAAAACCGCCATCAGCTTGGCGACGTCCATTGCCGCGCCGCCACCAACACCGATCACCGTGTCGGGCGCGAAGCCCTGCATCGCGGCGATGCCATCGCTAACGACTGCAGCTGCCGGATTGAGTGGAACGCCCGCGTAGAGCCTAGTCGCGACGCCGCGCTCGGCGAGCAGCGCCTCGATTCTGGCGATCGTGCCGTTGCCAAGCATCGCCTGGCCGCCGGTGACGATCAGGGCGCGCTGCATGGCGACCGTCTTGAGACACGAGAGCGAGCCGCGCCCGGTGAAGATCGCGCGGCCGTGGAAACGGAGTTCTTTCACTTCTTGCCTTTCTTCATGCAATCGATCAGAGAAACGCCGCCGGCACTGCCGGCGGCGCGGTTTGGCGGCAGCGTTCAGCACGCCCGCGGGCCGGGCACTGCACCTATCAGTCTGGCAGCGCTGCCGACGATGTTGCGCAGGCTGTAGAGGACCATGAAGAACGAGGAGACCGGCATGCTCGCGTAGAGCAGCGATTTGGGCAGGTTGATCACCGGCGTCCAGTCGGTCACGCGCAAGCTGATGTTGAGCGAATAGTAGAAGAAGACGCCGATGAAGACGAGGCCGATGACGTTGATCACGACGTCGAGTGCAAAGCCGCTCGGCTTGCCCTTGCACAGGTCGGGCAGGAAGGTGATCGCGAAGTGCTCGTTTTCGCGCCACAGCGCGGCCGCGCCGAGGAACACCATCCAGGCGATCAGGAGCTCGACGATTTCGTCGAACCAGCCGAACGAGACGACGGGGACGAAGCGAATGAAGACATTGCCGACGAGCAGCACGAAGACGACGCCGAGGATTGCGACGCATCCCCAGCGCAGCAGAGAGCCGATGACGCGGTCGATTGCTTTCAGAAAACCCATTTTCTTCTCCTCGCGCTAGGCGAACAGGCGCGGCAGCCACAGGACGAGGCCCGGCGAATACGCGCAGATGATCGTGACGGCGGTGATGCCGATGACGTAGGGCAGAAGCTCCCACGAGAGGTCGCCGATCGAAACGCCGCTGATGCTCGACATCGTGTACAGGCACATGCCGACCGGCGGCGTCAGCAGACCGATCATCGAGCAGAGGATCATGACGACGCCGAAGACGACCGGGTCGATGCCGTACTGCGCGACGATCGGCATGAACACGGGGATCGTGATCACGAGCACCGCAATGCCTTCCATGAAGCAGCCGAGGATGAGCAGGATGACGATGAAGATCGCCATGACGACGTTGGCGCTCGTGCCGAGCGCCGAGAGTTCGGCGATGACCTGCTGCGGGATCGTCTGGTAGATCAGGAGCCAGCCGAAGAAGCCGGCGACGGCGATGATGAACATGATGCGGATCGTAAACATCATCGTTTCCCAGCCGATGCGCGGCAGGTCGGCGATCTTGATTTCCTTGTACACGAAGAGGCCGAGGACGAGCGCATAGACGCAGGCGACGACCGAGGCTTCGGTCGGCGTGAACACGCCGCTGACGATGCCGCCGATGATGATCACCGGCGCCAGCAGCGGCAGGACAGCCTGCTTGAACGTCTTGAGCACTTCGCTCAGCGGCGCTTTTGGCTGACGCGGATAGCCGCGCTTCTTCGAGATGAAGTAGACGGCGACGCCCATCACGAAGGCCATCATGAAGCCGGGCAGGAAGCCGGCCATGAAGAGCTGGCCGATCGAGACGCCGGCGAGGCTGCCGTAGATGACAAACGGGATGCTCGGCGGAATGACCGGGCCGATCGTCGCCGCCGCGCCGGTGATCGCGGCGGCGAACTTCTTGTCAAAGCCCGCTTCGGGCATGGCTTTCATCGCCAGCATGCCGAGGCCGGCGGCTTCGGCGACCGCCGCGCCGCACATGCCGGACATGATCAGCGCGGCGACGATGACGACCTGCGCGAGGCCGCCCCAGGTATGGCCGACGAGGGTCGAGGCGAAACGGAAGATGCGCGTCGTGACGCCACCCATGTTCATCAGGTTGCCGGCCATGATGAAGAAGGGGATCGCCAGCAGCGTGAAGCCGGTCGTCGACGAATACATGCGCTGGGCGACCATGGTCAGATTCTGGGCTTCGTCTAGGCCGACGAAAAAGAGCATGGCGGTGATGCCCATGCTGGCGGCGACGTTGACGCCGAGGGACATGAAGGCGACGAGGACGCCGAAAATGGTGAGCGCGAGCATGGTGGTTCAAACTCCCTGATTATTTTGGTCGGTGCGGCGGCGATGCGGGCGCCGAAGCGGAGTCGGCGCCCGCGTCGCCAGCGAAGCTGCCTACTTCGTCTCCTCGGCCATCCTGACGAAGGTCTCGACGTTCTCCTTGCCCGCGTACTGGCCGATGCGATCGTAAGCCGGCTTCATCCTGGCCTTGAAGTCGGCCTGCTTGGGCGTCGACACGAGCATGCCTTTGTCCTTCAGCTGGATGACGAGATTGGCCTCGTTCTTCTGGATTTCAGCGCGCATCCAGTCACCGGCGCGCTTGCTCTCTTCCTTGACGATCTTCTGCTGCTCGGGCGTCATTTTTTCCCAAGTCTTCTTGCTCATCACGTGCACCCACGAGTTGTACACGTGATTGGTCAGCGTCAGGTGCTTTTGCGCTTCATAGAACTTGTTGTGGAAGATGACCGAGAGCGGGTTTTCCTGCGCGTCGACGACCCCCTGCTTCAAGGCCATGAAAAGCTCGGGGAAGGCGATCTTGGTGACGTTGCCGCCGAGCGCTTCCATCGCCGCCTGCAACTGGATCTCGGGCGGCGTGCGGATTTTCAGCCCTTTGACGTCGTCCGGGCCGTTGATCGCGCGCGTGCCGTTGGTCAGGTTGCGGAAACCCCATTCCCAGTTGGCAAGGAAAATGAGGCCCTGCTTCTCGAGGTCGGGCGCGGCCCACTGCATGAAGGGGCCGTCGAGCACCTGGTAGGCGTGCTGCGCGTCGCGGAAAATGAAAGGCAGCATGACGACGGCGAACTTCTTTGAGTACTTGTCGAGCGCGCCCTGCGTCGGCGTGCTCATGTCGATCGCGCCCATGATGTTCTGCTCGAGCTGCTCGGGCGGCGAGCCGAGCTGATTGTCCGGGAAGACCGCGACCTTGATCGCCCCCCCCGTCCGCTTATCGACGGCCTCGGCAAACATCTGCGAGGCGAGATGGCCAGGGTGCGTGACCGGCGCGTAGTGACCCAGTTTCATCTTGATCACCGGCGCGTCGGCCGCGAAGCTGGCGGTACTCGTCATTAACGCGGCGAGCAGCAGCATGAGACATGAAGACTTTTTCATAGACCTACCCTCCCTGTGTGATTGGCTTTATTTCTTCTTCAGCTGGCCGTGCTGTTCCATCAATTCAAGGTGCTCCTTGCGCGGCGGCGAAAAGATATCGATGCCCTTGAATCCGGTCGGCGTACGGCCGCCGTGCAACACGTTGGCCGGGTGAATGCAGACGTCGCCGGCTTTCATGTGAATCGTCTTGCCATCGATGAAGTGCTCCTCGGTGCCTTCGAGGATGATCAGGATCTGTTCGCAATCGTGCGAGTGAATCGGAAATTCGGCGCCCGCTTCCTGCTCGATGAAGCTGACCATCGTCTCGTCGCCGACGAGAAAACGTGTCTTCGCCTTGTCGTTGAACGCGATGTAGGGAATGTCCTTGATCGAATAAATGTATTTCTTCTCTTCTGACACGGTCGTACCTCCTGCCAAGTTGGGGGAAGGGCACAGCGCCCTTTGTGAATGAAATGCGCTTTTGAAGCCGCCGCCAGGTTTCTGAAAGTTATCTTATTTGTTGGCTGACGGCGAAAACGGACTCTATTTAGTAAACATTGAATAGTCAACAAATTATTAAAACTACCGAAAATTATGGAATGAAGGCGAGAGCCGTGTCATAAGAGCACTCAAAAACAATCGGTTAGAAACATGTGCGGAATGATTGGACAGACCAATAGTTCAGGATCTCCGCCTGAAGGGAGGCAATATCCTCGTTCTGGTGGTCTTTATGGTTGCCAGTCCGGGCATCGCTGCAGGGGTGTCCGCGCCGGCGTGCGCTTGCTTCTTTGGCGATCCGGTCAACTTTGCTCGCGATTGGTCTAGCCGTCGTTCGCGATGCGGCATTGCCTTTGCGTACTGGTCAAGCCATCCCAGTTCATTTATGCTTGCCGCAAACCGCTTTCGGAAAAAACTTCAATGGCTACTGACACCGTGGACAGCAAGCGGCTGTATCGACAGATCGCCGACCAGATCGGCCAGTCGATTGCTGAGGGCAAGTACAAGCCGGGTGACCGGCTTCCCGCCGAGCGCGTTCTTGCGGCACAGCTCAATATCAGCCGTCCGACCGTGCGCGAGGCTTTGATCGTCCTCGAGGTCGAGGGCTGGGTGGAAATTCGCGGCGGTGCCGGCGTCTTTGTCGTCGAGCGCGTGGCCGGTCTTGCTACGGCGGCTGCGGCGAGCGGCACGACGATGCCCGGTCCGTTCGAGGTGCTCGATGCCCGCGACCTGATCGAAACCGAGGTCGCGGCGCTTGCCGCGCGCAACGCGACCGAGGAACAGATCACGGTAATGTCGGAAGCGCTGCGCGATATGGTCTGCTGTCTCGCGACCGACCCGATGCACGTCGAGTACGACCGCCGTTTTCACTTCGCGCTCGCCGAGGCCTCACGCAACAACGCGCTCGTTCTCGCCGTCCAGCTCATGTGGTCGCTGCGCGTGCAGCCGGTCTATCTGCAGCTCGAGGTGCATTTCCACACCGAGGCGATCTGGCAGAGGTTGATCATCGACCACCGCGAGATTCTCGCTGCGGTGAAGAACCGCGACCCAAAGGCCGCGCGCGCGGCGATGCACCGCCATCTGAAGGTCGCCAGGAAGCGCTTCAGCTCGAGCTGGCAGGAAGGCTAGAACGCGAGATAGAGGGCCAAGGGCACGAAGGCCAGCGAGGCAATGTTGCCGAGGACGACGATCGCCGACACAAGCTCGGGTTCCTGCGCGTAGCGGTCGGCGATCACATAGGTCAGTATCGCCGGCGGCAGGGCCGAGTAGAGCAGCAGAAGCCCTTGCATCGGTTCGCTGAGCGGCAAGAGACGCGTCAGCGGCCAGGCGATGAGAAGGCCTGCGATCGGGCGCAACAGCGCGCCGACGACGCCGACGCTCCAGCGTTCGACGCGAAAGCTCGTAAAGCTGACGCCGAGCGTCAGCAGGCCGATCGGGATCGCCGCGTCACCGACGATTTTTGTGCTGCTGACGAGCCATGGCGGCATCGCGATCCCGAGGAGGCTCATCAGGATGCCGATCAGCATCGCCCAAAGCAGCGGCCCGCGCAGGATGCCTCTTATCCTGGCGTGCGGCGCGCAGATGCGAATCCCGAAGGTGAAATGGGCGAGATTGAAGAGGATCATCAGCGCAACCGCTGCCGGCAACTGCTCGACGCCGAAGGCGAAAACGGTGAGCGGCAGCCCCATGTTGGCGACGTTGGAAAACATCATCGGCGGGATGAAGGCGTGCGGGTTGTAGCCAAGCGCCCTCGACGTTGCCCAGGCGGCGATTCCCGAGCCCGCGATGATGATGGCCCCGCCTGCCAGCAGCGGCAGGTAATCGAGAATGCGGAAATCGCCTGATGCCGTCGCACTGAAGATCAGCAGCGGGAACAGCAGGTCGGTGTTGAAGCGGTTGATCCAGGTCAGATCGGGTTGGCGCAGCCGCCCGTAGCCGTAGCCCAGGGCGGCAATGAGCAGGACCGGGCCGATGATGCCGATGATACGAACGACAAGCTCCATGGCATCCCTGCGGGGGTGGGCGGTGGAAGAGCGTGAGCGGGACCTACGGCCGGGCGCGCCAATCGGCCACTTCTTGAATTTTTGCCCGAACCTGTCGTTCGCTAAGGAACGCAAACGCCGCGTAGTTTACCGCAGAATGGGTTGGCTTGAATGCCTCGGGCCGAGGGTCACCGACGCCTGCGCGCGATGAGCAACTGCGGGTCGGGTGGAACGAGTCGGAAGAAACGGCGGGTCAAAACCGGCCGGAAATGCAGGGCTCCTGTGAGGAGCTGCTTCTTGTCCCCGGGCGAGGAGAGAAACGCCTATTCCGCCCGGGGCGTTCGCTTCATGACGCAGCAGGCTTAACGGACGCTGGCGCTGCTCAGCCGGCCCGTCGTCGAGCGCATCGCTTGCACTTTGCTCACGTAGGCCGTGTACATCGAGCTCAGAAATTGCGCGCCCTTGATGATGGCGAAGATGCCCAGCAGCACGAAAACGCTCATGGCAATACGAATTTCCAGCGCGTGCGTGAAGAGGTACGATTGGGTCAGGTTCTGCATGCTGCGTCCTTTTGGAGTTGATTAATTTCGCCAGACGAAAACCTGTTTCGCCTGACGAACAAATCGTACAAGAGGCGACGGGTGCTGTCTGTGCCCTTTTCGCTCCCCTCTGTGACAAAACGTAACGCAGCATGCGCCCGCCCCGCGCGCGGCAAAGGCATACCACTGGCACAGTCCGGCTCGACGCAAAAAAGCCGCCCGGGGTGGCGGGCGGCTTCCCCGGCTTGCCGAGCGGCGTGCTGCGGCAACTAAATCTGCGGGTCCTCGGGATGCAGCATGGTCGCGATCGCCTTGTCGAGGACGTCGTCTTCCCAGATGCGCTTCCAGTCGTCGCGCAGGACGAGGCGATTGCCGAGGCCAACGGCGACCTTGCAGGCGTCCGATACCTGCACGTTGCCGAGTTTGCCGAGGAAGACCGCCGACAGGATGTTGATGTGGCCGGTCAGGAAAGAAATCGCGGCGGCGCGCGGAATGCCGCGGCGCTCGGCCTCATTGACCGTCTCGGCCATGGCGTAGAGCGTCGAGGCGCCGAGGATTTCAACGAGCGTCGGCTCGAGGAAGGCGATGTCGCGAATCCCCATGACATAGCAGTTGAGCACCGGCGCGAACATCCACTCGCTGATCTTCTTGGCGTTTTCGAAATTGGCGTCGTCGCCCTGGATCTTCGCCATGACGACGTCTTGCTTGCCGGCGATGCCGCCGAAAAAGTCCTGGCGCGCTTCCGGCGTGTCCTGATCGAGGAAATACGAAGGGTGGCAGGGGTGGGTGACGACGAAGGTGCAGTCGTCGCGCAAGGCGAGTTCCTTGGCGACGGCGGCGGCCGGGTCGAGGATGATCAGCGTCGCGCCGGGCTTCATCATCGCGACGATGCCGACCGAGACTTTCTTGATGATGACGTCGGGGACGGCGAGCACGACGACGTCGCTCTTCGGCACGGCGCTTTCGGCCGTCACCGTCGTGTAGCCGCGCGCCTTGATCGACGCGATGCCGGCTTCCGAGGCTTCGCAGAAGTGCAGTTCGACTTCGTCGGGGTGCTTGACGAGGTTGTTGGTGACGCGCGTGCCCATTTTTCCGGCGGCGCCGATAACGCTGACAACGATCTTGCTCATGTCTTCTTTCCTTGGAAGTTGACGAAACTGTTTAAGCTGGCGACGCGAACTCACGGTCCCGTCTGTTCGCACGCGACGCCGTTTTAAACAACAGACGTCTGACGTTTGACCACATTATCACCCTCGTTTTTCATTGTCAATGCCCGTTTTCGCGGCGACAGCCTGCCGCGCGACGAGGAATTCCCAGAGCTCGGTCGACTCTTCGACGGCGCGTTCGGCGGCCGCGACATCGCGGCGCTCGACCGCGGCGAGGATCTTGCCGTGCGCATCGCTCGATTCGCGGCTGAAATTGCTGTGCTGCGTCAGGCTCTGCGCAATGTAAGGGCGGAAATACTGCATGACGAAGCCGTAGATCGTCTCAAGCGGGCGGTTCCTGCCGATGCGTCCGAGCAGCGCATGGAACTCGAGGTCGAGGCTGAGCAGTTCGTCGTATTTCTTTTCCTTGCTGTTCTTGAGCGCGCGCGTCCTGGCGACGCACTCGCGCAGTTCGCCGATTTCTGCTTCGCTCGCGTTGAGGATGGCGAGGCGAACGACGTTCTTCTCGAGGATGGTCCGCAGTTCCTTGAGCTCGGCGAATTCGGGTTGCGAGACGATCAGCCGGAAGAGCAGGGGGTCGAAGCTTACCGGGCCGCTGCCCGTGGAAATATACGTGCCGTCGCCGCGCCTGACTTCGACGATGCCGAGGGCCGAGAGCACCTTCATCGCTTCGCGAACCGAACCGCGGCTCACCGAGAGCAGGCGGCAAAGCTCGGGTTCGGGCGGCAGCCGGTCGCCGGGCGCCACCTTCTTGCCGAGCAGGAGGTCCTTGATGCTATTGACGACAAAATCGACCGACGAGGCGGTCGGCTTCGACGCCAGAAAAGCCGACAGATCGGGCTCGCGGCTGCTCGGCATGTTCATTGGCGGGGCTCCCTGAAAGTTATTACCGGGCACGCATGCGTGCGAGGTTGTGCGCGTTCCACTCGTTCTCGATGCGGCTCGTCGTGGCGTAGTCGTCCTGCCAGGTGAGCCAGTGCTCGACGACCTGGTTGATGCCGCGGTGATCCGGATCGACTTTTTCGATCATGTAGTCGTAGGGCAAGAGCCCCTTGCCGAGCGGGACGCCCTCGAGCGTGAAGCCGACCCAGCCGCCGCGCCGCGTGAAGGCGAAATCCTTGACGTGGATGCAGGCGACGTAGGGCGCGCAGCGGTCGATCACCGCGATCGGATGTTCGAGGTTGGCCACGCAGTTGGCCGGATCGAGGCAGATGCCGAGGCGCTTGCTGCCAACCGACTCGACGAGCGCGACAAGATCGGTCGAGCTCAGCTGCTCGTAGGTCTCGAGCGCGACGCTCACCCCCGAGGCCTCGTAAGCGCGCATCGACTGCCTGAGCAAGGCTTCCGCCTCAAGCAGGGTCGGGCGGTGATCGGGCGCGGTGACCATGCTGCGCACGACCTTGGCGCCAAGAAGGTCTGCCATGCGCAGGTAATTCGCGAGGTGATCGGGCTTGATGCCCTTGGTGCCAAGTTCAAGCGTGAGGCCAAGCTCGTCCGCGCATTTGCGCGCGTCCTTAAGCTCATCATCGGAAAAATCGGGCAGCGGCGAATAGTCGCAGATCTGGAAGACGCTTGCGCCAAGTTCGCGCGTGCGCCGGAATTGCTCGGAAAGCGCGAGGCGTGCGGGGGCGCGATCCGAGACTTGCCAGAAAAAGGCGTAGGTGCTCAGGCCGATCATGCTTTTCCTTGTCGTGAATGGGGGAGCCGGGCGTCGGCGAAAACAGAACGCTAAACGTCTGACGTTTGACCAAATTATCGAGAGGCGTCCGGCTTTTGTCAAGCGCCAATAGGCCGCGGCATGGCCCTTGCCTTACCGCCGCAAAGCCGCTTCGACGCCTTGTTCGAGCAGGTAAAGGCCGAAGGAAACGTCCTGAATGACGCCGTTGATGAAGAAGGCGGGCGTGCTGCGAACGCAGCTGCGCCGGCCGCCTTCGATGTCCTGCCGGATGCGCGCGAGGACACGTTCCTCGGTCATTGCGAGCCGGAAGCGCGCCAGGTCGAGACCGAGTTCCAAAGCGTAGCGATGAAGGTCGGCAGGCAGGAGCGCCTGCTGATTTTCAAAGAGCAGGGCGTGCATTTGCCAGAAGCGATCCTGCGCGCCGGCGCTTTCAGCCGCGATCGCGGCGGAGAGCGCGTGCGGATGCGCGTCCTCGAGCGGGAAGTGCCGATACACGAAGCGAACATCTTCGGCAAAGCGCTCGAGGATGAGCTTTACCACCGGCACCGCCTGCTTGCAGCTCGGGCATTCGAAATCGGCGTATTCGACGATGGTGACGCGCGCGTCGTCCGGCCCGAGTATCCTGTCGGCGGCGGTGACCGGGGCTGCAAGTTCGATCGGGTGCGCGGGACTCATGGCGTCTCCGGATGGCGGCCTCGCGCCTCTAGGCGCTTGCCTGACGTGAGAAGTCCGGTGGACCGGTGCGGTTTGAGTGAGTTCAGCGCGCGGGAGGCTTGCCGCAGAAAGCAAAAGGCCCCGGCGATTGCCGAGGCCTTTTCTTTGAAAACGTGGTAGGGCGTCACAGATTCGAACTG
>CAZALA010000108.1:0-12635 GCA_964485725.1 uncultured Propionivibrio sp. | reverse complement strand
GTCAAGCTCGCCTACGTCGACCAGTCGCGCGACTGCCTCGACGGCAACAAGACGGTGTTCGACGAAATCTCGGGCGGCGCCGACATCCTCACCGTCGGCAAGTACGAAACGAGCGCGCGCGCCTACATCGGCCGCTTCAACTTCAAGGGGTCGGACCAGCAGAAATTCGTCGGCCAGCTCTCGGGCGGCGAACGCGGCCGCCTGCACATGGCAAGAACCCTGATCGCCGGCGGCAACGTGCTGCTCCTCGACGAGCCGTCGAACGACCTCGACGTTGAGACGCTGCGCGCGCTCGAGGACGCCTTGCTCGAATTTGCCGGCAGCGTCATGGTCATTTCGCACGACCGCTGGTTCCTCGACCGCATCTGCACGCACATCCTCGCCTGCGAGAGCGATTCGCAGTGGAGCTTCTTTGCCGGCAACTACCACGAGTACGAGGAAGACAAGGTTCGCCGCCTCGGCGAAGAAGCGGCCAAACCCAAGCGGATCCGCTACAAGCCGATCACGCGATGAGGGAATAGGAAGAAGCGAACCACCAAGGCACCAAGGACACAAAGTTACACCAAGAAGAGCACGCCAAAAAACTTGCCTGCTTTTCTTGGTGATTCTTGGTGCTCTTGGTGTCTTGGTGGTGAAGGTTTTTGCACTGTTACCGCCACAAAAGAAAAGACCCGCAGGGGAAGCTGCGGGTCTTTCTTTTTTCCCCGACCGCCGGGAGGAGTCGCCGGCAATCGGTGGATTCGTGAACGCCTAGTGCTGGGACTTGAGGCTCGCCGCGAAAGCGGCTTCCATGCTTTCTGGGAACTGGAATTGCGTGAAAGCGCGGTGAATGTCGGCAAGTCTTGCGCCCTCGCTCGGATCCTGAAAGCGGATCCCCAGCGGACGGCCGTTCGAGGCCAGCGTCGCAAACGCATACCGCCAGCGCTGTGCTTCGGCGAGGCGCTCGCGCAACTCCAATTCGTTGCTGATCGCGACGCCCGCTTTTTTCAGGGAATCGAGAAACTCGTCAAAGGATTCGGTGCTCAAACTACCCATGTTCTGCTCCATGTTTTCAGGTGGATGACCACCATGAGCCTAATAACGCGGTCAGTGGCGTGCGGTTGACAAGACTTTGGCAAGATTGCCGACATCCGCTGCGCGAAAAAATAAGGCATTTGCCGTCAAGGGTTTATCAAGCGTTTACAATGAGCCTCCTCGCCCCAGCCGCTTCCCCATGACCGTCCATCGCCCTCTTGAACTGCTCGCGCCCGCGAAGAACGCCGAATTTGGCATCGAGGCCATCGTGCACGGCGCCGACGCCGTCTATATCGGCGGCCCGGCTTTCGGCGCGCGCGCCAACGCCGGCAACCCGGTCGCGGCGATCGAAACGCTCGCGACTTTCGCGCACCGCTACAACGCGCGCGTGCTCGTCGCGCTGAACACGCTGATCCGGGACGACGAACTCGAAATAGCGAGGACGCTCGTCCGGCAGGTTTACGAAGCGGGCGCCGATGCGCTGATCGTTCAGGACATGGGCCTTCTTGAACTCGACCTGCCGCCGATCGAGTTGCACGCGAGCACGCAGTGCGACATCCGCTCGGTGGCCAAAGCGCAGTTCCTCGAAGCGGTCGGTTTTTCGCAGATGGTCCTGGCGCGCGAACTTTCGCTCGCGCAGGTCGCAGCGATTCGCGCGGCGACCACGGCAACGCTCGAGTTCTTCGTCCATGGCGCGCTTTGCGTGAGCTACAGCGGCTGCTGCAATCTTTCGCACGCGCAGACCGGGCGCAGCGCCAACCGCGGCGACTGCTCGCAGCCCTGCCGCCTGCCCTATGCGCTCGTCGACGCCGACGGCACGACGATCGCCGAGAACCAGCACCTGCTCTCGCTCAAGGACAACGACCAGAGCGGCAATCTGCGCGCGCTCATCGCCGCCGGCATCAGCTCGTTCAAGATCGAAGGACGGCTCAAGGATCTTGCCTACGTCAAGAACGTCACCGCGCATTACCGGCGCGAGATCGACGCGATCATCGCCCAATCCCAGTCATCGGCACAGGCGAACCTGCTGCGCCGCACTTCGTCGGGAGCGAGCAGCTATTCCTTCCGCCCCGAGCCGGCAAAGACCTTCAACCGCGGCGCCACCGATTACTTCGTCAATGAGCGCAGCGCCGACATCGGCGCATTCGCTTCGCCCAAGTTCGTCGGCGAGGAAATCGGCAGCGTCAGCCGGCTCGTTCGCGCCGCTTTCGAAGTACAAACGACGACGGCGATGAATAACGGCGACGGGCTCAGCTATTTTTCCGGCGGCAAGCGCAATGAACTCGTCGGCATGCGCGTCAATACCGCCGAGGCGATTGCCGGCGGCTGGCGCCTCTCCCCGACCCTCGTCGACGGCGGATTGCCGCCCGGTCTTGCCGTCGGCACGACGATTTACCGCAACCACGACCAGGCTTTCATGCGCGTGATCGAGAGAAAATCGGCGGAGCGGAAAATCGCGATCGATCTCCTCTTGCGCGAGACCGCCGACGGTTTTGCGCTGCGCCTCACCGACGACCGCGGCGTCGTCGCCGAAGCTGCGCTCGCCAACGAAAAGCCGCCGGCGCAGGATCCCGAGCGGGCACTTTCCGTCCTGCGCGAAAACCTCGGCAAGCTCGGCAATACGATTTACGCCGCCGCGACGATCAGCCTCGAACTCAAGGCGCCGGTCTTCGTTCCCGCCTCGCTGATCAACGCCTTGCGGCGCGATGCCGTGGCCGCGCTCGACGCGGCGCGCGCGCGCGCCTATACGCTGCAGCGACCCGTGCGCGCTGCAGCCTTGTCGCCGCCCGCGACCTACCCCGAAAATCTCTTGAGCTACCTTGGCAACGTGCTCAATCAGAAAGCCCGCGCTTTCTACCTGCGCCATGGCGTCACCGCGATCGAACCGGCGTTTGAATGCGGCGATGAAAACGATGAAGTTTCATTGATGATCACCAAGCACTGCCTGCGCTACAGCTTCAATCTCTGTCCGAAGCAGGTGAAGGGAATCCGCCCCGAAGCGATGACGCTGAAGAACGCCGACGAAGAACTGACGCTGCGCTTCGATTGCAAGCCCTGCGAAATGCACGTCGTCGGCAGGCTCAAGCGGCGCGAGCGCCCGGAGCGTCCGGCCTCGCCGGCCGTGCAGCCGATCACGCTGCATCGCGGCGGCGGTGCGGCTCAGTAATGCGGCGGGATTTCGTCCCTCAGGTTGCGCGGCTCGGCGGGCTCGGACGGTTCCGAATTGGCCTGCATCTGGCCGTAGAGAAGGCGCAGCTGCGCCTGCAGGAGGTCGAGTTGCTGCTGCTGCCGATAGACGGTGCGATTGAGCGCTTCGACGAGATCCTCGGTGAGGCAAAGTTTCGTTTCAAGTTCGGTCAGGCGGTCGCTCATCGCTCGATCTTTCCAGCCATAAAATGCACATAACATGCGCCGACGCACTATAATCTGAGCGTCCGCACCAACAGGATAACGCAATGACGCTCGTCCCGTGCCGTGCCTGCGAACACAAGGTCGATATCTCGGCGCTCGCCTGCCCCGGCTGCGGCGCCACCGACCCGGCGCGCAAGATCAGCCGGCAGCAGCGCGACCGGCGCAACTTCATCGTTCAGACCGTCGTCTGGAGCGCCATCCTCGCCTTTATCGTCTGGTTCGTCTGGTCGACGGTCATTCCCTGGGCCAAGCCTTACATCGTGCGCCAGAGCGAGCAGGCGCAAAGCGAGCGCTAGTCCTGCCGATCCTGCTGGGCCTGTTCCTGTGCGCCGGCGCGCGGCGCCTGCGTGCGCAGCATTTCGCTGCGGGTCTGCGGCGTCTCGAGGCTGATGCGGCCAAGCTTGCCGTCCCGATAATCCTGCACGAGCACCGCCGACGCTTTCTCGAAATCGGCTTCGCCGCCACGCATGATCAGTGCCCGCCGCCTGGCGATGCCTTCGACGACGGCGACGGCGTCGAGCATTTCGTTCGCTCCGGCGGCAAAATCGTAGCGCGCGGCGAGCAGCTTCGGATAGCGCGCCAGCAGCAGGCCGGCGAGGAAGACCGCGACTTCCTCTTCGATGATCGCGTTGCGGCCGACCGCGTGGCTCGCCGCGAGCATCAGTCCGTCACTTTCGTATTCGATTTTCGGCCACATCAGACCGGGCGTGTCGACGATCGAATGGCGCACGCTGATCTGGTGCCATTGCTGCGATTTGGTCACCGCCGGCTCGTCGCCGACCTTGGCGATCTTGCGCTTGACGAGCGAATTCATCAGCGTCGATTTGCCGACGTTCGGAATGCCCATGATCATCATGCGCAGCTGCTTGACATTGTCATTGCGGTGCGGCGCGAGCGCCTGGCACAGCGCCGGAATTCTCGCCACTTCGCCCTGGTTCTTGCTCGTCATGGCGACCGCCTTGACGCCACTCTGGCGGTTGTAATAGTCGATCCACTGACGCGTCGCTTCGGGGTCGGCGAGGTCGGCCTTGTTGAGGATTTTCAGGCACGGCCGCTGACGGTGCAGGCGCAGTTCGCGCACGAGCGGATTGGTGCTCGCTTCAGGCAGGCGCGCGTCGAGAACTTCGATGACGACGTCGATCGTCGCCATCGTTTCCGCTGCCTTCTTGCGCGCCGCGGTCATGTGACCGGGATACCACTGGATTGCCATGTAGAACCGATGCGTTTTGCAAAGCCGGCATTATCCCACGTTCCCGCGGAACGACCGCCGCCAAACACCCACCGCAAAGACGCTAAGGCGCAAAGGAGACGCAAAGAAAGCAAAGAAAAATTTCACATCGTTTTCCTTTGCGTAATCTCTGCGCCTTCGCGCCTTTGCGGTGGACGTTAGCGGTGGACAGCCAAACACCCACCGCGAAGACGCTAAGGCGCAAAGGAGACGCAAAGAAAGCAAAGAAAAATCTCAAATCGTTTTCCTTTGCGTAATCTCTGCGCCTTCGCGCCTTTGCGGTGGACGTTAGAATTCGGATTCCACCAAGCGCAGGATAACCGTGACCCTCCCCGCCGAATTCGCCCCCGGGCAGTCGATAGAGTTGCTCAAGGCGCTGCACATCCTGACGCGCGACGGCAAGCTCAACCAGGACAGCCGGCGCAAGTTGAAGCAGGTGCAACACCTGTGCAACTTCATCGCGCCACTGCTCGAAGAATGCTTGGCGGGCGAGGCCGACGCGACCCTTGCCGACCATGGCGCCGGCAAGTCCTATCTCGGTTTCATGCTCTACGACCTTTTTTTCAAGAGCCGCTCGAACGGCCGCATTTACGGCGTCGAGACGCGCGCCGAACTCGTCGAGAAATCGGTCGCGCTGGCGCAGAAACTTGGGTTCGAGCGCATGCGCTTTGTCAATCTGAGCGTCGAAGAAGCGACGCGCTCGCCGCTTCTGCCCGAGCGCATCGACATCGTCACCGCGCTACACGCCTGCGACACCGCGACCGACGACGCGATCGCCTTCGCTCTTCTGAAGCACGCCCGATTCGTCGTCCTCGTTCCCTGTTGCCAGGCCGAAGTCGCGGCGTTGCTGCGCAAGAAGAAGAGCGCAGCCTTGTCGCGCAGCGCGCTCGCCGAGATCTGGCGTCATCCGCTGCACACGCGCGAGTTCGGCAGCCAGCTCACCAACGCGCTGCGCTGCCTTGCGCTCGAGGCGCACGGTTACCACGTCAGCGTCACCGAACTCGTCGGTTGGGAGCACTCGATGAAGAATGAACTCATCATCGCGCGGCATTCGGGCGAGGTGCGCGGCAACGCCGCCTCGCGCCTCGTCGACATCCTGCACGAACTCGATCTCGACGAACTGCGCGAGCGCTTCCTGCCGCCGCTCGCCGCCTAGACGATGGACGACTGGATCACTCGCGCCACGGCGCTCCTCTGCGCCGCCGGCAGCAGCGGGCTGTTCTGGACGCTCGGCGTCTTTGTCGTCGTCCCCTGGCGCGAAGGCCGCATGCTCGCACTCGATCGCAGCGAACTGCAGGTGATCGGCGTGCCGCTCGTGCTCGGCATCGCGGTCGCCTGGGGCGCGCTGCATCTCTTCGCGCTCGCCGATCGCTCGCCCCGGCCCAGGATTTATGCGGCGACCTGCGTCGTCTTCGTCATAGCGTCGTTGGCCGCCTTCGCCAGCGGCGTTTCGTGGACGCTCTCGCGCCTGGCATAGGACACGGCTCGCCGCCTTAAGCGCAGGGCGTTGCGCCAAGGGCATCGATTTCCCGGGTGCATGTGACGATCACGCCGGCATGGACCTGAACCGCCTTGTTTGCGAAAATGTCCGCCTTGCTTCTCAAATCTCTTCAAGATCGGCGATGAAACCCATGAGCCGTCGCAGCACCCGATGGACGCTCGCGATCAGCGCCGGTCTTCTCGTCGTCGTCGTGGGCGCTACGCTCTTCCGCTTCGCGGCGGCATCGCTGCAGCGGCAGGTCACCGAAGCGCTCGGCGCGCGCGGCGAAACGCAGGAGATCCGCGTCGGCCTGACCCAGATCGAACTCGTCGGCGTGCGCATCCGCGGCGCGCGCGAAGCGGGCGCAACGCCGCCCTGGCCGGCCGAAGACGAGTTTCGCGCGCAGCGAGTCATCCTTGTTCCCTCGCTCTTCGATCTTCTCACCGGCAAACTGTCTCTCGAGCGCATTCAGGTCGACAGCGCCTACCTTGCCATCCTGCGCACCACCGACGGACGCATCGCCCTGCTGCCCGGCGTCCTCGAACAAGCACCCGAGGCGAGCGAGGGCGCGCGCGCCGATGGCGGCACCGGCAAGGCACGCGCTGCCCCGCCCGCAATCAGCATCGGCAAGACGATCCTCACCAACGCCACGGTCGAATTCTTCGACGCCACGCTGAAGAAGAGCGCCTTCAAGCTTCGCCTCGAGAAAATCAACGCGACGATCGGCAAGCTGCAGTTGCCGGACCTGCAGGGCGTCACTTCGGTCAAGCTTGACGGTGTGGTGAAGGGCGTGCGCCAGGACGGCACGCTCGCGATATCCGGGTCAGTCGAACTTGCAACGCGTGAATCGGGACTGACGAGCCGCCTTGCCGGCGTCGAGCTCGCCGCTTTCCAGCCTTATCTGATGAAAGCGAGCGCGAGTGAAGTGAGGAGCGGGACGCTCGATTTCGAGCTTAAATCGTCGGTGCGCAAGGGCCGCTTGCGCGCGCCCGGGATGATCACCTTGAGCGAGCTCGAATTCGCCGCGACCGGCAAGTCGAGGCCGGCCGTCGGAATGGCGCGCGACGCGGCGATCGCAATGATGAAGAGTCGCGACGGCAAAATCTCGCTGCGCTTTGTCATCGACGGGGATCTCAACGACCCGCGCTTTTCGGTCAACGAAGCCCTGCTTTCGGGACTTTCAGCATCCTTCGCGCAGATGCGCGGGGTCAATGCCGACGCGCTCGCCAAGGAAGTCGCCGGCATCAGCAAGGGCGCTCCGGTCGATCTGGGCGAGTCGCTCGGCAGGCTGTTCAACAAATAGGGCCGCGGCCGGCACTGGCAAAAAGCAGCGCAGGCTCGATCCGGATCGCTTCGCCCGCCGCCGAAATCAGCATCTCGCCATCCTGCGTCGTGCAATGCAACTCCATTGCCCGACTCGCGAGGCCGGCGAGCGCCTGCGCATCGTCCGGGGCGAGCGCAAAGACGGTGAGGTTGGGCAGCTTCTCGAGCAGCGCGCGGTTCTGTTCCCACCAGATGTCGGCGGCGCGCCCGCCGTAGGCGAAAACGACGACATCGTGCGAGCGCCCCGAGGCCTTGCGCAGCCAGCGTTCGTCGGGCAGTCCGACGACGATCCAGAGCTCGATTGTGCCGGTGAGGTCGCGGCGCCAGAGGTCGGGCTCCTCGTCGCTCGAAAGTCCCTTGCCGAAACTCAGCAGGCGGTCGGCGTAGCGCATGAAAGCGAGGACGCGCACCATCATGCGCAAATCATTTTCGGAGGGATGCCGCGCGATCGTCAGCGCATAGCGGTCAAAGACGTTGCGGTCGAGGTCGGCAAGCGCAAGATCGAGCTTGAAGATGGTGGCCTTGAGTGCCATGGGTTGCGCTTTTCCTGGAAGATCGGGCTTGCAATGAGCGCAGGCGGAGCGGATATGCCCGATCGCTGCCGCCGCAAGGCCGCTATACTAACGGAAAAATCGCTTTCAGCTCAGCGCCCATGCCCCCTCGCATTTCCCTTGCCGCTTCCGCCGCCGTTGCCTGCGCCTGCGCCTTTGCCTGTGCGTCTGCCGCCGCCGCGTGGGACTTTGGCCCCGCCGATCCCTTCTCCACCGAAGCGATGCTGCCGCCACGGCCGCTCCTCGTTGCGCCAGGCGGCGGCGAAGAGCCGTGCAAGCCGCTGCCGCCGGGAATGGTTTTCGACCTCATCGACGTCGTCGATACGGCGCTTTGCCGCAACCCCGCGACGCACGAGGCGTGGGCCAACGCCCGCGTGCAGGCGGCGCAGGTCGGCGTCGCGCAGGCGACGCTCTTGCCCAACCTCGACGGCTCGGCGCGCGCCGCCGAACTGCGCACGAACGGCAACAGCGGCGACGAGCGAAGCGCCGCGCTGACGCTCTCCTGGCTGCTCTACGACTTCGGTTCGCGCTCGGCCAACGTCGATGCTGCGCGCCAGTTGATGAACGCGGCCTCGGCGACGCTCGATGCCACCGTGCAAAGCGTTTTCCTGAACGCGCTGCAGTCTTACTACAACGCGCAGGCGACGCGCGCCGCGGTCGTTGCCGCCACCGAGTCGGAGCGCGCCAGCCGCGAAAGCCTGGCGGCGGCGGAAGTGCGCTACAGCGTCGGCAGCGGCACGCCGAGCGACCGCCTGCAGGCGCAGACGGCGTGGTCGCAGGCGACGCTGTTTCGCATCCGCGCCGAGGGCGCGGTCAAAAACGCCGACGGGACGCTCGCCAACGTCATGGGCCTCGATGCCAACGCAGCCGTGCAGCTCGCCGCGTTCACGCCGGTCGTTCCCGACGCCGCTTTCGAGCGCGACATCGCGGCGCTGATCGACGAGGCGCGCCGCAGCCGGCCCGACCTGCAAGCCGCCGAAGCGCAGCTCAAGGCTGCGCAATCGACGATAGAGGCGACGCGCGCGGCCGGGCTGCCGACGCTCTCGCTCGCGGCAGGGCCGAGCTGGGCCGACGTCTCGGGCCGCGGGCAGAGCATCAACAGCCACGCCAACGCCATCGGTCTCACGCTCAATGTCCCGATTTTCTCCGGATACGACACGCGCTATCGCGTGCGCGCCGCGCAGGCGCGCGCCGAGGCCAGCGGCGCGCAGCGCGACAGCCTGCGCCTGCAGGTCGCGCTCGAGGTGTGGACGGCTTACCAGGCGCTGACGACGGCATTGCAGACAGTCAGAACCAGCGCCGACCTGCTGGCGAGCGCCGAGCAGTCCGAGCGCGTCGCGCTTGGCCGCTACAAGGCCGGCGTCGGCAATATCCTCGACGTGCTCAACGCGCAAAGCGCGCTCGCCGCGGCGCGCCTGCAACGCATTCAGGCGATGCTCGACTGGTACGTTTCGCGAGCGACGCTCGCCAAGGCCGTCGGCACGCTCGACCGAGGCCTGCTCAACCCGCTCCCCAAGACCCCATGAACGCCACCGTCAAAAAACTTCTGCTCGCGCTCCTTGCCATCGCGCTCCTTGCCGGCGCTCTTTACGTCTATCGCGGCCGCGCCGGCCAGACGCCCGAACAGCGCTACCGCCTGCAGACGATCGAGCGAGGCGAACTCGTGCAAAGCGTCTCGGCCAATGGCACGCTGAACCCGGTCGTCCTCGTCAATGTCGGCACGCAGGTCTCGGGAACGGTGACCCGGCTCTACGTCGATTTCAACGACAAGGTCGTCAAGGGCCAGCCGCTGCTCGAGCTCGACCGCTCGCTGCTCGCCGCGCAAGCGCGGCAATCGCTCGCCAACATGGGCAACATCATGGCTTCGCTCGAACTCGCGCGTGCCAACGAGGCGCGCGTGAAAGCGCTCTTCGAACAGGAATACGTCTCGCGCCAGGAGCTCGACCAGGCGGTTCAGGCGAGAAAATCGGCCGAGGCGCAGCTCGCGCAGGCCAAAGCCAGCGCCGACAAGGACCAGGTGAACCTCAACTACACGGTGATCCGCTCGCCGGTGTCGGGCATCGTCGTCGACCGCGTCGTCGATCTCGGCCAGACGGTCGCCGCAAGCCTGCAGACGCCGACGCTGATCAAGATCGCACAGGATCTCTCGGAGATGCGCATCGATTCCTCCTTCGCCGAAGCCGACATCGGCCGCATCAAGGAAGGCCAGAAAGTGCGCTTTACCGTCGATGCCTTTCCCAACCGCAGCTTCACGGGCGAAGTGCAGCAGATCCGCCTGAACCCGACGATCACGCAAAACGTCGTCACCTACAACGTCCGCGTCTCGCTGCAAAATCCCGAGCAGATCCTGCTCCCGGGAATGACGGCCTACGTCAGCATCGCCGTCGATCGGCGCGACGACGCGCTGCTCGTCCCCAACGCCGCGCTGCGCTTCAAGCCTGCCGACGCGGGCGAGAGCGCGGCGAGCGCGACGCGCGGTAGCGGGAGCGTCGATGGCAAGCGGCGCCGGGCGAACACCGGCAGCGGCATCGCGCATGTCGTCGTCGGCAAGGAGATCAAGCCGGTCGAGGTGCAGCTCGGCATCACCGACAACCGCAATACCGAAGTCCTGGGCGGCGAACTCAAGGTCGGCGATCGCGTCGTCGTCGGCGAAAATCCGGCGGCAGCGGGTAAGCCCAGCAGCGTCGGCATGAGGCTGTTCTGATGGGGGAAGCGGTAATCCGCGTCGCCGGGCTCGCGAAATCCTACGTCACCGCGGCCGGCCTTTTCCCCGCCTTGAAGGGCGTCGACCTGACCATAGAACACGGCGACTTCGTCGCGATCATGGGTCCTTCGGGCTCGGGAAAATCGACTTTCATGAACCTTCTCGGCGGCCTCGACACGCCGACCGCCGGCGCTTACTTCCTGGCCGGCCGTAACGCCGGAGAGCTGCCCGCCGACGAACTCGCACGCCTGCGCAACCGCGCGATCGGTTTTGTTTTCCAGGGTTTCAACCTCTTGCCGCGCATGAGCCTCGAGGACAACGTCGCGCTGCCGCTCGTGTACGCGCAGGTCGAGCGCTCGTCGCGGCGCGCCCGCGCGCGTGAGATGCTCGAGCGCGTCGGCCTCGCCGGCTACGAAAAATCGCTGCCGGCGCGCATCTCGGGCGGCCAGCAGCAGCGCGTCGCGATTGCCCGCGCGCTGATCAACTCGCCGAGCCTGATCCTCGCCGACGAACCGACCGGCAACCTCGACAGCCACACCAGCGACGAGATCATGCAGCTCTTCAGCGAGCTCAACGCTGACGGCATCACGGTGCTCGTCGTCACGCACGAAACCGGCATCGCCGCGTACGCCAGGCGGCAGGTGCGCTTCCTCGACGGATACATCGTCAGCGATCTTGCCACGCCGGCCGCAGCCATTCCGGCGCAAGCTGCGACGAGCCCCGGGGAGCGCAGCGCATGCTGATGGCAATGCTCGGCGAGGCCTGGCACGCGATGGGCTCAAACCGCCTGCGCACGGGGCTCACCATGCTCGGCATGGTGATCGGCGTCGGCTCGGTGGTGCTTATGATGGCGATCGGCCAGGGCGCGCAGTATGCGGTCGCGCAAACGATCAGCACGATGGGCAGCAATCTCTACGTGATCATCGCCGGATCGACGAGCGCCGGCGGCATCCGTTCGGGCGGCGGCTTCGGTTTCACGCTGCGCGTTGCCGACGCCGAAGCGATCGCCGAACTCGACGACGTGATCGCGGTCGCTCCCGTGCACCAGGGCACGCAGCAGGTCGTCCATGGCGGGGAAAGCCGGAGCCCGGTGAGAGCTTCGAGCAGGCAGCTGTTCGGGAGGCGGCCGAGGAAGTGGGCGTCGTGCTCGACCCCGAGTTGCTCGTGCCCTTGGGGACCTTCACGACCGCAGCAGCGAACGAGGACGACCACCGGGTTCAGGCGTGGGTCTTCGAGCACCCCCGGACGCAGCCGGAGACGGCCGGCGCCGAGATCGAGGAGTTGCGGTGGCAGGACCCCGCACTCCCCTATCCGGCGGACCTGGCGCCGCTGCTCGCTGACGCGGTCTTCCCGGCGTTGAAGGCCCACCCCATCGGGTGGGTGACCGTGTTCGCAGGCTCGTCGACGGGCCTCGACCCCGCCTACGCGCTGGCGGTCGCGGAGCTCGCCACGCACCTGGCGTCAGCCGGCATCGGCCTCGTGTACGGCGGCGGCGGAACCGGGCTGATGGGAGCCGCCGCCGACGCGGCCCTGGATCGGGGCGGCGAGGTGGTGGGTGTCATCCCGCAGGCACTCATGGAACGTGAGCTCGGCCATCAGGCGCTGACCCGGCTCGAGGTGGTGGCCGACATGCACGAGCGGAAGCGGCGCATGGCAGCACTCGGGGACGCGTTCGTCGCCCTGCCCGGCGGGATCGGAACCCTCGAGGAACTCTTCGAGGTGTGGACGTGGCAACAGCTCGGCTTCCACGCCAAGCCCGTCGCCCTCTACGACGTGGGCGGCTTCTGGCAGCCACTGGTGGCCATGGTGGACCACATGGTGGCTGCCGGCTTCCTTGGACCGGCCGACAGGGAGCTGCCCATCGTCCGCGACACCCCAGACGGGCTCGGGCAGGCGCGCCGGGCCTGGGGACACGGGGGTTGG
>CAZALA010000107.1:0-12646 GCA_964485725.1 uncultured Propionivibrio sp. | reverse complement strand
CCGGGGTCAAATGGCATTTCGCGAGCCGTGAAGCGGCCGAGCAGCGCTACATGCTGTGCAACGCCGACGAAGGCGACCCCGGCGCTTACATGGACCGCAGCGTCCTCGAAGGCGATCCGCACAGCGTGATCGAAGGCATGATCATCGGCGCCTACGCCATCGGCGCCTCGCAAGGCTACGTCTATGTGCGCGCCGAATACCCGCTCGCCTGTCAGCGCCTGCAAATGGCGATCGACGCGGCGCTCGCGCGCGGCCTCCTTGGCGACAATATCCTCGGCAGCGGTTTTTCGTTTGCGCTCGAGATGCGCATGGGTTCGGGCGCTTTCGTCTGCGGCGAGGAGACCGCGCTGATGGCCTCGATCGAAGGCCGCCGCGGCGAACCGCGGCCGCGTCCGCCCTTTCCGGCGCAGAAAGGACTGTGGGGAAAACCGACGGTGCTCAACAACGTCGAGACGCTCGCCAACGTGCCGGCGATCATCGAAAAAGGCGCCGCCTGGTACGCCTCCTACGGCACCGCGAAAAGCAAGGGGACCAAGGTCTTCGCGCTCGCCGGCAGCGTGCGCAACACCGGCCTCGTCGAAGTCCCGGTCGGCACGCCGCTCGGCGAGATCATTTATGACATCGGCGGCGGCATCCCGAACAACCGGCCGTTCAAGGCTGCGCAACTTGGCGGCCCCTCGGGCGGCTGCATCCCGCGCGAGCACCTGAACGTTCCGCTCGACTATGAATCGCTCGCCGAACTCGGCGCGATCATGGGCTCGGGCGGCCTCATCGTGATGGACGACGACGCCTGCATGGTCGACGTCGCGCGCTTCTTCGTCGAATTCGTCCAGGACGAATCCTGCGGCAAATGCGTCCCCTGCCGCGTCGGCACGAAACGGCTGCTCGAAATCCTGACGCGAATCTGCGCAGGCGAGGGCCGCATGGACGACATTGACCGCCTGATCGAGCTTGGCGAAGTGATCAGGGAAACCTCGCTGTGCGGGCTCGGGCAGACGGCGCCCAACCCGGTGCTGTCGACGATCCGCCATTTCCGCGCCGAGTACGTCGAGCATATCCGCGATCGCCACTGCCGCGCCGGCGCCTGCGCGGCGCTCGTGCGCGCCCCCTGCCAGTCGGCGTGTCCGGCCGGCGTCGATATCCCGGGCTTCGTTTCGCTCGTCGGCGAAAAGCGCTACGAAGAAGCGCTGCGCCTGCACCGCAACCGCAATCCCTTCGTCAGCGTCTGCGCGCGCGTCTGCTTCCACACCTGCGAAGAGAAATGCCGGCGCGCCGCGCTCGACGACCCGGTTTCGATCCGCGGCGTCAAGCGCTTCCTCGCCGACCAGGAAGACTATCCGCAAATGCCCGAAATTCGCCGCAACGCCGACAACGCCGCGAAGAAGATCGCGATCGTCGGCGGCGGCCCGGCCGGCATCGCCTGCGCTTTCTTTCTTGCGCGCAACGGCTACAAGCCCGTCGTTTTCGAGAAGGAGCGGCGCCCGGGCGGCATGCTCGTGCAGGCGATCCCGGCTTACCGCCTGCCGCGCGAAACGTTGGCGCGTGAAATCCGCATGGTCGAAGGCATGGGCGTCGTGATCAGAACCGAGCAGGCGCTCGGCCGCGACTTCACGATCGAAAGCCTCAAGGCCGACGGCTACGCCGCCATCTTCATCGGCATCGGCGCCCCCGAAGGCATTCGTGTCAACCTGCCCGGCAGCGACGCCGTCGGCATCGTCGACGCGATGGCCTTCCTGCGCGAATACAATATTCGCGGATCGGTCCCGGTCGGGCGCCGCGTCGTCGTCATCGGCGGCGGCAACGCGGCAGTCGATGCGGCGCGCAGCGCGATCCGGCTCGGCGCCGAGTCGGTGACCGTGCTCTACCGGCGCACGCGCGAAGAAATGCCCGCTTACGCCGAAGAAGTCGAGGAAGCGCTGCAGGAAGGCGTCGCCATCGAGGCGCTGACCGCGGTCAGCGCGATCGTCACCAGCGCCGGCAAGGTCGCCGGCGTCAGATGCCTGCGCATGCACCTCGGCGAGTTCGACCGCTCGGGAAGGCGCTCGCCGCAAGCCGTCCATGACAGGGGCGACGATGACAGCACCATCGTTGCGGCCGACCAGATCATCATGGCCGTCGGCCAGACGCTCGACGCATCGGCCTTCGCCGGCGCGCTCGAACTCGACGAGCGCGGCTGGATCAAGGCCGATCCGGTGAGCGGAGCGACCTCGCAAGCCGGCGTCTTCGCCGGCGGCGACGCGGTGACCGGGCCGATGTCGGTGGTGCACGCGATCGCCGACGGCGAACGCGCGGCGGTCGCGATCGACGTCTATCTGTCGGGCGAAGCGCACGCCTTCTGGCGAGCCGAGCAGCCGAACACGACCGATTACGACCCGGCGGCCGACCCGCTGCCCTACCCGCGCGAAAAACTGCGCATGATCCCGGTCGAGAAACGGCGCAGCAACTTCAACGAAGTCGAGCAGTCGTGGAACGAATCGGAGGCCGTTCGCCAGGCCCGCCGCTGCCTGCGCTGCGACTATGGCAAATGCGCGGTCCACGCCGTTCAAAGCGAGGAGATGAGCCATGCCTGAACTCACGATCAACGGAAAAACGATCCAGGCGGCCAGCGCTGCGACCATTCTCGACGCGGCGCATGCCGCGGGCATTCGCATCCCGACCTTGTGCTTTCTCGCGGGGCGCGAGCCGACCGGCGCCTGCCGCGTCTGCCTCGTCGAAGTCGAGGGCGCACGATCGCTCCTCGCCTCGTGTTCGACGCCGGTCGCCGACGGCATGGTCGTCAAGACCAACAGCGGCCGCGTGCGCGCGGCGCGCCGCCAGGTCGTCGAACTAATCCTCTCCGAGCACGACGGCGACTGTCAGCTTTGCGACCGCAATCAGAACTGCGAATTGCAGACGCTCGCCGCCGAACTCGGCATTCGTGACATCGCCTTTGCCGGCGAGAAAGCCCGCGCCCGCATCGACGACAGCACGCCGGCGCTCGTCCGCGACAATTCCAAGTGCATCAAGTGCCGACGCTGCGTCACCGTCTGCGCCGAAGTGCAGGGGGTCGGCGCGCTGCACCCGCAGGGGCGCGGCTTTGACACGATGATCGGGCCGGCCTTCGGCCTCGACCTCGCCGAAGTCGCCTGCGTGCAGTGCGGCCAATGCTCGGCGGTCTGTCCGGTCGGTGCGATTTCGGAAGTGAGCCACATCGAAAGCGTTTGGAAAGCGATCGACGACCCGAAGAAGACCGTGATCGTGCAGACGGCGCCGGCGATTCGCGCCGCGCTCGGCGAATGCTTCGGCTGCGAACCGGGGACTCGGGTGACCGGCAAGATGACGAGCGCGCTGCGCGAACTCGGCTTCGACGCGGTTTTCGATACGAACTTTGCCGCCGACCTGACGATCATGGAAGAAGGCAGCGAACTCCTGCAGCGCCTGAAGCAAACGCTCGTCGCTGGCAAGCCGGCGAAGCTGCCGATGTTCTCGAGTTGCTCGCCGGGCTGGGTGAATTTCGCCGAATATTATTTTCCCGAATTCCTGCCCCATCTCTCGACCTGCAAATCGCCGCAACAGATGTTCGGCGCGGTCGCCAAGACCTATTACGCGCAGAAAATCGGCGTCAAGGCCGAGGACATGGTCGTCGTCGCGGTGATGCCCTGCACGGCGAAGAAGTTCGAATCGCAGCGTCCGGAAATGATGAGCAGCGGCGTGCGCGACGTCGATTACGTCCTGACGACGCGCGAACTCGGTCGCATGATCAAGGAGGCCGGGATCGATTTCATGGCGCTGCCCGAAGGCACGATGGACGCGCCGCTCGGCCTCGGAACCGGCGCGGCCGACATTTTTGCGAACACCGGCGGCGTTACCGAGGCGGCGCTCAGAACCGCGTACGAAATCGTCACCGGCCGCGCTCTGCCCGGCGAGAACCTGCACGTCAAACCGATCGCCGGCCTCGAGGGGATCAAGGAAGTGTCGCTGACGATAGCGGGAACGACGCCCGCGTGGGCTTTTCTCGAAGGCGTCGAACTCAGGGTCGCCGTCGCCCACGGTCTTGCCAACGTGCGCAAGGTGATGGAGAGCCTGCGCAGCGGCGAAAAGACCTACCACTTCGTCGAAGTCATGACCTGCCCCGGTGGCTGCATCGGTGGCGGCGGTCAGCCACGCATGACCGATGACGCGGTGCGTCTGAAACGCATCGCGGCGATCTACGCCGAGGACGAAAGCAAGAGCCTGAGGAAATCGCACGAGAACGAGGCGGTCGCGCAGCTCTACAAGGAGTTCCTCGGCGCACCGCTCGGCGAGAAATCGCACGAGCTCCTGCACACGCATTATCACCGCAAGGAGATTGCCTGAGGCGGCAGGCGCCGCGAGAGTCGCGGCGCGATGCGCGTTGCTTGTGCACGGATCGGTGCAATGCGCTATTGCACCCTTGGGTTCTCCGCTACGGCGGTGTCTTGGGTTCGCCTGAAGAAGTGCGGCGAGTCGCCCCAGTCGTCGCGCGCAATCCGGCGTCCCGCCGAGCGCACGCGCGCTTCGAGTTCGAGCGCGGATCTTTGATCGTCTTCGTCGTCATCGGCGCAGGGCTTGCCGTCGTAGAGCGCGTACATGCGGCGGACGCGCAGCGGCGTAAGCTGCGGCATCATGACGTTGGCGCCAAAGCGCAGGCCCTGCTCGCGACCGTCCGGCGAGATCGTCTCGAGCGCCGTCGTCGCGGCGATATTGACGTCGCGCAGCAGCAGGCGCGCCGCGGCGATCATCCGGAGCCCGAGTTGCAGACGCGTCGGCGCGTCGGGAAAAGGCCCCGGCAGGACCGCGTGCGCGTGCGGCAGATAGGGACCCATGCCGATCATGTCGACGCCGAGCTCGCGAAAGAAGAAGAGATCATCGACGAGGTCGGCGATGCCCTGTCCGGGGAGCCCGATCATGACCCCGGTGCCGACCTGGTAACCCAGGCCCTTTAAGGTTTTCAGGCAGTCGACGCGCGACGCGTGCGACTGTTCGGGCGGGTGCAGGCGCGCGAAAAGGCGCGGCGAGGACGTCTCGATGCGCAGAAGATAACGGTGCGCACCGGCGTCGAACCATTTTGCGTAAGTCTGCGCCGACTGCTCGCCGACGCAGAGCGTGACACCGAGCCCCTGCGGCAACTGTGGCGAGCGGCTCGCCTCCTTGATCGCGGCCACCGCCGCGGTGACGAATTGCGCGAACTTCGCGTCGCGGCGTTCGCCCGCTTGCAGGACGATCGAGCCGTAGCCGCGCTCGACACAGCGGCGCGCGCAGGCGACGATCTCGTCGATCGCGAGCGTATAGCGACGCAGGCTCTGATGCTCGCGGCGGATGCCGCAGTACAGGCAATTGCTCACGCAGCGGTTGGAAAACTCGACGAGGCCGCGCAGGCGCACCGCATCGCCGCAGTGGGCAAGGAGAACGGCCTCGGCGCTGGCACGGATCGCCTCTATCTCGTCGGGCGCCTCGGCGGCAAGGATGCGCGCGAGCGTCTCGCGATCGAAAGCAGAATCCCCGTTGGCGAGCTTGTCGAAAAGCAGCTGCGCCGGCGCAGTCCTTGCCATCATGACGATCCTGTGCGCGCGCCGCGGTAGGCCTCGGCTGCCGCCGGGAAGCATTCGAGCGTGCGCTCGAGCACGCCCTGCGCGACCGAAATCGCCATGCCGTAGTTGGTCATGGCGACGCCCTGGCATTGCGCGCGGTACTGCCGCGCGAGCATCTGCCGGCGCGTCACCGTGCAGCCGCCGCACTGGACGATCAGCGCGTAAGGCGTGAGATCCTGCGGAAAATCGGCGCCCGATTTGACCTCGATTTCGAGATTGCCCCCCGCGTACTGGCGCAGCCAGCGCGGGATCTTGACGCGGCCGATGTCGTCGGCAAGCGGGTGATGCGCGCAGGCTTCGGCGATCAGCACGCGATCGCCCGGTCGCAGCTGCGAGATCGCGCCGGCGCCGGCCGCGAAGCGCTGCATGTCGCCCTTGAAGCGCGCCATCAGGATCGAGAAAGTCGTCATCGCAATCGTCGGCGGTGTGTCCGCGGTGACTTTGAGAACGACCTGCGAATCGCAGACGACGAGCCGCGGTGGCTCGGGAAGCCGCGCCAGCGCGTGCGCGAGTTCGCGCTCCTTGACGATCATGCCGACCGCGTCGGCGTCGAGGATGTCGCGCAGCGTTTGCACCTGCGGCAGGATCAGGCGGCCTTTCGGCGCGCCGAGGTCGATCGGCACGACGAGGACGACGAGCTCGCCCGGGCGCACGAGGTCGGCGACGAGGCGCGGTTCCTCGACGCAGTGCTCGGGCGCCTGTCGCAGCAGCGCCTCCTTAACGCGGTTGACGCCCTCGCCGCGCTGCGCCGACATCGTCACGGTGTCGATGCCCTCAGCTTGCAGCCCTGCGAGCTCGTCGGCCGCCGGCAGCCCAAGATCGCACTTGTTGAAGACGACGATCAGCGGCGTCTCGCTCGCCTGCAGCGTCGCGACGAGCTCGCGCTCGAAACGACCGAGCCGGTCGGCGTCGGTGACGACGATGCCGATGTCGACGCGCTCGAGCACTTCGCGCGTCCTTGCCACGCGCAGCTCGCCGACGCTGCCCTCGTCGTCGAGGCCGGCGGTATCGATGAAGAGCACCGGGCCGATGGGCGCGAGTTCGAACGCTTTCTCGACCGGGTCGGTCGTCGTTCCGGGCTCGGGCGAGACGATCGCCACCGCCTGTCCGACGAGCGCGTTCATCAGCGTGGACTTGCCGCTGTTGCGCCGGCCGAAAATGCCGATGTGGATGCGCAAACCCTTGGGCGTTTCTAACACTTGCATTCTTCCTTAAAAGCGAACCACTAAGACACCAAGAGCACAAAGTTCCACCAAGAAAGACGGGAACGGGTTTTTCATTTCTCTCGTCTTGATGTCTTGGTGTCTTGGTGCTCTTGGTGTTCCTGGTGTTGAAAATTCGTTGCGTCCCTGCGATGCCCGAGCGCCGTCATTGCGTCGACGGAGAGCAGGCGGTCGAGCACTGCGGGCGCGAGCAGGCGGCGCTCGAGGACCGTCTCGCGGATCGTTCGCCCGCTTGCCTGCGCCGCCTTGCCGACCTCGGCGGCGAGGGCGTAGCCGAGCGCCGGCACAAGCGCGGTGAGCTCGGCCTGCGAGCGCTCGAGAAGCTCGCCGCAACGCGCCGCATCGGCCGTGATGCCTTCGACGCAGCGCTCGCGGAAAATCGTGCACGCGGCGGTGAGCAGGGAAAGATTGCCGATCAGCGCGTGCGCAATGAGCGGCAGGAAGGCGTTGAGTTCGAGCTGGCCCGATTGCGCCGCCAGGCTGATCGCCATGTCCTGGCTGATCGCCTGCAGCGCCGACTGGCCGACCGCTTCGCAGATGACCGGGTTGACCTTGCCCGGCATGACGCTCGAACCGACTTGGACCGCCGGCAGGACGATCTCGCCGATGCCGGCGCGCGGCCCCGAGGAGAGCAGGCGCAGGTCCGACGAAATCTTGAAAAGATTGACCGCGTGCGCCTTCAGGATGCCCGAGACTTCGACGAAGACGTCGGCGTTCTGCGTCGCATCGACGAGGTTGTCGGCGCGCGCGAGCGGCAGTCCCGTGATCTCGCGCAGCTTGTCGGTGACGAGGAAGATGTAGTCGCGCGGCGCGGTGAGCCCGCTGCCGATCGCCGTGCCGCCGAGGTTCACGACGCGCAGCCGCTCATCGCACTTCATGACGCGCCAGCGGTCGCGCGAGAGCGCTTCCGCCCACGCCGAGAACTCGGCGCCGAGACTCATCGGACAGGCGTCCTGCAACTCGGTGCGCGCAACCTTGACGATCGGCGCGAAGGCGCGCTCCTTCTCCTGGAAAGCCGTCTGCAGCCCGGCGATTGCCGGCTCGAGCCGGCGCAGCCCTTCGAGCGCAGCGACTTTCAGAGCAGTCGGAAAAACGTCGTTGGTCGATTGGTGCAGGTTGACGTGATGCAAAGGATGGACGCGCCGGTACTCACCGCGGCGGCCGCCGAGGATTTCCTCGGCGCGGTTGGCGATGACCTCATTGACGTTCATGTTGAGCGAAGTGCCGGCGCCGCCCTGCAGCGCGTCGACGAGCACCGCCTCGCGCAAACCGCCTGCCGCGATCTCACAACACGCTTGGTCAATCGCACCGGCAAGTTCAAGGTCAAGGTCGCCGAGCGCGGCGTTGCTGCGCGCGCACGCGAGTTTGACGAGCGCCATGGCGCGAACGAGGCCGGGCGAACAGGCTGATCCAGTCAGCGGAAAATTTTCGAGCGCGCGCGCCGTATGAATGCCGTAGAGCGCTTCGGCCGGCACCTCGCGCGCTCCGAGCGAATCGCTTTCGCTGCGCGTCGCCGCCTTCACGCTTTGCTCTGCGCCCGCGCGCCGTTCAGCAGAAGACATCGCGCTTTCCCGAGCGGATTTTGGCGAGCATGCGCTGCGCCGTGCGCCGAGGTTTCTCGGCCATCTTTTCGACTTCGCGGTCGATCGCTTCTTCGCCGTCGCGGCGAGCGTCCGGCGCCGCGTAATCGATCAGGTATTCCTGGAAAGTCGTCACCGCGTTGGGGTCGCATTTGAGCTTGATCAGGCCAGGCTTGGCGAGGTCCATGAAATCCGCTCCGGTGCGGCCGAGCCGGTAACAGGCGGTGCAGAACGAGGGGACGAAGCCCATGTTCGCGAGTTCATGGACGACTTCGTCGAGGCTGCGGTGGTCGCCGAGCTGGAACTGACCGTGCTCCGAGGCTTCGCTGCCCTCGCCCGCGCTGTAGCCGCCCGGGTCGGTGCGGCTGCCGGCCGAGATCTGCGAGACGCCGAGCGCATAGCATTCGCGGCGGATACCCGCCGATTCTCGCGTCGACAGGATGATGCCGGTATAAGGGACGGCGAGGCGCAGGATCGCGACGAGTTTCTTGAAGTCGTCGTCGGAAACCGCGAACGGCGGGGCGAGGGAGAGGTCCGAGCCGTCGGCCGGTTCGATGCGGGGAACGCTCACCGTGTGGCAACCGACGCCAAAGCGCGCTTCCAGATGCGCGATGTGCTGCATCAGGCTCAAAAGTTCGAAGCGCCAGTCGTAGAGGCCGAAGAGCGCGCCCATGCCGACGTCGTCGACACCGGCCTGCATGGCGCGGTCGAGCGCCGAGGCGCGCCAGTCGAAGTCGCGCTTCCTGCCGGCAGGGTGGACCGCCGCGTAGGTCGCGCGATAATAGGTTTCCTGGAAGAGCTGGTAAGTGCCGATGCCGGCTTCCTTGAGCAGGCGGAATTGATCGACTTCGAGCGGCGCGAGGTTCACGTTGAGGCGGCGGATGTGACCGTGCGCCTCGGTCACCGAATAAACCGCGGCGATCGCATCGAGGATGTAGCGAAAGCCCCCGCGCGCCGCCGGATAGCCTTCACCGGCGACGAGCAGGAGCCGCTTGTGCCCCTGCCGGATGAGTTCGGTCGTTTCGCGGGCGATCTCTTCCATGCCGAGCGCGGTGCGCGGCAACTCCTTGTTGCTGCTGCGAAACGCGCAGTAGCTGCACTCGTTGCCGCAGACATTGGAAATATAGAGCGGCGCGAAGAGAACGATGCGCCGGCCGTAAATCTCTTCCTTGACCGCGCGTGCCGTCGCGAAAAGTTCCTCGGCAAGCTCGGGCGTCGAGATGCGGCACAGCGCCGCCACTTCGTCCAGCGAGAGGCCATTGAGTTCGCGCGCCTTCTGCAGGAGCTCGCGCACTTGCGCAGCGTCGGGCGCCGGATGGCGAAGGACGTCGACTACGGTCGCCTCGACCAGCCACTTACTGACGCTCTCGTCCCCACTGCTTGCCATTCCAGAACCTCCAGCCGGAAGCGCTCGAAGCGCTGCCATAGCGACAGCTTACGCCCGCCGGCGTGAAGGGAATAGCTGAGTTTTATCACGAGCTTATTCGCATTCCGAAGGATCACGAGTTCGCCGGCGCGAAGGAAGAGACCGAGTTAATTCTGCCAGGGCCAGCGCGGATTGCCGCGATTCGCGCCCGGTGAATCCCAGGCGACCCGCTTCCTGAAGAATAGTGGCCTGTCCCGGATCGGACGTTGTCCCCGATTGGACGCCAAAGCCACTTTGGTCTATCGGCGCACGAAGAATATCCGGGCCGTGCAGATTTTGCTCGGTCACAACAAGGAGGACACCGTTCGCTGCCTCGGGATCGAGATTGACGATGCCCTAGAGATAGCAGAGCAGATGGAAATATAGGACTGGACGAGCCACGCAGCTGACATTAAAGTTAGCCGCTAATCATCTCGAACGGCAGGTTTTGTCCGCGAAAACGAACGGAAGAAATCGGCCATGAGCGGTCCTTCGTACCTTTGCCTGAAAGCAGACTTTCGAGTGTGTTTTGCGATGGGGAAAATCTAAAACTCCTGACGCCCTTAGAGTGCCTTTTCGTGTCGGATCGAAAAAAGATGCATGACGAAGTACTGGTACAACTAGTGATTAACCCGTGAATGTGAATTAGGCATGAATAATAATGGGGTAAAGAAGATTGAAGCGCCGTATTACTTAGTCAGTGGACTAATCTATCTCTTGGAGATTCTGATGTTTTTTATGGCGATCTCCGCTTTGTGGGGATGGCATGCAATTGATCTCCTTGCTCTGTGTATTATGTCTGCCTCGTTTTATGACAAGAGAAAAAATCTACGTCGGCTGCTGGCTGGAGATAGGGATGAAAGAGCCTATGGCATCTTTTGCGCAACGTTAATGGGATTCGCGTTGATTCTAAATTCTGCCTACTGGGCGATACACTTATTGAGGTAAAGCTGTTGGTTGCGTAATTACTCAGTGCGATAGATGGTGGGAGTACAAGCAGCAAATTTTTAATGCTGCTTTTCGAGGACGCCAAAGGCAGCTTAGGGTCGGGTGTGTGAGTTGGTGAACCGATGAGCAGACATTCCGAGGACTTGCTCGTTGAACTGTCACGACAGTCGGGGAAAGCCGCTCGAGATGGGCCTTCGCGTGAAAAGCCACGAGAGGCCTCGATTCCAAATGGGCATTCCGGTGGTGTTTTGGCATTGACAGACGTTCGCACTTTTGCTAACTTCAGCTCACGCCATTTTCTGTTGAGTATTTCCATGTTCGTGTGCAAACCGAGATCGAGTCTTGGCCCGTAGACGTTCTCGCGGATTACGCGCGAATTGTCGAGTTGCTCATCGAGCATGGTCCCAATTTGAAATTGCCTTATTCGCGAGCGTTTGGCGACGGTTTGTTTGAGCTAAGGCCTCGCGGCCGTTCGGGTATTGGACGGGCGTTCTATTGCTTCCTTGTCGGGAGGCGTATCGTCATACTTCACGCCTTTGTCAAGAAGTCTCAGCAAACTCCCGACCATGACATCAAGCTCGCCCGAAAGCGATTGAAGGAGATTCAAAATGTCTGATTTGAAGTTTCAACCTGTGCGCCACGATCACAAGGCCTTCCTTGAAAAGGCTTCCAAGCGTCGCGGCTTTAACGGATCCTACGAAGCTCTTGAAGTTGAATACAGCCTTGCCCATGAAATGTTGGCCGCGCGTATGCGCGCCGGTCTCACTCAAGAGGCAGTTGCGGGCCGCATGGGTACGACCAAGAGCGCCATTTCCCGCCTGGAAGCCGCCGGCAAGCATGCTCCTTCCGTGGCATCACTGAAGAAATATGCGGCGGCTGTTGGTTGTACGCTCAAGATTGAACTCCTCCCCGCCGGTTCCAAGCGAAAAGGGGTGCCGAACCCGGCGGTCAACCGGACGCTACGCGATAAAGCTGCGTAGCACCGGTCACCTTCACGTTGAACGTCTGCTTTCCAAAATGAGCTAATTCCGCTTTGGGTCGGGAGTTCGCGTTCCGAGATCGGAGAGCTGACGTTCGCGACCTCACAGGACTGAACGATAGGTAACCGGTCGACTGCAACTCGATCGGCCAACATGGGCCAACGGCAGTTATGGCTGATGAATTTCCCATTCCCGCAGGAAGTGACTTACGACTATGTGCAGAGTGGTCTAGCACTCGAGTCGAAGTTCGGCGCTCCGGAAAGCAGGCGTTCTCGTTGCTGCGGGTCAGCGGGTGCGGGCGCCTTTCACAAACTCAAGGGAGGCTCGAAACAATTCGAGATCCTGCTCGTAGTCCGCCGCGTCGGCACGATCGATTTGAATCCACTCTCGCGAGCTTGAAACCCCGCCCGGCTGAAATGGAACCACGTTGTTTCTGGAGAACCGCAACTCGGTCGCGACCGACGCAGGCACACGCAGGCCAACGCCATTTCCGCTGATGCAGGCGAACATCTTGTCGTTGACGAAATAGGCGTCAAGGTCGTTGATCTTCTTTGCGATCACTCCCGTCAACTGGAGAAGGACGGCGTCGATTTGCGCCTTGCGACTGGTTTGCACGATACGGGTATTCACGTTAGCTCCATGAGTTGCCATGCCGAAGCGGTTAGTCGCCTGGTTGAAGCGTTCGAACTAACCGACCCACTTCCTCGCATTGCGGAACATGCGCAGCCACGGCGAGTCATCCCCAGCTTCGCGCGGATGCCACGACATCTGCACGCTGCGGAAGACGCGCTCGGGGTGCGGCATCATGATCGTGAAGCGGCCGTCCGCGGTCGTCACGCCGGTGACGCCCTGCGGCGAACCGTTCGGGTTCGAGGGGTAGGTTTCGCTGGCGCGGCCGTAATTGTCGACGAAGCGCATGGCG
>CAZALA010000106.1:0-12648 GCA_964485725.1 uncultured Propionivibrio sp. | reverse complement strand
TCGCCGGCGACACCGGCAAGGGCGCGGCGATTGGCGCCGTCGTCGGCGGCGTGCGCGGCCGCCGCCAGGCGAATGCCAACGAGCAGGCGCAGCAGCAGGACTACGCCAACCGCCAGGCGCAGTCGCAGCAGCAGGCGCAGGCGCAGCGCCAGGGCCAGATCGACACCTATTATCGAGCCTACGGCGCCTGCCTCGAAGGCCGCGGCTACACCGTGAAGTAAGAGGAGAATTGATGAAACTGACGCTCGCATGCACAGCGCTGCTCGCTTTGTCGCTCGCCGCCGGCGCGCAGGCCGCCGATTTTGACGGCAGCAAGAAGCTCATCTGCTCGACTGTCCAGGGAATGGATTGCGCCGCCGACACGGGTTGCAGCAAGGGCATCGCCGCCGACATGGGCGCGCCGACTTTCCTGCGCGTCGATGTGGCGGGGAAGCGCATCGCCGGAACCAAGGTGACGACCGACATCCTGACGATCGAGAAATCCGACACGCAGATCCTGCTCGGTGGCAACGAGCTCGGCTTTGGCTGGACGATGGCGATCGACAGCGAGAGCGGCGAGATGGTGACGACGATGACGAGCCGCGCCAGCGTCTTCATGATGTTCGGCAACTGCACGCCGATCTGATTGATCCGGTCGTGCCTTTTTTTCACCACGGAGGAAACACCATGAATGCCAGATTGATCACCATCGCCGCAGCGATCGCTCTTGCGCTCGCTGCTTCCGGCAGCGCGCTCGCCGAGGGGGCCGGGACAAGTCCGGCACCTGCCAAGGCGCAGCCCGCCAAAGTCAATTCGGGTTTCCTGCCAAGCTACGCGAAATTGAAACCCGTTGAGGGCATTGAAGGCTCGATGCGCTACGTCGACAAGTCGATCGACATCCGCCCCTACACCAAGATCATGCTCGACCCGGTGCAGATATATCTTGCCCCCAACCCTGAATACAAGGGGCTGCAGCCCGATGCCTTAAAACGCATGACCGACGCTTTCCAGGCGGCTTTCGTTGACGCGGTCTCTTCCGGCTACCAGGTCGTCAGCGCCCCCGGGCCCGACGTGCTGCGCGTCCGCCTGGCGATTACCGGTGTGCAGCCGGTGAGTCCCGGTGTGACGGCGATCGACTTCCTGCCGATCAAGGCGCTCTTCAACGCCGGGCGCGCGGCCGCCGGCGCTGCGCCGCGCGTCGCCGAAATTTCGGCCGAGATCGAGGTCCTCGACCCGAGCAATCGCCAGGTCGCGGCTGCCGTCGCGACGCGCAAGAGCGACAAGACGCTCGAGCAGGGCGAGAACATCCGCTGGAGCGACCTGCAGCCGATCGTCGTGGCCTGGGCGAAGAATTTCCGCCAGGGCCTCGACACCGCCCGCGGCGTCGCTGCGCCGAAGTAGTTCATGGCGGGCGCGGCAGCGGCAACGCGAGGCGGCCTCATCGGCCGCGGCGCCGGCGGGCGGGGATTGATCTGCCTGCTCGCCTTCCTTGCTGCCTTTCTGCCCCTGCCAGCCGTCGCGGCGCTCCCCGATCTCGTCAAAGGAACGGCGCCGGCGGCGGCGCCTGTCCGGGATGGCGCAGCGGACGCGGATGCGGTGCGCACGCTGATCAACGAGGCGCGCCGCGAACTGGTCGCGATCGAGGCTTCGCCGGGGCTTGCGCTCAATGCGCCGGCCGGAACCAGCAACGACGATTTGAAGCTCAGGCGCTTCTACCTGAACGAGATCATTCGCACCTACGAGCGAGATCTCGGCAACCTGACGCGGCTCGAGGGCCTGCGCGCCGAACTTCGCGAGGCGCTCGAGAAAGCCGAGCGCTGGAAAGCCTTCGAGACGCCGCCGCCGTATTCGCTGCCCTACGTCGATAGCCTGCTGCGCCAGGAACAGGTGCTCGAGAAGCGACAGAAGTTTCTCGCCGACCGTCTCGAGCTGCTTGCCGATTTTCGCGAACAGTTATCGACTTCGATGCGCAAGGCGGCGAGCGACCTGCGCCAGGCCGAGGAGCGCCTGCAGCAGGGCAGCCCGACGGCGAGCGCCTGGTCGATGGAACTCTCGCGCCTGCGCCTGCGCGTGCAGACCGCGCTGCTGCAAAGCGCGGCGACGTCCGAGGAAATCAATCGCGCCGAGTTTTCGGTCGGTGCCGCCGAGGCGGCGCTGGCGCGGCGCAAGGCGCTCGCGGCCCAGGCCAGCGTCGCTTTCCCGGAAAGCGATTTTCGCAAGATCCAAGCCGAGCTTGACGCCGAAAATGCGCGCGTGAGCGAGGCGCTCGCCGATGCGCAGGAAGCGGCGAGTCGGGCCGTTGCCGAGCGCGAGAAGACGCAGGAGGCATCGACCGCCGCGATGGCGCGGCACTTCATCGGCGACGCGCCGGCGACCGCCGCCGCGCTCAAGCTGCTCGACGACCGCGCCAGGGCGGCGCAATTGCGCGCCGAATCGGCCGAGATCGTCCTCGACGCGCTGCGCTATCAGCCGATCATTCTCGAACTCAAGCGTCAGGCCTGGGAGTTCCGCTATCGCCTGCACCAGAAGCCGGGACCCGAACTCGTCGCCGAAGCCAAATTGCATTATCAGCGCGCGGCGCGCGCGCTCTCGCTCTTCTCGCGCTCGGCCGAACGGCAGCTCGCGCTCGTCGGCGCTGAGACCGACAGCCTGCAAAGCCGGGTCGAGACGCCGGAACTCGCGGCCGATCGCCCGGAGCTGCGCCGGCGCCTCGCCGCGCTCACCGAGCGCGAACAGAAGCTGCGCGCCGCCTTCGTCTTCATCTCGTCGGCGCAGGAGGTGCTGAACCGGCTCGGCGACGAACTCGACATCCGCAGGGAAGCGCAGAGCAAGCGCGAATATTTTGCCGACGTCGCCGCCGCCGCGGGCGATTTTTTGAACAGCATCTGGAACTTCGAACTCTTCGTCGCCGAAGACACGATCGAGGTCGCCGGCAAGAAGGTCACCGGGACGACGAGCGTCACGCTCGGCAAGATCCTGCGCGCGCTCCTCATGCTCAGCGCCGGCATCCTGCTCACGACCTGGCTCGGCCGCCTCAGCGAACGCATCGCCGTCGAGCGCTTCGCGCAGGACGCGGCGAACGCGCGCATCCTGCGCAAGTGGATGTCGTGGCTCGGCGTCATCGTGCTCATCCTGGGCGTCCTGCTCTGGGTGAATATCCCGCTTTCGGTCTTCGCCTTCCTTGGCGGAACGATCGCGATCGGCCTCGGCTTCGGCATGCAGAACCTGCTCAAGAACCTGATCAGCGGCCTCATGCTGCTCTTCGAGCGGCCTTTCCGTCCCGGCGACCTGATCGAAGTCGGCAGTCTCACCGGCGTCGTCACCGAGGTGGGCATCCGCGCTTCGACGATCCACCACGCCAACGGCATCGACACGCTCGTCCCGAACAGCACCTTCCTCGAACAGAACGTCACCAACTGGATGTACGAGAACCCGAAAGCGCGTTTCTGCGTCGAGGTCGGCGTCGCCTACGGCTCGCCGGTCAAGGAAGTCACGCGTCTTTTGTTCGAGGCGATGAAGCGCCACTCGCTGATTCTCGAAGACCCCGAACCCGAAGTGCTGTTCCAGAAATTCGGCGCCGATTCGCTCGAGTTCGGCCTCTACTTCTGGCTCGCCTTGAGCGACAAGGTGCTTGGGCGCCGCGTCTCGAGCGACCTGCACTTCATCATCGAAAAATCGCTGGGCGAGCACGGCATCGTCATCGCGTATCCGCAGCGCGAGGTGCATTTCGACCCGGGCAGCCCGCTCCGGGTGGAGGTCGTCAGCGCCGCCCCGGCGGCGCAGGCGACGGCAACTGATGACGGCAAGCGCCTGCAGGCCGCCGAGCCAGGCGAGTTGCCGGCCGATCTCGTCACTACGGGAGCGCGTTCATGAGCACCAACACGAAAGCGCTCGTCGCCTGTCACGAATGCGACCTCTTGCAGCGCGAAGCGCCGCTGCCCGCAGGCGGTCTTGTGCGCTGCGTGCGCTGCGGCGCCGAACTCTATCGCAGTCACCCGCACGGACTCGAGCGTTCGCTCGCCTTCGCGCTCGCCGCGCTGGCGGTCTTCGTGATCGCCAACGCGTTCCCGATCATCGGCCTTGCGATCAACGGCGACCTCATCCAGGCGACGCTGTTCGGAACGGTGCGCGCGCTCTACGACTCGGAAATGAAGCTCGTCGCGGCCCTCGTCTTCGTCACCACGATGGCGACGCCGACGATCGCGCTGGGAGCGATGATCTACCTCATGGCGCCGCTGCGCTGCGGGCAGGTGCCGCCCGGCTTTGCCGGCGTGTTCCGCCTCTTTCACCTGGTCGAGCCGTGGGGCATGATCGAAGTCTTCATGGTCGGCATCCTCGTCGCGCTCGTCAAACTGATGCACATCGCGAGCATCGTTCCGGGGATCGCGCTGTGGTCCTTCGGCGTGCTCATCATGCTTTTTGCCGCCGCGGTCGCCTCGTTTGATCCGCGCTCGCTCTGGGCGCAGTGGGAGAAAGCGCAATGAAGCCGATGACCGGCGAGCGCTTCGGCGTCACCAACTGCCACAGCTGCGGGCTGCTCGCGCGGCCGCCGGGGCACGGCGACGATGCGCACGCAGGGCATGATGTCGCCTGCCCGCGCTGCGGCAGTCCACTGCACTTCCGCAAACCCGACAGCCTCTCGCGCACCTGGGCCTACCTGATCGCGGCGGCGATCCTCTACATACCGGCCAACGTCCTGCCGATCATGGTGACGAGCTCGCTCTTCGGGACGCAGCAGGACACCATCATGTCGGGCGTCGTCTACCTCTATGTTTCGGGGTCGTGGCCGCTGGCGCTCGTCGTCTTCATCGCCAGCGTCGTCGTTCCGCTCGCCAAGATTTTTGCGATCGTCTTCCTCGCGCTCTCGGTGCAGTTGAAGTCGCAGTGGCAGCCGGCGCAGCGCACGCGCCTTTACCGCGTCGTCGAACTCGTCGGCCGCTGGTCGATGCTCGACATCTACGTCGTCGGCATTCTCGTCGCGCTCGTGCAGTTGAAAGGCCTCGCCTCGATCCAGGCCGGGCCCGCGGCGATCGCTTTCGGCGCGGTCGTCGTGCTCACGATGTTCGCGGCGATGAGTTTCGACCCTCGCCTTATATGGGATACCCTGGAGAAAAATGATGGCTGAAGGCAAGCAAGGACCGGATCTGGACCATATCCCCGAGGCCAAGGCGGTCACCAAATCGCGCTCGGGCTTCCAGATCATCTGGCTGATCCCGCTCGTCGCCGTGCTCATTGGCGGCTGGCTCGCGGTGAAGACGGTAATGGAGCGCGGCCCGTCGATCACGATCACGTTCAAGACCGCCGAAGGGCTCGAGGCCGGAAAGACCAAGCTCAAGTACAAGGACGTCGAAATCGGCGTGATCAAGAGCATCGTTCTTGCGCCCGACCTCGGGCACGTCGTCGCGACCGCCGACCTCGTCAAGGAGTTCTCGCCCAACCTCGTCGATGACCTGCGTTTCTGGGTCGTGCGCGCGCGCATCTCCGGCGGCACCGTCTCCGGGCTGGGAACGCTGTTCGCGGGTTCCTACGTCGGCGTCGGCATCGGCAAATCGGACAAGCCGAGAAGCCAGTTCGTCGGCCTCGAAGCGCCACCCGTCGTCAGCATCGACACGCCGGGCAAGCAGTTCAGCCTGCGCGCGGCCGACATGGGCTCGCTCGACGTCGGCTCGCCGATCTTCTACCGGCGCCTGCAGGCGGGCCAGATCATGAGCTACGAGATCGATGAGAAAGGCCGCGGCGTGACCATGCAGGTCTTCGTCAACGAGCCCTTCGACAAGTTCGTCAATGAGGACACGCGCTTCTGGAACGCCAGCGGCGTTGATCTCAAGCTCGACTCGACCGGCATCAAGGTCGACACGCAGTCGATGGTCTCGATCATGGTCGGCGGCATCGCCTTCGAAACCCCCCTGGCCTCCGCTGATCTGCCGCCGGTGGCCGCGAAGGCGACTTTCGCGCTCGCTGACGACCGGACGCAGGCGATGAAGAACCCCGAGACCGCGAGCCAGCGTTTCGTCCTCGTCTTCCGTGAATCGGTGCGCGGCCTCGAGCCGGGCGCGACGGTCGATTTCCTTGGCATCAACATCGGCGAAGTCGTCGCCATCAACGTCGATTTCGACCCGGCGATGAACCGCGTCGAAGTCCCGGTCGAGGTCAAGATCTATCCCGAGCGCTTGCAGCGCCGGGCGACGAAGAAGCGCGAAGCGGTATCGGACGAGCAGCGCCTCGCCTACATCAGGGGCCTTGTCGGTCGCGGCCTGCGCGCGCAGCTGCGCACGGGCAACCTGCTGACGGGGCAACTGTATGTCGCGCTCGACTTTTTCCCGACCGCGGCGAAAGTGCCCGTCGGCGAAATGCGCGAAGACATGCCGGTGCTGCCGACGCTGCAGAGCAGCATCAAGGAACTGCAGGCGACGATCGCGTCGGTTGCGACCAAGATCGAGAAACTGCCGCTCGAAGAGATCAGCCACGATCTGCGCCAGACGCTGAAGACCTCGACGCAGTTGCTGCAGCGGCTCGACAGCGAGCTCGCGCCGGAAGTGCAGGGCGCCGCCGCCGAGGCGCGCAAGGCGCTCGCCGCGGCGCAGAAGACGCTGGCGGCGGCGGAAAGGACGGTGGCCAGCGAATCGCCGCTGCTCGAGGACGCGCGCGAAGCGATGCGCGAAACGGCGCGGGCCGCGCAAGCCATCCGCATGCTCGCCGATTATCTTGAACGCAACCCCGAAGCCCTGATCCGGGGCAAGCAGGAGGAGCAGAAATGAACCGCCAACTTTTCGCGCTGATCGGCGCAGTCCTGTTGCTGGCCGCCTGCGGCTCTTCGCCCAAGGTGAGCTACTACACGCTGCGCACGACGCCCACCGCCGACCGCCAGGGGGCAAGCGCGGGCTACCCGGTCGTGATCGGGCCGATCAGCGTCCCCGACATGATCGACCGCCCGCAAGTCGTGATTCGCACCGGTAGCAACCAGGTCGCGATCAACGAGATGGCGCGCTGGGCCGAGCCGCCCCGCGCCGAAATCCCGCGCGTCATCGCCGACAACCTGCGTCCGCTCCTCCCCGGCGCGCACGTCTCGATCTATCCGCAGGGCGCCGACAGCGAAGGCGCGCTGAGCGTTGCGATCGACGTGCAGAGCTTCGATTCGGCACCTGGCGAGGCGGCCACCGTCGACATCCTGTGGACCTTGCGTTCGGCCGGAAAGGCGCCAATGAAAGGCCGCTCGATCGTGCGCGAACCCGTCGCCGGCGCCGGCTACGACGCGCTCGTCGCGGCGCATGCGCGCGCGCTGACAGCGGTCAGCCGCGACATCGCCGCAGCCATCCCGGCGGCGCGCGCCGCCGCGGTAGCGCTGCCTGCTTCGGCTGCGAAGCCCTAGCGGCGATGCCGACCTTCCCTAAAGGGCAGTACCGCGTATCGGCCTCAGGCGCTACTCTCTTGACCAAGGCGAATGGCCGTGCACGGCAATGCCGGCGCCGGTCCGCCCGGGTGATTGCATGATTTCACCGCTCGTCCTCGCGAGCTCATTTCAACCTGCTTCCCATGGAGATTTTTCAATGACCAATTATCGCAAACTCGCCCGCGGGCTGATGATTCTTGCGCTTGCCGCCTTCGCCTGCGTGAACGTGGCCTTCGCCGTCGAGAGAGCGCAACTCGTTCAGGACGCCGATGCGGCCTTGAAGTCGCTCTACGGCAACCAGCCGGCGGCGAAGAGCCTGGGCGAAAAGGCTGCCGGCGTGCTCGTTTTTCCGAACATCGTCCGCGCCGGTTTCATCGTCGGCGGCTCGGGTGGCGACGGCGTCCTCTACAAGAAAGGCAAGCCGACGGCGTATTACAGCTCGGGCAGCGCATCGGTCGGCCTGCAGGCCGGCATCCAGCAATTCGGCTACGCCGTTTTCTTCATGACCGACGCCGAACTCGAGCGCTTCCAGAAGAGCAAGGGCTGGGACATCGGCGCGGCGCCGACCGTCGTTCTCGTCGACGCCGGGATGGCCAAGGACATCAACACGATGACCGGCAAGTCGAACATCTTCGCTTTCATTTTCAACCAGGAAGGCCTCATGGCCGGACTGGCGCTGCAAGGACAGAAGATCACGCGCATGAAGTAAGCGCCGGGCGCGTTCTCGCCTGAGTTTTTCAGTATTGCCGGCGCGGGTGGCGCCGCCGTACCGCGCCTCGGGCGCGGTCGGTCCATTTTTATAACGAGGAGATTTTTTGATGATTCGCAAGCTCACCATTCTCGCGGCCGCGGTCGCACTTCTTGGCGGTTATGCGCACGCGCAGAACGCGCCGACGGCGACTGTTTCGGTCGAGAAACGCCAGGCCGGCGGCACCAAGACCGAGCGCCTGACGCTGCAGGGCAAGATCACCAAGATCGACGCGGCGACTCGCGAAATTTCGATCAAGGGCGGCGGCGGCAACGAGATGACGCTCGTCGCCGGTCCGCAGGTGAAGAACTTCGCGCAGCTCAAGGAGGGCGACATCGTGACGCTCAACGTCACGCGCTCGCTCGCGCTCGACCTCAAGAAAGGCGGCAAGGCGCCGGTCGAGCGCACCGACGTGGCCGTTGCCGGATCGGCCAAGCCCGGCGCCCAGCCGGCCGGCGGTGTCGGCCAGGCGGTGCAGGTGACGGCGAACGTGCTCGCGGTCGACATGGAGAAGGGCTTCGTCACGCTCAAGGGCCCGCAGCGCACGGTCGATCTCTACGTGCAGGACAAGAACATGCTGAAAAACGTCGCGGTCGGCGACCAGGTCGAAGCGACCTACACCGAGGCGATGGTCATTTCGGCGAACTCGGCCCCGGCCAAGAAGGCCAAGTAGCAGGCGAGCTTGCCCCTGGGCCACTTGCCGGCGGAGGCACGCAGTCGCAGGCGTTCTCCGTCCGGCGGGTCGCCGGGCGACTGCCGGCAAACAGTTTGTTTGATGCATGGCTAAAGACGCAAAGACGTATTGACGTATTGACGACGACTGGATCGATCATGAAGACCACTGCGCCCCGTTACTCCCTTCGCAAGACCTCGGCCACGCTCGCCGCATTTTCGCTTGCCGCTCTGCTTGTCGCGTGCGAGAAGCCGGCGGCGCCGCCACCGCCGACGCCCAAGGTCGACGTGATGACGATGGCGCCGCGCGACGTCGCGCTCTACACCGAGTGGGTGGGGACGACCGACGGCAACGTCAATGCGACGATCCGGCCGCAGGTCACGGGTTACCTGATCAAACAGAACTACGGCGAAGGCGACCTCGTCAAGAAAGGGCAGACGCTGTTCGAAATCGATCCGCGCACCTTCGTCGCCGCGGTCGACCAGGCGACGGCGGCGCGCAACCAGCAGGCTGCAATCCACGCCAACGCTGCCGCGACGCTCGCGCGCGTGAAGCCGCTCGCCGAGAAGAACGCCTTGAGCCGCAAGGACCTCGACGACGCCGTCGGCAACGAGCTCTCGTCGCGCGCGGCGCTCGACCAGGCAAGCGCGGCGCTCGAAACGGCCAAGCTCAACCTCGCTTTCACGCGCATCGTTTCGCCGATCGACGGCGTCGCCGGCATCGCCAAGGCGCAGATCGGCGACCTCTTGAGCCCGACCGCGCAGACCGAACTGACCACCGTCTCGACGCTCGATCCGATCAAGGTCTATGTCAGCATCAGCGAACGCGAGCTGCTCACCTTCCGCGCCGCCAACACCGCCGGCACCGGCCGCGACATTCCGCTCGAACTCATCCTCGTCGATGGCAGCGTGCATCCGCATCCCGGTCGCTTCACGCTGCTCAACCGGCAGGTCGACGTGACGACGGGCACTTTCAAGCTCGGCGCGTCTTTCCCGAATCCGGGCAACCACCTGCGTCCCGGCCAGTTCGCCAAGATCCGCGCCACCGTGTCGACGGCCAAGGGCGCGCTGCTCGTTCCGCAGCGCGCGGTCACCGAAATGCAGGGCAAGTTCCTCGTCGCCGTCGTCGACGCGTCGAACAAGGTCGAAGTGCGCCCGGTGAAACCGGGCGAGCGCATCGGCTCGGACTGGATCATCGCCGAGGGCCTCAATGCCGGCGACAAGGTCGTCGTCGAAGGCACGCAGAAAGTGCGCCCCGGCGCGCTCGTCGAGCCGCAAGCCTACGCGCCGGCAGCGGCGCCCGTCAAAGCCGGCGCAAAACCCGCAGCGACGCCAGAGAAACCGGCAGCGAAAGGGTAAGCGGCCATGTCAAAGTTCTTCATCAACCGCCCGATCGTGGCGATGGTCATCTCGATCCTGATGACCCTCGTCGGCATCGTCGCCATGACCGGGCTGCCGATCGCCCAGTATCCGAACATCGTGCCGCCCGAAATCAAGGTCAACAGCACCTACACCGGCGCCGACGCGCTCACCGTCGAACAGTCGGTGGCGACCCCGATCGAGCAGCAGATGTCGGGCGTCGACAACATGAACTACATGTACTCGATCAACGCCAACAACGGGCAATCGACGCTCACCGTCAACTTCGACATCGCCACCGACGCCAATACCGACCAGCTGCTCGCGCAGATGCGGCAGGGCCAGGCCGAGTCGCAACTGCCGGCCGACGTGCGCAACTACGGCGTCACGGTGCAGAAATCGACGGCCTCGCCGCTCATCATGTTCGCGCTCTACTCGCCGAACGGCACCTACGACAATGTCTTTCTCGCCAACTACGCCTACATCAACATCAACGACCAGGTGACGCGCGTCAAGGGCATCGCCAGCGTCACCGTCTTCGGCGCCGGCCAGTACGCGATGCGGCTGTGGGTGAGCCCGGACCAGCTCGCCAAGCTCAACATCACGATTCCCGAAATCGTCAACGCGGTGAATGCGCAGAACACCGTGAATCCCGCCGGCCAGGTCGGCGCCGAGCCCTCGCCGAAGGGGCAGGAGTTCACCTACGCGGTGCGCGCGCAAGGCCGCCTGCAAAGCGCCGAGGAATTCGGCGAAGTCGTTCTGCGCGCCCGTACCGACGGCTCGATCGTCCGCGTCAAGGACGTCGCGCGCATCGAACTCGGCGCCCAGACCTACAGCATGGAAGGCCGCCTGAACGGCAAGCCGGCGGCGCTCGTCGCGCTCTACCAGATGCCCGGCGCCAACGCGCTGGAAGCGGCGGACGGCGCCAAGAAGCTGATGGCGAAGCTGAAGGAGGCTTTCCCGGCCGACCTCGACTACGTCATCGCGCTCGACACGACGCTCTCGGTCACCGAGGGCATCAAGGAGATCCAGCACACGCTGATCGAGGCGCTCGTCCTCGTCATCATCGTCGTCTTCGTCTTCCTGCAGGGATGGCGGGCGACGCTGATCCCGCTGCTCGCCGTGCCGGTCTCGCTCGTCGGCACTTTCATGTTCTTCCCGTTGTTCGGTTTTTCGATCAACACGCTCTCGCTCTTCGGCCTCGTGCTTGCGATCGGTCTTGTCGTCGACGATGCGATCGTCGTCGTCGAAGCGGTCGAGCACCACATCGAACACGGCATGACGCCGAAGGAAGCGACGATCCGCGCAATGGAGGAAGTGACCGGGCCGGTCATCGCGATCGCCGTGATCCTCGCCGCGGTCTTCGTCCCGACCGCCTTCATTCCGGGGATCACTGGCCAGCTCTACCAGCAGTTTGCGGTGACCATCGCGCTCTCGGTGATCATCTCGGCGTTCAACGCGCTCACCTTGAGCCCGGCGCTGTGCGCGCTGCTCTTGAAACCCAAGGTCAAGGGCACGGGTCTGATGCAGCGCTTCTACGACGCCTTCAACCGCTTCTTCGGCCGCGCCACGGCCGGCTATGTCGGCGTCTGCCGCGTCGCCATCGGCAAGAGCTTCTTCAGCCTGATCTTCCTCGCCGGCTTCGTCGTCCTCACGGGTTTCTTCGGCAAGACCGTCGCCACGGGTTTCCTGCCCGAGGAAGACCAGGGCTACCTCTTTGCCGGCATCCAGCTGCCTGACGCCGCGTCGCTGCAGCGCACGAGCGAAGTCGCCAGGCAGGCCGAAGAAATCATCCAGAACACGCCGGGCGTGCAATACGCCTCGACCGTCATCGGCTACAGCATGCTGAGCCAGGTCACCAACACCTATAGCGCTTTCTTCTTCATCACGCTCAAGGACTGGGGCGAGCGCAAGGCGCCCGAAGAGCAGTACGGCGCCATCAAGGCGGCGCTGACGCAGAAGCTCGGCGCGCTCCCTGGCGCCATCGGTTTCTCCTTCCCGCCGCCGGCGATTCCCGGCGTCGGCACCTCGGGCGGCGCCACCTTCATTCTCGAGGACCGCGCCGGCAAGGATATCGCCTTCCTCGCCGAGAACACGACGAAGTTCGTCGAAGCGGCCAGGAAGCGGCCGGAGCTCGCCGGCGTGTCAACGACTTTCCGGCCGACGGTGCCGCAGATCTTCGTCGACGTCGATCGCGACAAGGTCCTGCAGCAGGGGGTCAACATCAACGACGTCTACAAGACGCTGCAAAGCTTCCTCGGCTCGGGCTTCATCAACTACTTCAACCGCTTCGGCCGGCAGTGGCAGGTCTATATCCAGGCCGAGGGCGACTACCGCAAGAACATCGAGCAGGCCGGCCAGTTCTACGTGCGCAACGCCAAGGGCGAATCGGTGCCGCTCTCGGCGCTGATTTCGGTACGCCGCATGTCCGGGCCCGAGTTCACGATGCGCTACAACCTGTACCGTGGCGGCGGCGACCAGGCGCGCCGGGCCGAAGCCG
>CAZALA010000105.1:0-12964 GCA_964485725.1 uncultured Propionivibrio sp. | reverse complement strand
TGAGTCGGACCTGGCCGGCTACGTCTCTACCCTAATATTCATTCCGCCCCCCCTTGGCCTTGATGACGGAACGTACGAACTTTCCAAAAGCCCGGTCCTTTTTGCGCCTTTCAAAAAGGGACATTTCGTGAAACTCGGATTCCTTCTTGACCTTCAGGTAGTTTTGACGATGTGCCGGGTTCAGTTCCCCCTGCTCGATGGCCCTCTGAACGGCGTAGTCCGGCTCGCCGGTGTGCGTGCAGTTGGCGAAGCGACAGTCCAGCGAATACGTCTGGATATCAGCAAAACCACCGTCAATCCCTTCGCTAACTCCGAGCATTCCCAGTTCGCGCATGCCAGGCATGTCGATAAGAGATGCGCCATGCTCAAGCACAATGAGTTGGCGCCGCGTGGTTGTGTGTCTGCCTTCTCCTGAATTGCTAACGGCTCCCGTTGCTAGTTCGGAATCGCCGACCAGTCGATTGATGAGGGTTGTCTTGCCTACCCCTGACGATCCGAGCAGGCAGTAGGTCTTCCCGGGCCGAATCAGCTCGCGGATCTCCCCAACGCCATTTCCGCTGACATTGCTCAGCGTGATGATTCTGGCGCGTATGCCGGCATGGTGAATCGTCGAGACCAATCGTTCCAGCGCCGCCGGGCTGATCAGATCCGTCTTGGTCAGCAGGATGATGGGCTGAATGTGCCCTTCGCAAACCATCACGAGATAGCGCTCTAGTCTTCGCACATTGAAATCAAAGTGGCACGACTGAACCACGAAAGCCACATCGATGTTTGCGGCGATAATCTGGAACTCGACATTGCGGCCTGGTCTTTTCCGTCTCAGAAACGACTTTCGCGGCAGGACATCAAGGATGCTCGCATGGGTGCCGGAGTCGTGATACTTCACGCGGACCCAGTCACCGACGCACGGCAAATCGATCGGAGATTCACTGGCGTACACGCCCCTGCCCGTCAGCTTCGCGGGCACTTCGCTCTCCGCATTCCTGATGATGTATTGGTTGCGATCAACCGCAGTCACCCTGGCGATGGACTCGCCGGCATCACAAGACCTGTCAGGGGGTGCGAAACCTTCTGGGCTTTCACCTGCGACAAGCCCTTTTTGCCCTGGGTCATCGCATGCATCAAACGGGCGGCAGTTGTTGGCGAGCGCGCGAAGAAGCGGCTGCTTCGGCTTGGAAGTAATCATGTTGGAAATCCCTTGGCGGTAATCTGAACGAGCAGAAACGGCAAACCACCTGCTGGCGGCCTGCCAAATGTCTGTGATCGCGATAACCTGAATTCCCCGCTGGCGCAGGGATCGGGTTATCGGATTACTGCAATCTCCAACATCCAAACCTCTATAAGGAACGCGGGCCGAATCGGGCCACGCGTCGTGATGCTAAACACCGGGAAGAGGAAAATCAAGAAGCCTGAAATCGGGATTTATAGAAGCTGCTCAGGTTTGCGGTCTTCGCCGACGCTCGTCGTCGCGTTACCTTCTACCGATCTGGGGCTCGTAAGGTCAGCTCTCTACTGCGGGAACTAGCGGGTCCGACCGACTCCGGACGGTGGAGGAAAATGGAAGCGGTCGTTGATCGAAGGGGCTCTGACACTTCCTTTGCCAGGAATGGATACCAATTGCCAAATCTGGCCAGTTCTCCCATATGCCGCGTTGAAACGGCCACATTTAGCAAGGATTTCAGACCTGCGCGGCTGGCCGCCCACTGAGGCGCGATGCGTCGAGCATTTCTCGAAGATTGTCCGCGATAGTCTCTGCTTGGCTAGCCGTCTGGTCGGCCTCGGCTTGTGCAGCGTCGATTTTCCTATGGAGAAGGGGAAGCGCTAAATCGACCCTGTTGATCTCGAGTTTTTTCGCTTTGATATTGCGGCGAATTTCATCATCCTTAGCCATTCCGTCGTTAGCCAAGAAGGCACTCAAGATAACCTCCGGCCGAAGATGGTCGAGGCGCGTCATCTCAGCAATTGCGGATTCACGCAATTGCGTGAGCTTTTCAACTGCGGCTCTGAATGCGACCACTCTGCTCACTCGCGCCCGGTGCTCAGCGTCAAGTGCCGCAAGACGTTCACGCGCTTCGATTACCGACGGATGACCGGAAAACACTTCGTCGCTTATGTCTTGCAATTGGTCTCTCATTGGGAAGGGCCGTCCTGTTGGTCTTCGTTCCTTTTTCTGTCGCGTTCAAGTTGAATTCGCTCAGCGCGCGGAAGCCCGGCGGACTCGACCTGCTCGCCGTTCCGCGCGATCGCCGCTCAGTCGGTTTCTATGCGGAAACCGATCTTGAGCGTGACCTGAAAATGCGCAACCTTGTCGGCGACCACGTGCCCCGTCGTCTTGACGACTTCGAACCAAGATATATGCCGGATTGTCTTGGCGCTGGTCTCAATGGCATTGCGTATCGCATCATCGACGCCTATTTGCGAGGAACCGACTATTTCAACGACTTTGTAGACATGATCCGACATCACGAACTCCCTGATAATAACTTCGGCCGAAAGCGCAATAGTACCGGCAATCCCGACGACAGGACCAGGCCGAGATCTCGGGCGGCATTGAGTCGGTAACCGGCTTGTCAGCCGGGAAGTGCGTTGAACAGCAGCTTCCTCATTCGGCGAATTGGTGCTCCCGACCCTTAGCCGCCCTTCGCGTAAACGAAAGCAGACCTTCGTAACGTAAAGTCAGAAGGAGCCAGTTGTTCCGTCCTGCCACTGGCGCCGACCCCTTTAATTTTCTACCCGGGAACCACACAGGTACAAGACGACCGGCCATATGGCCAACTGCTTGCTGGTGGTTTGCGACAGCCCTCTTGCGCCAAATCACCTTGCCGCGTTGTGGCCATCCATGCTCTAATCATGCGCCTCTAATAACAAAGTGCTGGTCACGACTGCTCGACTCCGGACGAGGCATTGCGAATGCGTCCTTGGACCATGCCGCTGACGTGACCAGCATGACAGGGATCGACAATAATAATGCGCAGAACAATCCTGCTCGCCTTGCTTCTCATCAGTGGATGTGCCTCGGAGGTCGTTCGTGCGCCGACGGACTTCGTTGGCGTGAGTGGAACCCAAGCCCGCCGCATCGTGACGGTTCAATCGGCAGAAATCGTCCTGGATTCGGGCTATCGCCGAATCATCAACTCGGGCGTCGTGCTCATCGAGACCGGCAGTATTGATGCCGGTCGCGTATACAAGCCCACGAATACCGTCTTTACCATCGAAGGCAAGCACATGCATGAGGCGTACTTTGTCCTGCGCAACGAACGCCTGGTCGGTTTCTACCTTCCTGTCGAGCATGCGTTTTCACCGTTGTCTCAATCCATCGTTTTATCCATAAAAGAAGGGGGTCAGTAGAAATGAAATCTTTTCGGCTGTATGCGGTAGTGTTGTCGGCGCTGTTGCTCTCCGCCTGTGCCACCGGACCGAAATTTACCGAAACGCAATCGGCCATACCGACACTGAAGGCGGACCAGGGACGCGTCTACTTCTACCGCGTGTCCAGCATGATTGGTGCGGCGATCCAGCCGACGATACAGCTGAATGGTGCAGCCGTGGGAGATTCCAAGCCGGGCGGCTTCTTCTTCGTCGATCAGACAGCCGGTTCGAAGGCAGTCAGCACTTCGACCGAGGTCGAGAAGAAACTTACCTTCACCCTTGATGCCGGGCAAACCAGATACGTGCGCACCTCCATCGGCTTTGGCATAGTTGCCGGCAGGGTGTATCCGGAACTCGTTGACGATGCAACGGGGCAGAAGGAAATCGCGGAGACAAGTTACATCGGCAAGCCGTTGGGAGTTAAGTAGAAGATCATCCCCTCCGAGCAAGAAGCGGCGCCTTGCGCCGCTTTTGACTTTTGATCGCCGCACGCGAACGTTGCCGGGGGCATCAGTTTATTGACGGACAGGCATCGCTTAACAGGGGGGTCGCATTGTGAAGGTCAACGTGTATGCCGTTCTGCTTGCCGCCGTTGTCAACAGCGTGGGTTGCGCAAGCATCACGCAAAGCGAGAACCAGTCATTGGTGCTGACGACGACTTATGAAGGCAAGCCGGTCGAATCGCAATGCCAATTGAAAAACGACAAGGGCAATTGGGAATCGAAGACCCCCGCCATCGTGGCGGTGAGAAAGTCGAACGAAGATCTGGAAGTCGCCTGCAAGAAAGACGGGCTGCCTGACGGGTTGCTAAAGGCGATCTCACGTGCGGCGGGATCGATGTTTGGAAACATAATCTTCGGCGGGGGCATCGGCGCGATCATTGATCACAACAAGGGCACTGGCTACGACTATCCAGATCAGCTTCCGGTCAAGATGGGCGAATCGGTCGTGGTCGACAGAAGACCACAAGAGCCGGCCGCACAGCAGACCGCAGCCAAATAGCGGCTGAGCGCTCCGGGTTTGAGACCTTGAAATCGGTAGCCTGGAGTCAAGATATTAGACAAGGTATTTGGTGACAGACGACGATTTTCTTGAGGCTTTGCAGGCCGTTCAAAGCAATTGTGGTCTGTCCCCTTTGTTAGTACTCTGATTGGCCGCTTCTTCTCTGTTGAGCCATCGCAATCGACCCCTTGCAGTCGTTCGGGTTGCTGAACAGCAGACGTTTGCCCGTCTATTAAGAGAACAACTTTAAGTGAAACGCCGAACGTTCAAATTTCTAATTCTTACGACTGGAAAGCGCTCGGATACATATCCAAAGCACTGTCCCAATAGTCCCGCCGTACAGGGCTGACCACCGAAGGACTACTATCAAGCAAATTCTTTGCTGTCCGCAACTGGCCGAACTAAGACGATTCGGAAATATATCTCCGGCATAGCACTGTTCTTTACTCCGTGTCCCACTCGGAAATATTTAGATTCTGGCGCACACCAGCGGGAACGCTGGCTCCGAGATAGCCGCTGCGGGCGTTCCCGACGTGCATCGACTGCTTAGGGGTAGGCCGCTCGCCGGTAAGTTCGATGCCGCTTGCCTGAGCTTGCATCCGGACATAGCCACGCAACATCTTTTCCCGGTACGAATACCACCCCGGGCGCCCTTCCTCCTGCTGCATGACGGCTCCGTACCCGACTCCCTTAAGCTTACGGATCTGCGCAGTAAAGCGACTCCGGTCGATCGCGACACGTCCATCGCGCCACTTGCCTACTATCACCTGATACGATGCGTACATGTCGTTGAGAGAACGCAGCAGATCATCATGGTCGGCCGTGGCCCATACCACGTCCTCGAATTCGGGGTCGTGATATAGAACAGCCTTTTCATAGGGCCGCTTGAGTTCGGCCGTGGTTGACAGAATGGCGTCGGCCAGTCCTTGATTGAATAGATCCCATCCGATCTCGGTCACGGTCTCTTCGGCAGAGAAGGCGGCCCACAAAATCTTCTCGGTGACGAGGTGAATGTAGTACGGAAAGCCATCGCTCACCATTGCAATCCGCCAACTCACGTCGTTGTTCAACTCAAGGCCGAACGCATCGACCGCTGACTGAACGATATCCCTACGGGCATCCCAGCCCAGGCGCGGCAATTCTACGGTCTCGAGTTGGCGGTAGGCTGACTGGTGTGCGCCGAGCAGCTCGTCCAGCGATCTCCCTATACCGGTGAAGATGAATTTCAGGTTGACCGACTGGTCGCCCAGCTGTTTAAGTAGGGAGGCGAACATATTTCGCTCGACCGGGTCGCCGATGGCGTCGAACTCGTCTATCACGACAACGGGTTTCTCCGAGTGCTTTTCAGCGATCTGCTTGAGCAGTTCGACGGCATCGCCGACCGAGCGCAGGACGGACGCGATATCGAGGCCGCTTCGTTCTTGCCCTTCCTTGATCTTGATGCCACCCCATTCAACAGAGAGGGACTCCGAGTCCTTGACGTTCTCCGTCCGCGGCCGACGAATGGCCTGGCTGACAATGTTCGCGATGACTGTATTGAAGGTGTCGTTTGGCGAACCAGAGACGAAGATTGGCGATGCGTCCGAGCTTTGGTACTGGTGGGCAGCGGTCTGCCCAAGCGAACTTTTCCCAACGCCACGATCCCCGAAGACGAATACGTGCCGGCCGGGTGCGTAGAGTCCCTTTTTGATAGTGTCGAGTTCCTTGTTTCGGCCTTTAAGATGCTCGATGCTGTGGATTGGCCTTGATGCGGAAAGCACTTCACCGAGTTTGGTGCCGAAGCCATCCTCGCTATATCCCTTTATCGCCAATTCGGCCCCCTTGTCATTGCCTGCACCCGACGGAAACGCCCCGCATCGCGGAATGTTTTACCATCAACCTCATCGGCGCATCGTGTTTTACATCAAATCTCATAGCAATCTTGAAGGCCCGGAATTGGCCGCCACCTTCTATCTCTTCCGGCTTCCTGTCCAGGGGCTGCTTTCTCCGGCCGCCAACTGTCACTGCCGACCCAAAGCCGTCGTTCTGGAATTAGGAAGCGGACATTCAGGGGCAATCTCGACGCTGACCCCTTTCCTGACGACGAAGGTACAAAATCGATTGGGCTACCTCATAAGATAAGACTCAACGGGCAAGGCTGCTACTTCCGGCTGCTGATCTTGGAACGCTTTGATTGTTTGATCTTGCTCATCGATTACGCACATTGGAACGTGCGCTACAGGGACGGTGCATTCGCTTAGTGCAAGGAACCCACAGCGCTTTATGCCGTACCACGCAATGTTCCGTGATCGTTGACTGCAACCGTAGTAAATTGTCCCGACGTAGGCAATTTGCCCCGTCTTTACTTGGAAGCCAAGAGGTCTCTCGAAGGGGCCGAGTACTCCAGCTCTATTGCCAATGCCATTAACTAGATACTCACCTTCTGGAAGCCACATCGAATAATCCTTGGCGAACCTGTAGGGGTATCTAACCCCCGTCGTTACAGCCTTGAACTCGATGAAAGTGCCAAACAGTTCGCCATCGCGTATTCGCCCAACAACGAGCCCCGCATTGGATGGACCGTAAGCTCCCGATTTCGTCGAGGGTTGATGTAAAGGTCCTGAGGCGCAGCCCGCTAGCATCATGGCAGTCACGGCGGTCAATACGGTCAGATTAACACACGTCATAAATGGCCTTCTTGTCGGTCTACATTGCTCAGAGGAGTGGTGGATCGTCGGCAACGTCAAAAATTCGTATCCGCAATCAATGGGGGTCAGCCTGCGCGTTTCGCCGCGAAACCCGGGATACCACAGAGACATTTCAGCTTTTCCCACTAGCAAACCGCGATCCGAAAGACTGCTTTCGGGCAATCATGTGAATGACCGCTCTTGGCCGGTTTCTGCCGTTCCGTTGATCAGGCGCTCATGCTACAGCACTGCACAATATCGATGTAGTCGCGGATTGGACGCCTCTCAAAAGACGGCGTCCACCGGAGAATCCGAGCGCGCACACGCATGCCCATCGGGCCTGGATCGCTCGCCCGCCCAACGCGTAATCCGGATGCGCGATCTATTTACCCGCCGGCGCGATTGCGGCGAGGATGCCTTGCACGAGTTGCAGCGGCGTCGGCGGGCAGCCGGGGATCGCGACATCGACCGGAATGACGTTGGAGACCCGGCCGCAGGAGGCGTAGCTCTCGCCGAAGATGCCGCCGGTGCAGCCGCAGTCGCCGACGGCGACGACGAGCTTGGGGTCGGGCATCGCCGCGTAGGCGCGCTGCAATGCCACTTCCATGTTTTTCGCGACCGGGCCGGTGACGAGCAGAAGATCGGCGTGGCGCGGGCTCGCGGCAAACTTGATGCCGGCGGCCTCGAGGTTGTAATAGGGGTTGCCGAGCGCGTGGATCTCGAGCTCGCAGCCGTTGCACGAACCGGCATCGACGTGGCGGATGACGAGGGCGCGACCGAGCTCTCGCGCCACCGCATCGGAGAGGCGCTGCGTCGTCGCGCGCAGCGCTTCGTCAGCCGCTGGCAAGGGCTCGCTGACGATGCCGGTGCGCAGGATTTGCCTCAGCATGGGGAACATCAGAGATCCTGCCCGGCGTAGGAGAGGTTGAACGACTTGTTGATCAGCGGGAAATCGGGAACGATGTTCCCGATCGCCGCGTGCTCGAGCGCTGGCCAGTTCTGCCACGAGGGATCGTGGCAGTGACAGCGGCGGATCTTGCCGTCGCTGCCGGTCTCGAGCGCGACGAGAACGTCGCCGCGCCAGCCCTCGACCCAGCCGAAGCCGCGCCGGTCCGGACCGCTGCGCACGGCGCAGGCGGTCTCGCCGGCCGGCATTTCGCTGACGATCTTTTGCACGAGGCGCAGCGACTCGCTGATTTCGGCAAAGCGCACGAGCGCGCGCGCCGCGACGTCGCCGTTCGACTGGAGCGCCATCTTCGGCGCAAGTTCGGCGTAGGGCGCGGCCGGATGGTTGCAGCGCTGGTCCCAGGCCTGCGCACTGGCGCGGCCGGCAAGGCCGATGAGTCCGAGGCGCGCGGCAAGCTCCGGGTCGACGCGGCCGGTGGCGATGAAGCGGTCCTGCAACCCGGCGTGTTCGTCGTAAATGCCTTTGAGCGTGCGCAGCTCGCGCGCGAGCGCGACGCATTGCGCGCCGATTTCACTCGCCCCGGCAGCGTCAACATCGACGACGACGCCGCCCGGGACGATGCGGTCCATCATCAGGCGGTGGCCGAAGAGCCGCCCGCTCGTGCGCACCCAGTCTTCCTTGAGGCGCATGAACTGCATGAGGCCGAAGGCGAGGGCGACGTCGTTGCCAAGATAGCCGAGGTCGCCGAGGTGGTTGATGATGCGCTCGCGCTCGAGCATCAGCGCGCGCAGCCAGAGTGCGCGCGGCGGCACGTCGGCAGCGGCGATCGCTTCGGCGGCCTGCGCGTAGGCCCAGGCGTAGGCGACCGTGGTGTCCCCCGAAACGCGGCCGGCGAGCCTGGCGCCGTCGGCGAGCGCCATGCCGACAAACCGCCGCTCGATGCCCTTGTGTTTCCAGCCGAGGCGCTCTTCGAGGCGCAGCACGCTCTCGCCCATCGCCGAGAAACGGAAATGCCCGGGCTCGATGATGCCGGCGTGGATCGGGCCGACGGCGATTTCATGGACGCCGTCGCCTTCGACGCGAACGAAAGCGTATTCCTCGTTGGCGGTTTCAAACTGCGTGTCCGCAAGGTCGCGGCGCAGCGGGTGGTAGTCGGCGGGCCAGTTGGCGTGGCGCAGCCAGGGGCGCTGATCGCCGCCATCGGAGGCGGTGCCGACGAGGTCGCGCAGCGCGCGCTGCATGCGGCCGGCGCAGGCGAAATACGGCGTGAGGTCGGGAAAGACGGGCGCCGCGGTCGGCAGCGCCAGCGTCAGGCAGGCGAGTCCTTCGGCAAGGTCGAAGGCCGCGTGCAGCGCGTAGCCAAACGCCGGGTCGCGGTCGCGCTCGTCGCTCGCCCAGAGCGCGACGAGCCTGCGGCCGGCGGCACTCGCCGCGGCGCAGAAAGCGGTGAGCTGCGCCGCGCCGCCCTCGTCGCCCGCCTTGAGGCGCGCGGCAAAGGCCGGGCTCGCGTGCGCGGCGAGTGACTGAAATTCAATCGGCTGGTCGAAAAATCGCATCGTTCCCATCGTACTCACCCGATCAGTTTGGCCGCCTGGCGGTACCAGTCGGCAAGATAGGGCGGCACCCAGAGGCCGAGCATGAGCACGAGACCCAGATGCAGGAAGACGGGCAGGAGCGCCGGATTGTGCGGCAGCGGCCCGACCGTCGGCTCGCCGAAGACCATTCCCTGGACCTTGGAAAACATCGTCGCGAAGGCGACGCCGAGCGCCAGCAGCAGGATCGGCGTCGCCCACGGGTAGTGCTTGATCGCGGTGGTGAGGATCATGAACTCGCTCGTGAACACGCCGAAAGGCGGCATGCCGAGGATTGCCAGCGTGCCGAGCATGAGCCCCCAGCCGATCGTCGGCGAGCGTTTGATCAGGCCCTTGATGTCGCCGATGATCTGCGTCCCGGCCATTTGCGCGGCGTGGCCGCAGGCGAAGAAGATCGCCGATTTGGTGAGCGAATGCACGGTCATGTGCAGCAGGCCGGCGAAGCTCGCGACCGGGCCGCCCATGCCAAAAGCGAAGGTGATGAGCCCCATGTGCTCGATCGACGAATAGCCGAACAGGCGCTTGACGTCCTTTTGCCGCGACAGGTAGAAAGCCGGGACGACGACGGTCAAGAGGCCGAAGGCCATCATCAGGTTGCCGGCAAAATGCGTCGAGAGCGCGCCGTCGACGAGGACCTTGCAGCGGATGATCGCGTACAGCGCGACGTTGAGCAGGAGGCCCGAGAGCACCGCCGAGACCGGCGTCGGGCCTTCGGCGTGCGCGTCGGGCAGCCAGTTGTGCAGCGGCACGAGGCCGGTCTTGGTGCCGTAGCCGACGAGGACGAAGACGAAGGCGAGCGAGAGCACCGTCGGCTCGAGCTGTGCCTTGACCGCGTCGAGGTGGGTCCACAGGAGCGCGCCGCCCTCGTGGCCGAGAACGCGCTCGGCGGCAAAATAGATGAGGATCGTTCCGAACAGCGCCTGCGCGATACCGACACCGCAGAGGATGAAATATTTCCACGCCGCTTCGAGGCTCGCCGGCGTGCGGTAGAGCGCAACCAGCAGGACGGTGGTCAGCGTCGCCGCTTCCATCGCCACCCAGAGGATGCCGAGGTTGTTCGTCGATAGCGCTGTCAGCATGGTGCACATGAACATCTGGAACATGCTGTGGTAGAGGCGCAGGCGGGCCGACGAGAGCCGCCCGTGGTCGTGCTCGACGCGCATGTAGGGGCGCGAAAAGAGCGAAGTCGTCAGGCCGACGAGCGCGGTCAGCGCGATCAGGAAGACGTTGAGCGGGTCGACGAAGAACTGCTCGTCGAAGAGAATCATCGGGCCGTCGCTGATCACGCGAACGGTCAAAAGGGCAGCGGCGACGAGCGTGGCCAGGCTGCCGAGCGCGTTGATGTCGGCGGCGCGCGGGCGGTGGCCGAAGAGCGCCAGCACGCAGGAGGTCGCGAACGGCGTCAGCAGGACGAAGGCGAGTTCGATCATGCGTCTCTGTTCCTCTCCATGTGGCGGATGTCGAGGCTGTCGAACTGCTGCCGGATCTGGAAGAAGAAGACGCCGCCGATGACCATGGCGACGAGGACGTCGAGCGCGATGCCGAGTTCGACGACCATCGGCATGCCGTAGGTCGCGCTCGTCGCCGCGAAGAAGAGGCCGTTCTCCATCGCCAGGAAAGCGATCACCTGCGGCACCGCCTTGCTGCGGGTGATCATCATCAGGAAGGCGAGGAGCACGCAGGCGAGCGCGATGCCGATCGTCGCGCGCGTGATCGTCCCCGAGAGCTGCGAGATCGGCTGCGCGACGTTGAAGGCGACGATGACGAGCGCGATGCCGACGAGCATCGTCGTCGGAATGTTGAGCAGCGTCTCGACGTCCCATTTGACCGAAAGCCGGCGGATCAGCCGGTGCAGGACATAGGGCAGGACGATGACCTTGAGGACGAGCGTGACGCCGGCCGAGACGAGCAGGTGGTTCTGGTGCGTCGTCAGCGCGACGACCAGCGTCGACACGAAGAGCGTCAGGCCCTGCAGCATGAAAAGGTTGATCAGGGTCAGCACGCGGCGCTGCGCGAGCATCGCGAAGCCGAGCAGCAGCATGATCGCCGCGCACAGGTTGATGACCTGGCCGGAGAGCGGGATCGCGTGCAGCAGCGAGGCGCTCATCGGCCGGCCTCGAGCAGGAGATGGACGAGCATGGCGAGGACGGCGAGCAGGAAGGCCGTGCCGAGAAACTCGGGGGCGCGAAAGATCCGCATCTTGGCCGAGAGCGTCTCGATCAGCGCGAGCAGGAAGCCGCCGACGGCGAGCTTGGCGACGAGAAAGAGCGCGGCGAGCGCAAGCGGCAGGGGCGCGGCTTCCTCGGGAATGCCGAAGGGGAAGAAGAGCGCGATGCCGATGCACGAATACGCGAAGAGCTTCAAGGCCGAGGCCCATTCGATCAGCGCCAGGTGGCGGCCCGAGTACTCGAGAATCATCGCCTCGTGGATCATCGTCAGCTCGAGGTGCGTCGTCGGGTTGTCGATCGGCACGCGCGCGTTTTCGGCAAGCGAAACCATCGTGAAAGCGACACCGGCGAGCGCCAGGCTCGGATAGATGACGAAATCGCTGTGCGCGAGGGTCTCGACGATGGTCGACAGCGAGGTCGAATGCGAGATCAGCGAGGTCGTGAAGAAGACCATCAGGAGCGCCGGTTCGGCGAGAAAGCCGATGAGCATTTCGCGCCTTGAGCCGAGCGAACCGAAAGAGGTGCCGACGTCCATCCCGGCGAGCGCGATGAAGACGCGCGCCAGCGCAAAAAGCCCGACGAGCGCGATCGCGTCGGCGGCCGGCGCGAGGATGAGGTCGGACGAGAGGGTCGGGACGATCGCCGCGGCGAGCGCCATGCACGAAAAGACGATGTAGGGCGCGGCGCGAAAGAGCGTCGAGGCGTTGTGCGCGAGCAGCACGTCCTTGTGGAAGAGCTTGGAGAGCGTGTAATAAGTCTGCAGGAGCGGCGGCGCCGAGCGGTTCTGCAGCCAGGCGCGGCACTGGTTGACCCAGCCGTTGAGAAGCGGCGCGAGGACGAGCGCGGCGGCGAGCTCGAGGAGCTGCGCCAGGAGTGGGGCGAAGATCGCGTAGAAGTTCATCCGCGGGTCAACACCAGAAGCGTGAGCAGGGTCACGAAGCTGTAGAGCAGATAGATCGCGATGCGGCCTTCCTGCAGGAAGGCGATGAGCCGCGTGCCGTGCTCGACGATGCGCGCGAGCGGCAGGTAGAGCCAGTACCAGAGGGGATCCTCGACCTTGCTGTAATAGCGCGGCGCGCTGTCGAAGGGCGAAGGATGCTCGCGCGTGCGGCGCAGGAAGGACGAGAAGATGCGGCGGATCGGCTGGCCGAAGCCCTCGGCGGTGTCCTGCATGCGCACGGTCTTCAAGGGTAAGCCGCAGGCCCTGGCGGGGACGCGGCCCATGCGGCCGTGGAAGCTGCGGGCGACGAAGGGGAAGGC
>CAZALA010000104.1:0-13033 GCA_964485725.1 uncultured Propionivibrio sp. | reverse complement strand
CGGCCGGCAGCACTTCGATCTTGAGTTCGCCGCCGGTCATGTCATTGACCTTTTTGGCGAAGTCGAGGGCGTATTCGTGGAAGATGTCCTTGGCCGGCCAGGTCGATTGCCAGCGCATGGTGGTCGGCGACTGCGCCAGCGAGATCATCGGGAATCCAACGGCGACCACCCCGGCGCCGGCCGCGGCGGCTCCGGACAGAAACTTGCGGCGCGCGGGAACCGCGGGGGTGCTTGCTTGAACGGCTTGTTCTTCTTTCTTCATGCTTCGTCTCCTCTTGCCTTGTGGGTATTGTGGGTAAACGGGTTATTGGCGCGCATCGGGCGGATATGCCTGCCAGTTCCTGCCAGGGATCATGCCCAGCCGATGCGACATCAATTCGGCGAGTTCGTGGATGGTCTTGACGGCGAGTTCGGCGACCCGCGCCGAGCTGGCCGTCTTCATCGTGCTGAGAGCCACGGCGGCCACAGCCTGTCGCCCGGTGGCGTCAAACACCGGCGCGCCGTAACAACACATGCCCTCGCGGGTTTCTTCATCATCGACAGCATAACCACGCGCGCGCACGGACGCCAGATCAGCCAGCAGTGCCTTGAGGCTGGAACGGCTATGGCTGGTCAGGCGTTCCAGCTTCTTGCCCCGATACAACTGGCGCACGCGCTCGTCGGTAATGGTGCTCAACAAAGCCTTACCCGACGCAGTGCAGTGGGCCGGCAGGCGCATGCCGATGCAGTAACTGAGCGCGAACGGCTGGCTGCCGTTGCGACAGGCGACATAGACGACATCGGTACCGTCGAGCACGGCGAGCACCGCCGTCTCCCCCGGCAGCATGCGCAGGGAATCCCAGGCGCGGCCGAATTCCTGGGTCAGGTCGGTGCGCGACAGGTAGGCGTGGGCCAGATCGACCAGATGCGTACCCAGATGATAGCTGCCATCGTCGAAGCGGGTCAGCAAGCCCACTTGGGTCAGGCTGGTGCACAAACTCAATACGCTGCTCTTGGGCAGATCGAGCCTCTGGCTGAGCTCCGCTAGCGCAAGGGAATTGCGGGATGCGGCCACCGCATCCAGCAAACGCGTCGCCTTCAATACGGAAGGAACTACCGCCTTGGGCAAATCTGTCTCCTCGTCTCTCCAGACATTCTTATTGGTCCATGCACCGCGCAGCACTTTGCGGCTTAGGCCGGGTGCTGATCATGTCTTGAATGCACCGGCGTCTATGTTCCCACAAAATTCAAGCCAAGGCATATCGTACATATATATGAATGACTAATCCAGCGCCAATGCGCACACGGCGCCTGCCGCTTATCAGAACATCAAGAAATCAATGATTGCGAAGCGGTCAGCCTATCTTGCTCTTGGCCGGACACAGGGTCTTATTTCGCTCCACTGGCGTGAACGAAAAAACCGCCCGAGGGCGGTTTAATCGACAGCAGAATGTTTGCTTCTACCAAGGTGTTTGGTAGGCGCGATTGGACTCGAACCAACGACCCCCACCATGTCAAGGTGGTGCTCTAACCAGCTGAGCTACGCGCCTTCAATGTCGCCGAGCAGGCCTGCGACATCAAGGAAGGCCGCATTATACTTGCCCATGTTTTCAAGTCAAGCATTGAGCGTGACGAGGCAGGCAGCCTCGCGACGGTGCTGCTTCATCAATCGAGCTTCTTGAGATAGTCCTTGGTGAACATCTTGTCGGGCAGATCGCGCAGCTTCATCTTTTCATAGTCGAGCACCGACTGCTGGCCGCCGCGCAAGGCATCCTCCATGACGAGCCGCGTCGGCCGCTGCCGGCCTTCCATCGTGCGATAGTTCTCGTATCTGCAGGTCTTGAGCAGACGCTGCGAAAGCGAATAGAACTCCGCCTTGTACGGTGAGGCGTCCTTCTGCCTGACCCAGTAAATGACTTTCTGGTAGGTGACGCCACGGTCGACGGCAGTCAGCTCGAGCACATCGTAGGTTTCTGCGCCTATCGTCTCGCTGCGCAGGAGCTTCGGATTGTAGTCGGCGGCAAAGTTGGCGCGCGCGAGGTCGCCGTTGGCGACCTGCCCGGTCAGCCGCTGCGAGAGCGCAATACGAATCGGCTGCGAAACGTCGGGCATGAAGACCCAGAGGTCCCGCCCCTTCATCAACATGATCTGCCCGCGTTCCGAGGCTGGCTCGGTCACCATCACAATAGTGTTGGTGTTGCCTTTCGAAAGCACCCTGTACTTGCGCACATCGGGCGCTTCTCCCGCCTGCGTCGTCGTGATGTTGACTTCGACCTGAAAACCTTCGGCGGGGAAACGGACGAGGTCGGCCTTCTCGACGATGCTGCGCGCGACCGCATCTTCGGCAGGCGGTGTCGGCGCGGCATTTTCCTGCGCCCGACAAAGCGTGAAAGCGGCCGCCATTACAAGCGTTGCGAGCAGTGCCATTTTCTTGACACCTCGATGACCGCTGGTTATAGTCGCCATTGTTTCGCCTCCAATTATGCTGACCACGCGAGGTTGGCAGAGAGCCTACCGATGAGCGTTGTCCGCATCGAACATGTGTATAAGGATTATCAGCTAGGCGATCAGAAAGTCCAAGCTCTCAAGGACATCACGCTGTCTTTCGACCGCGGCGTCTTCTTGGCAATCGCCGGTCCTTCCGGCAGCGGCAAGACGACCTTGCTCAATCTGATCGGTTGCATCGACACGCCGACCTCCGGCCGCATCTTCATCAACGACGTCGATGTCAGCGGCAGGGGCGCCGATGAACTTGCCGACCTGCGCAATCGAACGATAGGCTTCATCTTCCAGACTTTCAACCTGCTTCCCGTCCTGTCGGCGACCGAGAACGTCGAGTATCCCTTGCTGCAGCGCAAGGATCTCTCGCACGCCGAACGCCGCAAACGCGTGGCCTATTTTCTGAATGTGGTCGGATTGTCTAATTACGCCGACCACCGCCCCAACCAGTTGAGCGGCGGCCAGCGCCAGCGTGTCGCGATTGCGCGTGCGCTGGTGATCAACCCGGCCATCGTTCTTGCCGACGAACCGACCGCCAATCTCGATCACACGACCGGCGAGGAAATTCTCTCGCTGATGAAACGCATCAATCGTTCGTTCAACACGACGTTCATTTTTTCGACGCATGACAAGCGCGTGATCGCGAAAGCGGATCGACTCGTCCGCATCGAGGACGGAGAAGTCTCCATCCTTGGCGTGCGCTCGCATTCAAAATGGTCGCTGGTCCGGCAAGGCGGCGAGCAAAGGAAGAGCGGCGCGCGAGCGGCGCAGGGTTGACAGCCGTGACGGAAGGGGAGCTCATGGGCAACAACAGGAAATCAGCCGGTGCGAACTGGCGCCAGCTTTGTGCCAGCCTGTCTTTGGCGCTTGCCGCAAGCGCAGCCGGTGCCGATCCGACGGGGCTGCTGGGCCGGCTGGGCGAGGCGCCGGGCACACTTGCACCCTACCGGCTCGATGCGCGGGCGGAGGCGAAGCCGCAGCTCTTTGCGCAGAAGGCCGGCGGCGATGCGAAGGCCGGCAAGCGCGATGCGCTCTTCGACGACGATGAGGACGAAGCCGCGCCGGGTGGCGAAGCACCCGCCGCAAAACCGGCGGGCGAAGCGAAGCCGGCAGCGAAAGACCAGCAAGCCGCGGGCAAATGGAAAGGTTTCGTTCAGTTCGAAGCGGCGCGCACGACGCCGTCGCCCGTTCATTGGTCGAAAATGATGACGCGCGCCGAACTCAGTTCGACCGGCAATCTGGGCGATGGCATCAAGTACAAGATCGGCGGCCGCGTCGATTACGATGCGGTCTATAGCCTCTATGATTTCTACCCTGGCTCGGTGAAGAACGACCAGCAGTTCAACGTCTACCTGCGCGAAAACTATCTTGACGTCAGCACCGGCGACTGGGACCTTCGCCTCGGCAAGCAGAACGTCGTCTGGGGCGAAATGGTCGGCCTCTTCTTCGCCGACGTGGTTTCGGCGCGCGACATGCGCGAGTTCGTTCTGCCCGAATTCGACATGATGCGCATCCCGCAATGGGCGACGCGGGCTGAATACTTCAAGGACGACTTCCACGCCGAGCTCCTCTGGATCCCGGTCGCGAGCTACGATGAAATGGGTAAACCCGGGGCCGATTTCTTCCCTTACCAGCCGGCGTTTCCCGGGCTCCGCGTCCAGTACCGCAACGAGGTCAAGCCGTCGCGGAATCTTTCGCACGGCAACTATGGCCTGCGGCTGTCGACGCTGAAAGACGGCTGGGACGTCTCCGGTTTTGCCTACAGCAGCATGGACATCGCGGCGACTTTCTATCGCGACGCGGTGAGCGTTCCCGGAACGCTGGTCTACGAGCCGCGTCACGAGCGCATTACGCAATACGGCGGAACGCTCGCCAAGGACTTTGGCTCGGTCGTGCTGAAAGCCGAGACGGTTTATACCCACGGGCGCAAATACGCGGTGTTCACGCTCGCCGACGCCGATGGCGTGGTTACCCAGAACACGCTCGACTGGGCGGTGGGACTCGATTTCACGCTGCCTGCCGAGACGCGCTTTAACGTTCAGGTCTTCGAGCGAAATTACTTCTCGCATGATTCCAATATTGCCGCCGACAAGGTCGAGAATGGCTACAGCCTGCTTCTCAATCACAAGCTCGGCGACAAGCTCGAAGCGCAGGTCACGTGGATTTCGAGCCTGAACCGGACCGACTGGTTGCTGCGTCCGCGCCTCACCTGGAACTTCGAGCGCAACTGGCGCCTCGCGGTCGGCGCCGACGTGTTCAAAGGTCCGCCGCTTGGGCTCTTCGGTCGATACGATCGCAATGACCGTGTCTATTCGGAAGTGCGCTACAGTTTCTAAAGGCATCGGGGGTTCGCCGCTTATCGCAGCATGAGGTCGGGCACTTCCTTGCGCAGGGGGCTGGCGCGAGGCGGGTGCGAGGCGGCTGCGGGTTGCCGACGCGGCAGGCGCGGGCGAAGCCGTCGTCGCGCCGCGCGATGCCAGCGCTTCGAACTGACTGGCAAGCTCGCGAGCACCTGCGCTGATTTGCGGTTTGCTTCAAATCGATCGTCGCGCCTGCGCGTCCCAGCGCAAGAAAAGGGGCGGCATTTCCGCCTGCGGAGGTTTCGAGAACGTCCTTTCGTAATCGAAAGCCCGCATGTCGCCTCGTCCGGAGCACATTTATCGTATCATAGGCCGGTATCGTTCACGCCGACGATTAAGACAATTGCATAATCTGATTCAAGACTTCCGCCTGGCTTCGCGCAATCTGAGGCGCAATACGCGGCGCACGCTGGTGGCGACGCTCACCGTCGCGTTCGGCATTGTCGCGTATCTGCTCGCGGGCGGATTCATTGAATGGGTTTTCTGGGCCATGCGCGAAGCAACGGTGCATTCGCAACTTGGCCATGTCCAGATCGTGCGTCCGCAGTATTTCGTGAAAGGCATTGCCGATCCCTATGCCTTCCTGCTGCCCGGGAAGTCCCCGGAGCAGCAGGTGATCGCGGACATGCCGGGCTTCATCAGCCTGGCGCCGCGTCTGTCTTTCAGCGGTCTCGTCAGTCGCGACGATGCCACGATCCCCTTCGTCGGAGACGGCCTCGATCCCGGGCCGGAAAAGCCGATCGGCACCGCCGTGACCATTCTCAGTGGCCGGGATCTGGCGACGGCCGACGAGAAAGCCGTTCTTCTCGGCGAAGGGCTCGCCCGCAGCATGGGTGCGCAAGTCGGCAGCAGCGTGGTGTTGCTGGTTGCCGCCGCCAACGGGAGTCCGAGCGCGGTGGAGGTTACCGTCGCCGGTATCTTCCAGACCGCTTTCAAGGAATACGACGACCGCGCCTTGCGCCTGCCCATCGAGGTGGCGAGAAAATTGATGAAAGTCGCCGGTGCGACCTCATGGGTGGTCTTGCTCGACGCAACCGAGCGTACCGCCGAGGGCACGAGTTACCTGCGGGCACGTTTGCCCGCCAAGGACTTCGAGGTCGTGCCGTGGACCGCCCTGGCCGATTTCTACAACAAGACCGTGCTTTTATTTTCAAAGCAGATCAGCATCGTCGAGCTGATCATCGCGCTCATCATCGTGCTGACAATCTCCAATACACAGACGATGAGCGTACTCGAGCGCACGAGCGAAATCGGCACCAGCCTGGCGATAGGGCAGCGGCGCACGACGGTGATGCGACTTTTCATCGCCGAAGGCACGCTGATTGGCATCGTCGGTGGACTCCTCGGCGTCGCGGCTGGCTATGCTCTGGCACAGATTATTTCAGCTATTGGAATCCCGATGCCGCCTCCGCCCGGCAAGAGTTCAGGCTTCGTCGGCCAGATTCTGATCACGCCGGCCCTGCTTTTCACCGCATTGATACTGGCCTTGGGAACCACTTTTCTTGCCAGCCTGATGCCGGCCCGCCGGGCGAGCCGCATGATCATCGTCGACGCCTTGCGGTACAACCAATGAAGCTTCCTTTCCTGCAAAGGATCGCCTTCGCGCTGCGCAACGTCTTTCGGCAGCGGGCGCGATCGGCGGGAACCCTGGCGGCGATTGGCTTTGGCGTCATCGGCTTGATCTTGGCCGGCGGCTTTGTTCAGGATTTGTTCATCCAGCTGGGTGAGGCGGTCATTCATTCGCAGAGCGGGCACATCCAGATGGTCCGCCGCGGCTATCGCGAGAACCGGGTCGTTGCGCCGGAAGCTTATCTGTTCGATGAGCCGGAGAAACTGAAGGCGGCCTTGGCGCAGGAGCCCGGCGTGCAGATGACACTGGCGCGCCTCGACTTCACTGGCGTCATCAATAACGGCAAGCGCGATCTTGGCATCGTCGGCGAAGGCGTTGAACCCTCTTCGGAAGCGCGCCTGGGCACGCATCTGAACTATACGGAAGGGCGGCCGCTCGCGGACGGCGACCGTGACGGCATCGTCCTCGGTCAAGGCGTGGCAAAATCGCTCGGACTCAAGGCCGGCGACCGCGTGAATCTCGTCATCAGTCTCGCCCAGGGCGCCGTCAATACGCTCGATTTCGAAGTGGTCGGCGTCTTCCAGAGCTTTTCAAAGGATTTCGACGCGCGCGCCGTGCGCATTCCGCTGTCCGCCGCACGCGACCTCATGGATACCCGCGCGGCGCACGTCATCGTCGTCCTCCTCGACAAGACCGAGGATACGGACCGCGTGCTCGCCTCGCTCCGTGCCAGGTTCAGCGACAAGGAGGAACTCGCATCATGGCGGGAGCTTTCCGACTTCTACGAGAAAACCGTGCAACTGTACGATCGCCAGTTTGGCGTGTTGCGGCTCATCATCCTGCTGATGGTGCTTTTGAGCGTCGTCAACAGCGTCAATATGACGCTGTTCGAGCGCACCCGGGAGTTCGGGACGCTGCTCGCGCTCGGCGACAATCCGCGCCGCGTGTTCCGGCTCGTGATGACCGAAAGTGCCCTGCTCGGCGTCTTCGGCGCGCTGCTCGGCGTGACGCTGGGTTGCATCGCCGGCATTGCCATTTCGGCCATCGGCATTCCCATGCCGCCGCCACCCAACTCCAACGAAGCCTTCATCGCCCATATCCGTCTGGTGCCGCTTGACGTGATCGCGGCCGGCGGCATCGGGCTTCTCGCCACAGTCCTGGCAGCAGTGCTCCCGGCGCGTCGCGTTTCCAGAATGAAAGTCGTCGACGCGCTTCGCCAGGGTACGTAGGGCAACTGATCGCCAAGGCGCCCGCCCTGCCGCTTGGCCTGTTCCGCCGCATTCTGGCACGAGCAACATCTGCGGGTGGCTTAACAGCGGCGGACATCTTGCCAGGCCTGCGGAACCTTCGCCTGGCCGGCCATTCGAAGACCTCTGGCGAAGTACAAGGACGCCTGGCGTGCGGCAGCCCGCCCGGCTCGCCTGACCATGCAAGGCGGATATACGGAGGCCTGAGCTTCCGAAGGGATCAAAGGTCGCCCTATTGAATAAGTTATACGATGTTGTCATACTTGTTGCGGCTCAAGGTCTCGCACAAAACGCCTCGCTGAGGACATCAAAATGCTAGAAAATCTTCGCTCGGCCGCAAGAAAATCTTCGCGTCAAACGCTCAGAAAACTCATGTCCTGGCTGCCGCGCGAGCAGCGCTTCAAACTGATTCGCTCCTATACCGATTGCGACCCTGCGCCAAGTCCGCGGCTCGTGCTGAAGATCGCCGAGACCCGGGAGGAACTCGAACAGTCGTTTGCCGTACTGCACGACGCCTACGTCGAAAGCGGATTCATGAAACCCGACCCGTCCGGCATGCGTGTGACGATCTATCACGCCTTGCCGACGACGACCACGCTTTGCGCGAAGTGGGACGGGCAGGTCGTCGGCACGATCTCGCTCGTCCGCGAAAGTGCGATGGGGCTGCCCCTGCAGCGCATTTTCGACCTCACCGCGGTGCGCGAAGCGGGCGGGAATATCGCTGAAGTTTCGGCCCTCGCCATCCATCGCAAATTTCGCAGGACGGGCGGCAGCATTCTCTTTCCGCTGATGAAGTTCATGTACGAATACTGTACGACGTCCTTCGACACGCGCCACCTTCTGATTGCCGTCAATCCCAGCCACATCGAGATGTACGAATCGCTTCTGTTCTTTCGGCGCCTGACGGCGAAAGTCGTCGAATCGTACGACTTCGTGAACGGCGCGCCGGCCGTGGGAGCGACGCTCGATCTGAAAGAGGCGCCCGAAATATTTCGCGCGCATTACGCTTCGAAGCCCGCACGGCGCAATCTTTATGCCTATTTCGTGGAAACCAAGCTGCCCAACATCACCTTCCCGCACCGACGCTTTTTCACGACCAACGATCCGGTGCTGACGCCCGATCTCATTGATTATTTCTTCAATGTCCGGACCGACGGCTTCAAGAACCTCAGCGAACGAAAAAAGGCCTTGCTCCACCTCATCTACGACTTGCCCGAATACCGCGCCATCCTGCCGCCGCGTCCGGCGAACCCGCAGCAGAATCCGACGCGGAGGCACCAGCGCTTTTCGGTGAAGTGCCCCGGCTCGGTGACGCTGCGCACTGAGAAGGGTCAGGCGGAAATTCCGATCGAAGTGATCGAGGTTTCCCGCTACGGGTTTCAGGTCAGGGCTGACGTTCCGTTGCCGCTCAACACGTGGTGTGACACGACGATCCACCTTGGCGCGACCGATATTGCGCATTTTCGCGCGCTCGCGCTGCGCGAGAACGACAACGGCGTCCAGGGCCTTTACGGCTTTCAACTCGGCGAGCCGGACATTCCGTGGCGAAAATTCGTCTCGGCTTTGTATCGCAGCACGATCTACAGCGACCTCGACCACGCGACGCGCTTCCTCGAATGAATTTCTGACCGGATGGCTGCCGGTCTGGCGTTCTGCTGTCCGTCTCGCTCCGGCTGCGTGCCGGGTACGGGACCACGCGCAAGCGCTTGCGCCTCCCCCAAGTGTGACAACGCACAGATGTCTGGCGTGGCTTTTCCTATCGTGACAGTGCGGGTCGCGGCGCGGCCAGGCATGGCACTCGCCGACTGTTGATGGGGCCCGGGTTTGACAGGAGCTTAGCCATGAAAGCGAAAAATGCGATGGCGACGTCTATCGTCGCAACGGTGCTGCTCGCTGCGGTCGGCGGTTGCAGCAACATGTCTGCGCGCGACCGCGACACGGCGATCGGCGCCGGCGTCGGCGCTGTGGGTGGTGCGGTACTGACCGGCGGTAGCGCCGTCGGGACCGTCGGCGGGGCTGCCGTGGGTGGCGTGATCGGCAATCAGGTGGGCAAGGACAAGTAGCAGGGCGCACCGAGCAAAACGGTGTGGCATGCCTGAAGTGATCTCGGCCGACCCGGTTTCGCGCTGGAGCGGTCGGCCATAAGCCTACGGAAGGAGACAGATATGTCGCTGGGCCTCATCTTGTTGATCATCATCGTCATTGCCCTGGTCGGTGCCATGCCCGCTTGGCCGTATAGCAGGGCCTGGGGTTATGGGCCGAGCGGCGGCCTTGGCATCGTTCTCATTATCCTGATCGTCTTGCTGCTGATGGGGCGAATCTGAGTCGGATGCAGATTTGCACCGGCTTGATGCGAAGCCGGCCGGAAGCCTGCCAAGCTGAAGGTTTTCGGCTTTTCCCCGAAAAAGACTGGAGTTGGCCATGAACATCACCGTTGCGATCGGCCCGGTGGTTTCCCTGATCGCCGGCGTCTTGATCCTGATCGTGCCGCGGTTGCTCAATTACATCGTGGCGCTCTACCTCATCATCATCGGGCTGCTCGGCCTCTTTGGCGCCGGCAGCTTTCGCTGGACGTAGTTGCCTGGGCCGGCGGCAAGCGGCCCTTCGATGATGGTCATGCGGGTCGTCCCGCGAAGGAGAACACCACGATGAAACGGCTCAGTTTCAGCGTCACCGAACTGGCGCTCGTCGTTGGCACGCGCGCCGCCCTTGCCGCCGGGCTCGGTCTGCTCTTCGGCGAACGCCTGCTCAAGCCCGAACGACGGCGCCTTGTGGGCCGGGCGCTCACCGCCGTCGGCGTCATCACGACCTTGCCGCTGCTTTTCGCGGTTTTTGCCAAAGGGCGAAACGCCGCGGGCGCGGCGCCGGTTGAACCGTCCGAACGGGCGCTGCCGGTCGAGTGAGCGAGGCGCTGCAAGCGGGTGAGACGCCCGTTCAGTAAGAATCGAACCAGCCTGCGAGCGCCGCCAGGCGCTTAAGATCGGCGGGCCGGTCGAGGTCCCAGAGCGTTGCCAGTTCGGCCCAGCGCAAGCCGCATTCGCACAGGCGTTGGCGCGTTTGCGCCATGACCTGCGAACTGCCCCAGTCGATCGCTTTGAATACCTGCGGCTGCGCCTCGCGCAGGCCGACGAGAGCGTAGCCGCCGTCTTCGGCGGGGATGAAGACCGCGTCGTAGCCTTCGCGCAGAAGCTCGTCGGCCGAGCGCAGGTGCTCGAGCTTGAGCGCCGGACAATCGCAGCCGATGAGCAGGGTGGGGCGCGCGTGCGCCGTGAACGCGCTGGCCATGCGCGAGCCGAGATCGCCAGCCGGCTGCGGCCGCAGCGCCAAGGGAAAGCGGCGCTGGAGGGCGCGGAAGAACCGCTGCGCATCATCCGGGGCGCACCACAGGGTGAAGCCCGAGGGGCGAAAACGCTCGGCGAGCCGCAGCGTGCGCAATATCATTTTTCGCTGCAGGCGGGCGGCGGCGCTCGCGCCAAGCGCAGGGATCAGCCGGGTTTTCGCGGCTCCGGCCAGCGGCGCCTTGGCAAAAACGGCGAGCGCTGCGAAGTCACCGCTGTTGGCGGACATTGCGGTAGCGCGCAGCGAGTTCGTTGGCGTCGCGCCCGAAAAAAAATTCAGCGCGCAAGCGCCACATCAGGACGATCGTGCGCACGATGCCGTCGCTTTCCCAGCGCCGCGCCGAGGTTACGACGGCGGGGCGCAGGCAGATCGGACGAGATAGCCGCTTGAGGCGGACCGAGAGTGCGATGTCTTCCATCAGCGCGAGTTCGGGAAAGGCGCCGACGCGCGCGAAGACTTCCCGTTTGACGAAAATCGCCTGGTCGCCGGTGGCAATTCCGCTCAGCCGCGAGCGCCAGTTCATCGCCCATGCGACCATGCGCAGCAGCGGATGCTCGGCGTCGAAACGCACGTCGAACCTCCCCCAGACACTGCCGCTGGCGAGCGCCGAGCGCAGGAGCTCGAGTGCCGCGGCCGGAAGCGCCGTGTCGGCGTGCAGGAAGAGCAGGACTTCGCCGCGCGCCGCTCGTGCACCGGCGTTCATTTGCCGGGCACGACCACGGGGGCAGACGAGTAATTGGTCGGCGAGTTCGCCAGCTTGCCCGGCTTCGCTCAGTGTTCCGTCCTCGCTGCCGCCGTCGACGACAATCACTTCGGCGCCGCGTTCGCGAATCGGCTGCAGCGCTTCCAGCCGAGCGCGCAGCTGCGGCGCCTCGTTGAGGACGGGAACGACGATCGAGAGGAAAGGCGAAGAAGAAGCCATCGCCTATTCTATCGCGAGGCTGGCAAGGCCCTGCGCCGGCTCGCTTCAGTGGTGGCGGGTGCCGGTGCGGTGCGATGGGCGGTCCGCCGCGGCGGGCGCGGCGTGACCGCCTGCGCGCGGCGACTTGCCGCGAGCCGGACTCGCCTTGCCCGAGCGACCGCCGGGGGCGCGCTGGCCGCCGCGGGTACCGGCCGAGCGCATCAGAATCGGTTCGGCGCGGATGCTTGGGTCGGGTTCGTAGCCGGGATAAGCAAGGACTTCGATCTGTTTCCTGAGCAGGCGCTCGATATCGTGCAGCAGCTTGTGTTCGTCGATGCAGACGAGCGAGACCGCGGCGCCCTCGACGCCGGCGCGGCCGGTACGGCCGATGCGGTGCACGTAGTCCTCGGCAACGTTGGGCATTTCGAAGTTGACGACGTAAGGCAGTTCGTCGATATCGATACCGCGCGCCGCGATGTCGGTCGCCACCAGCACGTGCAGCTTGCCGCTCTTGAAGTTCGCCAGCGCTCGCGTGCGCGCATTCTGGCTCTTGTTGCCGTGAATCGCGTCAGCCTCGATGCCGGCCTTGAGCAGTTTGTCGGCCAGGCCATTGGCGCCCCACTTGGTGCGCGTGAACACGAGCACCTGGTACCAGCCCTTTTCGCGAATGAGCTCGACGAGGAGATCGCGCTTGCGCTCGCGATCGACCTTGTAGACGTACTGCTTGACGAGCTCGGGCGCGGTATTGCGGCGCTCGGACTCGACGTACTCGGGATTGACCAGGAAGGTGCTCGCGAGCGCGCGGATCTCGTCGGAGAAAGTTGCCGAGAAAAGCAGGTTTTGCCTTTTCTTCGGGACGAGCGCGATGACGCGGCGGATGTCATGGATGAAACCCATGTCGAGCATGCGATCGGCTTCGTCGAGGATCAGCACTTCGACGGCGGAAAGGTCGACGGTGCGTTGCTGCGCGTGATCGAGCAGGCGCCCGGGCGTCGCGACGAGGATGTCGACGTTGCCGCTCTTGAGCGCCGCGACCTGCGGGTTGATGCCGACCCCGCCGAAGACGACGAGCGACTTGAAAGGCAGATGCGCGCCGTAGGTGCGCACGCTTTCCTCGACATGCGCGGCGAGCTCGCGC
>CAZALA010000103.1:0-13067 GCA_964485725.1 uncultured Propionivibrio sp. | reverse complement strand
GACCCGCTTTTTACGCTCTCGCAGGTCTCGCTCAACGACACGATCATGATTTTCGCTTTCGCGCCGCTCGTCGGTTTGCTGCTCGGCATTTCGGCGATCACGGTGCCCTGGGCCACGCTTTTCACTTCGGTTGTCCTTTACATCGTGATTCCGGTGATCCTTGCCCAGCTCTGGCGCAGGCAGCTCTTGCGCGGCGGCCAGGCGGCCTTCGACGCGGCCATGGCAAGGATCGGGCCGTGGTCGATCAGCGCGCTGCTCGCGACGCTCGTGCTGCTCTTCGCTTTCCAGGGCAAGGCGATCATCGACCAGCCGCTCGTCATCGCGCTGCTCGCCGTTCCCATCCTGATCCAGGTCTTCTTCAACGCCTCGCTCGCCTACTGGCTCAACCGCAAGCTCGGCGAGAAGCATGCGGTCGCCTGTCCGTCGGCGCTGATCGGCGCGTCGAACTTCTTCGAGCTCGCGGTCGCCGCGGCGATCAGCCTGTTCGGTTTCGAATCGGGCGCGGCGCTCGCCACCGTGGTCGGCGTGCTGATCGAGGTGCCGGTGATGCTGCTCGTCGTCAGGCTGGTCAATGCCAGCAAGGGGTGGTACGAGGGTGCGAGGCGGTGAGAGCCTGCATCCTTTTGCGCTTTCGTTCGTCTTCCTGAGCATGTTCAACCGATCATTCAGGGAGTCTCAAGTGTCCGCCCACCCGCAAGCCCTTCCGTCTCCTGCGCTCGGCCGCTGGCTTGCCGCGATCGCGCTCGCGACCGTGCTCTGGTTCGCCGCCTACAGCCAGCTCGAAATGCTCGCCGACGCGATCGTCGCCGCGCTCGGTCTGTCGCGTGACACGGCTTTCGGCGAAGCCTTGCACTTCTTTCTCTACGACACGCCCAAGGTCCTGCTCCTGCTCGCCGGCATCGTCTTCGTCCTCGGCATCGTCCAGACCTTTTTTGCGCCCGAGCGCACGCGCGCGCTGCTCTCGGGCAAGCGCGTCGGCATCGGCAACGTGCTCGCCGCGACGCTCGGCATCGTCACACCGTTCTGCTCGTGCTCGGCGGTGCCGCTTTTCATCGGTTTCCTCTCGGCCGGCGTGCCGCTCGGCGTCACCTTCTCCTTCCTGATTTCGGCGCCAATGGTCAATGAAGTCGCGCTGGTGCTGCTCTTTGGCATGTTCGGCTGGAAAGTCGCGGTGCTCTATCTCGTGCTCGGGCTTGCCGTTGCCATTCTTGCGGGATTTGTCATCGGCGAGCTGAAGATGGAAAACCACCTCGAGGACTGGGTACAGAAAATTCACGGCGGGCTCGTGCCCGCGAGCACCGGCCCCGACCACGGCTGGGTCGACCGCTTCGAAGCCGGCCGCCACCACGTCAGGCAGATCGTCGGCAAGGTCTGGCCCTACGTGGTCGCCGGCATCGCCGTCGGCGCCGGCATTCACGGCTACGTTCCCGAAGACTTCATGGCCTCGTTCATGGGCAAGGACGTGTGGTGGGGCGTTCCGGCGGCGGTGCTGCTCGGCGTGCCGATGTACACGAACGCCGCCGGCATCATCCCGATCGTCGAAGCGCTGATCGGCAAGGGCGCGGCGCTCGGCACCGTGCTCGCGTTCATGATGGCGGTGATCGCCCTCTCGGCCCCCGAAATGATCATCCTGCGCAAGGCGCTCAAGCCGACGCTGATCGCGACGTTCGCCGGTGTCGTCGCGACCGGCATCCTGATCGTCGGCTACGTCTTCAACGCCTTGCTCTGACGAGCCCGCTCTTCAAAGTCCTTCCTCAAGGAGAAAAAAATGAAAAAGGTCAAGATTCTCGGCACCGGTTGCGCCAACTGCAGGAATACGCTCGCGCTCGTCGCAACGGTGGCGCGCGAGAAAGGCGTCGCCATCGAGCTTGAAAAAGTCGAGGACCTGCCAGCGATCATGGCTTACGGCGTCATGTCGACACCGGGCGTCGTCATCGACGGCAGCGTCGTTCATGCCGGCGGCGTGCCGGACAAGGCCAAGGTCGAGGGCTGGTTCTAAGCGGAGAAAGGGTCGCGAGGGCTGCGCGGATCAGGCTTGCTTGCGGCCTTCCCTGAACGCGAAGATCGCCTTTGCCGTCCACCACAGCAAAAGCCCGCCGACCAGCGCGACCATGAGGTTGGTGAGGAAGCCCGTGATGCCGACAGCGATCGCCAGCGCCCAGTGCGACGGCAGTTTCAGATCGGCGAGCAGGGCGATGTGCAGCAGGCCGGCGACCGCGAGCAGCCCCGCCAGAATCGCCAGGGGAAAGCCCGCGAGGAGAGCGCTGAGGCTGTTGCCAAAGGCCAGCGCGAGAACAAGCAAAACGAGTCCGAGAGCGATCGGCGCGCCACCGCTGCGCGCGCCGAAACTGCGATGCGCGGTGAGTCCCCCGGCGCCGTGGCACACCGGCATGCCGCAGATAGCGCCGGCGAAAAGGTCGGCGAGGCCGAGGCTGATCGCCAGTCGGCCCGGCCGGACCGCGCGGGCCGCCTCACCGAAATAGGTGCGCGCAGCGTCTGCCGTCGCCACACAGGAATTTGCGAAAGTCAGCGGCAGTTGCGGCAGGACGAGGACGACCGCGGCGGTCCAGAAGCCTTGCAGGCTTAAGCTTGGCAGTTGCAGCGCCGACGGACCGGCGGTGAGGGCGCCCTCGAAGTTGATGGCGATGGCGACAACGGCGATCGCGAGCAGCAGCAGGCTGACGTTGCGACGCCGGAACAGCAGGGCCGTAAGGGCGACGACGACGGTCCCGCTGACGAGCCACGGGATCGGCGTCGCATGGTCGGTGAACGCCGCTGGCGGCGCCGCGCTCAGGCGCCAGGCAAGCTGACAGAAAAGCAGGCCGACCGAGAGCTGGACGCCGCGCACGATCGGTTGCGGAAAGATTTTTGCGGCGCGATCGATCAAGCCGCTCGCGCCGAGCACGATGAAGATCGCGCCCATCAGGAGCGCGCCCGCGGCAATCTCGGCCGAACCCAGACCTTGGGCGATGGCGATCGCGCCGAAGGCCTTGAGCGGTTGCACCGGAACCGGTACGCGGTAGACGAGGCCGGCGGCGACATAAAGAAGCCCGGCGGGGAGCAGAACCGCCGTCGCCGAGAGACCGTTCTGCACGATCAGCGCAACCGCGATGGGAATCAGCACGCCCAGGTCGGCGACCGCGCCGGCGCACTCGGCACGGTCGAATCGCAAGGGCGAAACACCCTCGCCCGACGCGCTTGCCGCCAGCCCTTCTTTTTCGTCAGGGTTCATTGAGGAAGCAGGCTCTTGTCGCATCGCCCTCACGATACAGGAATACGCCCCAACGCCGCACCGACGGCGAGACGTTTTTCGGCGGCCGACGGCAGGTCAAACGGAGAATGAACATCGGATGCAATAAGTGAAACGCATTGCACCGTTTGCCGCATCGCGCCTTCGGCGTTACTTCTTCGCGTGCGCCGGCCGGAAAGCCGCGCAGAACGAAGCGTCGGTTGCAAGCGCTTCGCCTTCGCCTGCGATGAGGTCCACGCAATACGGGATCGCCGGGAAAACGGCGTGCAGGCAATCGGCGATCGCCGAGGGTTTGCCGGGAAGGTTCACGATCAGCGTGCGGCCGCGGATGCCGGCGGTCTGCCGCGAGAGGATCGCGGTCGGGACGAATTTGAGCGAGGCGGTTCGCATCAGCTCGCCGAAACCCGGCATCATTTTCTCGCACACGGCCTCGGTCGCTTCCGGCGTGACGTCTCGCAAGGCCGGTCCGGTGCCGCCGGTGGTGACGATAAGACAGCATTTCTCGCCGTCGGCAAGTTCGCGCAGCGTCGCTTCGATGATCGGCTGCTCGTCGGGAATGAGCCGCGGCACGGCGTGCCAGCGACTCGTCAAAGCCCGTGTCAGCCAGTCAGTGATCGCCGGGCCGCCCTTGTCCTCATAAACGCCGTGGCTGGCGCGATCCGAGATCGTGACGACGCCGATTTTCGCGGGGTTTTCACCGATGCGCTCCATGGTTCAGTCCTCGAATCCGTTTTCAAGCTGAAAGCCGCCGTCGAGCAATTGCACGGTCACGGTCTCGCCGGCGGCAATCGTCGATCGCTGCGCCGGAACGACGAGCAGGCCGTCGGCCTGCGCCATCGAGAGCAGCATGCCGCTGCCCTGCGCGCCGGTCGAAGTCGCGACGTAAGTTCCGGCAGCGCGCGTGAGCGTGACGCGGACGAACTCGGTGCGTCCGGGCCGGATGCTGACCGCTTTCGCGAGCCGTGCAGAGATCGTGCGCCGGTACAGGCGGGAGTGTCCCATCATGCGGCGCAGCGTCGGCACGACGAACTGTTCGAAGCAGACCATGCTCGAGACCGGATTGCCGGGCAGGCCGAAAACGAGATGGCCGTCGGCGGTGGTTCCGAAAGCGAGCGGATGCCCGGGGCGCATCTCGACGCGCCAGAAATGCAGGGTGACGCCGAGCGCCTCGAGCGCCGGACGCACATGATCGTGCACGCCGACCGAAGAGCCACCCGAGACGAGCAGGACGTCGGCGGCGAGCCCGCGGCTGAGATATCCCGCAAGCTCGTCGCGATCGTCGCGGGCGATGCCGAGGAGTTGCGGCGTGATGCCGAGCGCCTGCGTCTGCGCCATCAGCGCGTAGCTGTTCGAGTTCGGGATCTTGTTTGCATCGAAAGGCGCATCGAGCGCTTCGAGCTCATCGCCAGTGGCGAGGATGGCCACCGTGGGTTTGGCGAAAACGCTCACTTCGCCGCGTTTGACCGTCGCCAGGACGCCGGCGACGCCGGGGGTGATCTCGGTGCCGGCGCTGAGCACGACGGCGCCCTCGCGCATGCTCTCGCCGCGAAAGCGGATGTCGTTGCCGGCGGCGAGGGAGCGGCGGATCTCGACGCGACCGGCGTCGAGCGCACGCGTGTCCTCGACGCGCAGGACGCAGTCGGCGCCCTGGGGCACCGGCGCGCCGGTCATGATGCGCGCGCATTCGCCGGCGGCGAGGCTCTTGCGCGGCAGGTCGCCGGCCTTGATGTCCTCGACGATCGTCAGCACCACCGGCGCCGCGTCTGCCGCCGTGGCATCGGCGCTGCGCAAGGCGAAACCGTCCATCGCCGAGACGTCGTAAGGCGGCTGGTCGCGGTTGGCCCGCACCTCTTCGCAAAGGACGCGACCGAGGGCGGCCTCGAGCTCGACACTGACGAGCCCGCCGACCGCGGCGTGACGCAACACGCAAGCTTGCGCAGCGCTCACCGAGAGGTTTCCTGTCTTTCCTGTTTCGCTCAAGAGCATGCCTTTCCGGTTGATAAACTGCGTTGTCGTCCCGCTAGAGCCGTTCGCGCAGAGCCCGCGCGACGTCCTCCGGGGTGTCGAGGTCGAAGAAGCTCGAAAGTTCGGGGTCGCAGCTGCGCAACTCGGACTCCTCGACGTAGCAGACGTTCAGTTTGGCAAGCGCGGCGCGCAGGCTTGCGCGCTCGCCGCCGGCGAGCACCGCTTGCAGCGTCGGCAGAGCGGCACTCGCGTAGAAGCCGCACAGCGTTTGCGCGTGCCCGTGCACGATCGGGATGACCGCCTCGCAGGCGCGATCGGCGCAGCCACCGCCGCCGCGTTTTTGCGCCAGCGCCTCGATGAGGGCAGGGCGCAGGAAAGGCATGTCGGTGGCGACCGCGAAAATCCACGGCGTGCCCGCTTCTGCCAGGCCGGCGCAAACGCCGGCAAGCGGACCGCCGCCGGGCTTAGCATCGCAGACTTGCTGCAGCGCCATCCCGGGCCGCTCGCGATCGACGCTGACGACGACCTTCGCGAAGAGCGGGCGGACGATCGCGACGACTTTCTGCAACAGCGTCTCGTCGCCGCCGATGACGAGGTTGGCCTTGTCCTGCCCCATGCGCCGGGACTTGCCGCCGACGAGGACGAGCGCCGTGCAGTCCTCGATCACGGTACTTCGCGCTGCAGCAGAAAATCCGCGAGGCCGGCGATATCGTCGAGCGCAAAATGCGGCAGCTCGGGATAGGCTTCGTCGATGTCGGTGACGATGGCGATCAGGCCGTCGGCGATCGCACAGCGCGGCGGCTTGGCGAGCGCACGGCGCAGCACTTCGATCTTGGCGCCGACGGCGTGCGAAAAACCTTCGGCGAGGACGAGGTCGGCTTCGCCTAAGAAACGCTCGGCGAGCTCGCGCGGCTCGCGCCGATCGACCGCGTCGGCGACAAGCTGCAGTTCGTCGGCGGTCACGAGCATGCTCATCGCTGCGCCGGCCTGCTTGTAGCGCCAGCTGTCCTTGCCTTCGTGGTCGAGTGCGACCTTGTGGTGCGCGTGCTTGATCGTCGCCAGCATGAGTCCGCGCTGCGTCAGCGCGTGCACGAGCTTCTCGATCAGCGTCGTTTTACCCGACCCCGAATGGCCGACGAAAATGAAGACCGGCGGCGTTTTGGCAGGCGTCATCGTCACGGGTGCGGGCTCACCCAGGCTTCGCCGTCCGGCGTGATTTCCTTTTTCCAGATCGGTACCCGTTCCTTGAGTTCGTCGATCAGCCAGCGGCAGGCTTCGAGCGCCGGCGCGCGATGTTCGGCGGCGGTTGCGATGAAGACGATATCGTCGCCGGCGCGGACGACGCCGAGGCGATGGACGATGCGCGCCTCGATCAGGCCAAAGCGCGCGATGGCATCGACGCGCAGCTTCTGCATCTCGGCGAGCGCCATGCTGTCGTAGGCGTCGAAATGGATTTCGCAGACTTCGCTGCCTTGCGAAAAATCGCGCGCGCAGCCGAGAAAGGTCGCGATACCGCCGACGCGTTTGGACGCGGCCTTGAGCGCGGCGACTTCCTCATCCTGCGAGAAGTCCTCGAGCTGAAGGCGGACCGGATCTTTCATTTAGCCTTCAGCCTCCCGAAAACTTCGACATGAAAACGACTTCGCTGCCGTCGGCGATCGCGGTCGCCGGATCGCTGATGCGCGCGCCGTCGAGCGCGGTCATCGCGACGATCGCGAACGCTTCGGGATGCTCGCGCTCAAGTTCGGCGCGCAGATCGGCGAGGCGCAGGCCGGCGCGCCAGGGAAGCTCGAGGCGGCCCGTGCCGACGCGGTCGGCGACCGGTCCGAAAAACAGCACGCGGATCATGGCGACGTTGGCCTCGAGCCTGCGTCGCGTTGCCAGAGACCGCTCTTGCCGCCGCGTTTCTCCTCGAGCTGGATCTCTTCGATGCGCATGCCCCGGTCGATCGCCTTGCACATGTCGTAGATCGTCAGCAGCGCCGCCGACACCGCGCAGAGCGCTTCCATTTCAACGCCGGTCGTGCCGACGCAGGCCACTTCCGCGCTCGCTCGAATGCCCGGTTCCTCGCCGTCGCCGACGGGCGCCACCTCGGCGAAATCGACCTCGACCGCGCTCAAGGCGAGCGTATGGCACATCGGGATGAGGTCGGGCGTGCGTTTGGCGGCCATCACCGCGGCGACGTTGGCCACCGCGAGCACATCGCCCTTCTTGACGCTGCCCTCGCGGATGCGTGCGAGCGTCGCCGCCTGCATGCGGATGATGCCGCTCGCGATCGCGACGCGGCGCGTCTCGTCCTTGTCCGAAACATCGACCATGCGGGCGCGTCCGGCGTCGGAAAAATGCGTCAAGTCATTGCTCATTCGCGTCGTTAATCGTCAAGGCTCGCAAAGTTTGCTCGGTGGAACGACAAGATCATCCGCCGATGTACGACATTTCGATTTTCTTGCCGGCGGGAAGCGTATTGGCGTGGCGCAGTTCGGAGTAGCGGTCCGAACGCTGCGTCCAGGTCGTCGCGATCAGGCGGTCGATCTCCTCGTCGCCCGCATTGTGCCGGAGCGGTGCGCGCAAATCCACTCCTTGCGTCGCGAACAGGCAGGTGTAGAGCTTGCCTTCGGTCGACAGGCGAATGCGGCTGCAGTCGTGGCAGAAGGCTTGCGTCACCGAGGCGATGACGCCGACCTCGCCGGCGCCGTCGGCAAAGCGCCAGCGTTTGGCGACTTCGCCGCGATACGTGGGCTCGGCCGGCACAAGCGGATGAACGGCTCCGACGCGCTCGAGGATTTCGCGCGCGGTGACCACCTCGTCCATGCGCCAGCCGTTGCTCGTGCCGACGTCCATGTATTCGATGAAGCGGACGATGACGCCGCTGCCGCGGAAGTGCTCGACGAGCGGAAGAATTTCGCTTTCGTTGACGCCGCGCTTGACGACGACGTTGACCTTGAGCGGCGCGAGTCCGGCGCGCTGCGCCGCGCCGATGCCGTCAAGCACCGTCGTCACCGACGCGCTCGCATCGCTCATGCGCTGGAAGATCGCTTCGTCGAGCGCATCGAGGCTGACCGTGAGCCGCGTCAGACCGGCAGCCTTGAGCGCCTGCGCTTTTGGCGCGAGCAGGACGCCGTTCGTCGTCATCGCGACTTCGACCGCCTTGCCGTCGGGCGTCGAAAGCTGCGAGAGGAGGCCGACGAGGCGATCGACGCCGTGGCGCATCAGCGGCTCACCGCCGCTCAGGCGGATTTTCCGGACGCCAAGGGCGACGAAGCGACGCGCGAGGCGGGCGATTTCCTCGAAACTCAAGAGCTCGCTGCGCGGCAGAAAAACGTAATCCTTGCCGAAGACGTCACGCGGCATGCAGTAGGTGCAGCGCAGATTGCAGCGGTCAGTGACCGAAATGCGCAGGTCGCGCAGCGGTCGCTGAAGCAGGTCGGCCAATGCTGGTGCTTTCTCGCTCACTTGCATTCCTGTCTTGACCGGTCAGTGGGAGCGGGGTTCAGAGCGATCGCGTCGGATCTTTCTTGCCTGCCACGGGTATTTGGTTGCAGGGAAGGGCGGCGAGTTCCTTCGCCGACCGCCGCAATCGTAGCAGGTTTCGCGGGGGCTTTGCGCCGGGCCGGCCATCGGACGATCAGCCCTTGCCGCCGTCCGCCCGCGGCAGCAGATAGATGGGAACGAAGCGCGTCCCCCAGAGCAGGAAAGCGATGAGCGCGCCGAGCACTGAAGAGAGATACATCGCCTGCTGCCAGCCCATGATAAGGTCGGCGACGACGCGCGTCGCCGCGACGCCGTGCATCATCCAGTAGAGCGTCCACGCGAAGCGGCCGGCGACGAGCGGCCGGCCTGAATGGCCGAGGCTGACGCGTGTCACGAAGCCGAGCAGCATGGTCGCGAAGAAGCCGAGCGTGAGCGCGTGCAGGGGGGCGAAACCCAGGATTGCGTGACCCAGTGCGGCGGCGATGCCTTGCGCCGCGTAGAGCGCGAGGGCGAGGCTCGCCCAAGCGAAGGCGGCGTGCAGCATCGCGAGCAGCGGCACCTTGAACGAGCGCACGAGCCCCCAGCGCCAGCTCGTCGTCGCGAGCAACGCCGCAAAGGGAAGATCGACAGGCCAGGTCGCAACGCCGAAAAGCGCGAGCGCGCCATGCGCCCAAGAGAGGCCGACGAGCGCGAAAAGAAGCTGCGGTGGGTTCCAGATCGTGTAGGGCGCGAGCACGCTGCTGCTGAAAAAAGGCAGCATGCGGTGGCAGACGGTCAGAAAGACCGGCAGCAAAAAGCCCCAGAGGCCGATCTCGACGCTCGTCTGCCAGAGCGCCGGCGCGATGCCGGAACTCCAGAGCAGCGCGCAGGCCTGCCCACAGAGCCCGAGCGCGAAAGCGCTGGCGACCAGCGCCGCGTGCCAGCGGTCGGGCGCCTTGCTCTCGCGCATGCGACCGATCCACAGCGCGAGCGCGCCGCTCCAGGCCAGCGCATGCAGCGCGATGCCGAAGGGCAGAAGGAAAGCGAACCGGACGCTTGCGAGCACGAGTAGACTGCCAGCGGCGTAGCCGACCATTACCGGGACGTAGGCGGCAAGGCGCGGCGGCGGCACGCCGAGCCAGCGCGGGCCCGCGGTGTAGATGAAGCCGAGCATGAAGAGCGGGAAGAAGCCGTAGAGCATCAGATAGCCGTGCAGGAACATCGCCGGCATCGCCGTCGAGAAGACCGAGCCTGCGCCGCTTTGTCGCGCGACAATTTCGAGCGTCCACCAGAGGAGCGCCGCGATGAAGACGAGCGTCCCGAGCAGAAAGCCCGTGCGATGCGGCGCGATGAAAGCGGTGATCGGTTTCATCCAGCCCGTTTCACGAAGTCGATGACGATGTTGCCCTCGGCACGCTCGCGATAAACGACGCTGACGGCGTCGCCGTAGCGCTCGCTCAATTGCCGCAGCAGCGGCAGCGGGTCATGGTCGTTCATGAAGCGCATCGTTTCGCCGGCCGTGAGCGCGTCGAGCGCCCCGAAAATCGCGGCGTGGCGAAAGCGCTTGGCGATCCCTCGCGCGTCGAAGGCAAAGACGGATTCCTGGAATATCGGCAGCGGCGCGACGGCGGTCATGGGCGGTCCTCTTCAAAGATGCAGCGCGAGTGAATGTTAAGAATAGCACATACGCTCAATATGGGGTGCAATAGCGAACGTAGTGCACCGATCCGTGCACCAGCGAAGCGTATCGCGTCACACCTCCGCTCTCCACCTGCTATTCCGCCACCAGAACCGGCCGACCGAACCCCCATCGCTTTCGTCAGATATTGCATTGGCATATCAAAAACGGTACTATCGCCGAACAATTTCAAGACATAAGAAATCAGGGAGCCATCTTCCTCACAGAGGGGCTCATGCAGTCGCAAGACGGCGTCAAACGCGACGACCTCCTATGGCTCCTCGCCAGCCTGTGCGCGCTCTACCGGATTCCTTTCGATCCGGCGCTGCTCGCCCAGGATTACCCGCCACCGTACCGCGTCGATACGCTTCACGAAGCCGCGCGCTCGCTCGGCATCAAGACCGGTGATTGCCCGATCACGCGCATCGACTGGCAAAGCTTCCCCTATCCGATCATCGCTTTCGAAGCTGCGATTGCCGAGCTCACAGATGCAAACGTGGCGGGCGAAGATGAAGCCGGCGCTGCCGAGCCGCCGCTCGGCGTCCTTCTCATCGTCAAAGCGACTGCCGACGAACTCGTGTATTTTCGTCCCGGCGAGCAAAGCCCCGAGACGATGCCGATCTCCGAAGCGGCCGCGCGCCTTGCCCCCGACCTCATCCTCGTCGCCCGAGAAGCGGCAACCGGTACCGGCAGCGATGAGACCATCGCCGGCTTCCCGAAAGAGAAAAAAGCCTTCGGCTTTTCCTGGTTCATTCCGGAGTTGCTGAAGCACAAAAGCCTCTGGCGCGACGTGCTGCTCGCCTCGCTCGCGATCCAGGTCGTCGGCCTCAGCACGCCGGTGATTACGCAGGTAATCATCGACAAGGTCGTCGTGCACCAGACGAACAGCACGCTCAAGCTCGCGCAGGAAGTCGCCAAGCAGGCGCACCGGCAGCAACTGCTCGAGCTCAGGGCGACGCAGGACAGCGTCGTGAAAGACCTCGCGACGCATACCGTCGGCACCGTCGTCCAGCCCGGCACGGTGCTGCTGACGCTCGTCCCCAAGGAGGAAACGCTCAAGGCCGAAGTCTGGGTCAGCAACGACGACATCGGTTTCGTCCGCCAGGGGCAGCCGGTGAAGCTCAAGCTCGCGGCGTTTCCGTTCCAGAAATACGGGATGATCGAGGGCGTTGTCGAACACGTCAGCGCCGATTCGGCCGACGGCAACACCGGCAACGGGACGGCGCCGAACGACAAGACCGTTGCGAGGAAAGAGCCGCTCGTCTACAAGGCGCTGATTGGCCTCAAGGCCATGGCGCTTGAAATGGACGGCGAGCGCTTCGTCCTCGGCACCGGCATGCAGGCCAACGCCGAAATCTGGCTCGGCACGCGCACCGTCATGGAGTTTTTGCTCTCGCCGGTGCGCAAGGCCTGGCACGAGGCCGGGCGGGAACGCTGAAGCGCCGGGTGATGGCGAGAACTTTCACAACGTGGCGGAAAGGCGCACCACCCCGCTATCGCGCTGGTAACTGAATCTCAGCGATTGAGCAACTCTGACGCTTTCAATGCCGAGCAGCGAACCTCCTGAATAAGGGCGGTGAACTCCACATTTTGCGTCTCGTTGAATAAGGTTTCCGATCCGGGCGTTTCGAGATTTCCACTGACGATGTCTCTCATTTTTGCCTCGTGCGCGCCGACCATCTGGAAAATCGTTATTTCGGTGGCGTCGGTTCGAACAGCATGGAGCCCATTCCGGTTGTTGATCCCAACGATCGTTCCTTTCATGAGTATCTCCCTTCGCGTAGTTGCAATGCTGGCACGTCGATTGTAGTCGTCTTGAGTTGTTCACCCAAATTTGATGATCGCCTCCGGCGACCGGGGGATTGCGGACTCGACACGATCTGGCGGAAGCGGTGAGATTCGAACTCACGAAAGGTTGCCCTTTGCCGGTTTTCAAGACCGGTGCAATCGACCACTCTGCCACGCTTCCGGTCGCGCCACATCGCATTATGACATGCGACGGTTTGTTGCCACCCGCGCTTGCGTCGATCGCGGCGCCGCGAGGCTATGAGGCGCGAATCTTAGCGTGGGCCGCTTGTTCCTGTCTACCGGACGAACCGGCCGGCGCATGGCGTTGGGCTGATGCGCGAATCGGGGCAATACGCTTTGCTATGCACGGATCGGTGCAATACGCTTTCGCTATCGCACCCTATGTTCTTTCTCCGGGCGCGGGCCATGGGAGGAGGAGATGTCGGCGGCTTACAAACCGTTACCGTCGGCGCTTGCAACTTGTGCCCGCCTTGCGTAGTCTGATGGCAGTAGTTCAACACTTTGGAGGAGCAATCAATGCAAGAGTATCAAATGACAGGTCAGGCAACCCAGGATCTGGCGCAGCGGCAAAACAGGGTATTGCGCAACACGTATTTCCTGCTCGCTTTGTCGATGGTGCCGACGGTCTTTGGCGCTTTTGTCGGCGTGCAGATGGGCTTCGCGCTGTTCGCGGGCAGCCCGATCGTCTCTTTCCTCGTTTTCATGGCGATCGCTTTCGCTTTCATGTGGGGGATAGAGCGGACCAAGGAAAGCGCGATGGGCGTCGTGCTGTTGCTCGGCTTCACCTTCCTCATGGGCTTGATGCCGTCGGGGATTCCGCGCGTCGCGGCCGGTTTTTCGAACCGGCCCGTCCTGTACGCCGCCGGCCGCGGGCGCCCCGGGGCGGATTGCCTCCACCTCCAGGGCAGTCCCGCC
>CAZALA010000102.1:0-13146 GCA_964485725.1 uncultured Propionivibrio sp. | reverse complement strand
AGGATGACGGTCATCGTACCGGCGGGTGCAGGGCGCGCGCCGAGGTTGGTCACCGCCTGGTGCACGGCGAGGTGAGCGTACTCGCGCAAGAGTTCGTCGGTGAAATAGCCGTAGTCGCCGCGCCCGCCACCGCCGGCCGAGCCCTGTTCGCGCTTGCCGCTGCCGTCTTCGACGATCACCGTGATCGAGACGCGCACGAGCGGCCGGATGTCGGCGGCAAGGCGGCGATCGCTGCCGGCGACGAGGATGATCTCGTATTCGCCGGCGATGTGTGCCATCACCTGCTTCACGCGCGGGTCCTCGGCGCGCGCAAAGGCCTCGAAGCGTTCGAGCAGCGCAACCTTCTCGGCCGCCGGCAGGGAGGCGATCGGATCGTGCGGCGAGTAGAGGCGGTGGCCTGGCGCCTTCGTAAACTTCGGCGCGGCCTTGGTGCGATGTCCCTGCCCTGCCGCCGCGATGGCACGCACGGCTTTGGCCGCGTCGGACAGCGCCAGCGCGCTGATGTCGTCGGAGTAGGCGAAAGCGGTCTTCTCGCCGGCCATCGCGCGCACGCCGACGCCCTCGTCGATATTGAAGCTGCCCGACTTGACGATGCCTTCTTCAAGGCTCCAGGCCTCGGAGCGGCTGTACTGGAAATAGAGGTCCGCCGCATCGACCTCGTTCGTCATGATCGTGCCGAAAACCTTGCCGAGGTCGGCGATATCGAGCCCGTAAGGCGTGAGCAGCGTCTTCTGCGCCTGCGCAAGCAGCGATGAAGCATTCGTTGTATCGTTCATTGATTTTCCGATTTCAAAACAGCTCTCAATTCAAAAAGACTTACCACCAAGAGCACCAAGAACACCAAGAGCACCAAGCGACAGGACCATCGATTTTTTTGGTGAAACTTGGTGACTTTGTGGCTTGGTGGTGGATTTTTCGCTTTCTCTTACATCACCCGGTGCTTGAGCGCCGGCAGGCGGGTACGGACGTCGGCGATGCGGGCGGGGTCGATGTCGCCGACGATGACGCCTTCCCCCTTGCCGAGGCGAGCGACGATCTCGCCCCAGGGATCGATCAGCATGCTGTTGCCGTGCGTTTCACGGCCATTCTCGTGCACCCCGCCCTGCGCGACGGCGAGGACGTAGCACTGGTTTTCAATCGCGCGCGCGCGCAGCAGGATTTCCCAGTGCGCGCGCCCCGTCGTCTCGGTGAAGGCGGCCGGAATCACCAGCAAGTCTGTGACACCGAGCGCGCGATAAAGCTCCGGAAAGCGCATGTCATAACAGATGGAGAGCCCGACGCGCGCAAACGGCGTGTCGAAAGCGGCGAGGCGATCGCCGGCGGCGATCGTCGCGCTTTCATCGTAGCGCTCCTTGCCCTGCGCGAAGCCGAACAGGTGGATCTTGTCGTATTGCGCGACGCGCTCGCCCTGCGGATCGAAGACGAGACAGGCATTGCGCATCTTGCCGGCCTTGTCGGACAAGAGCGGTATCGATCCGCCGACGAGCCAGATCGCGTGCGCGCGCGCCGTGCTCGCGAGAAATTCCTGCACCGGGCCCGCGCCTTCGCTTTCGCCGGCGGCGAGCTTGTCGGCGTCGTTGCCGCCGATGATCGGAAAATACTCGGGCAGCGCGACGAGGCTCGCGCCCTTCTCCACCGCCTGCGTGATCAGCGCGGCGGCGCGCTCGAGATTGTCGGCGACGCGCGGCGTCGACACCATCTGTACGGCGGCGACGCGCGTCTTGCCGCGCGCCGCCTCCAGCGGTTCATTTGCTGGCTGGCTCATTGGCCGTTCCTCCATCCGGCGGGATCGTCGGCAACCTCGGCGCGTTCTGCGGGGCTTCCGCCGCCGCAAGCTTTTCGACCTTGGGGTCTTCCCAGGTGCCGGTGACGAGGTAATTGAAGCCGAACATGTGGTTCAGCGGATTTTGCAGGATCTTGTGCGCGAGCCAGGTCGCGACGCCGGCAACCGGATTGACGAGCGCGACGCCGAGCGCCGCGGTACCGCCAAGCTCGGGCTGGACGTTGACGTAGAGCTTTTGCGTTTCACGCCGCAAGTCGACTTCGCCGCTCATGAGGACGCGCGCCGACGGCCCGTCGATCTGCAGGCGGCTCGTGCGCATCACGCCGTTGCGCACGTCGAGCGCGCTCGTCATGCTGTCAAAAGCGAAGCCCTCGCTGAAAACGTCCTTGAAGTCGAGCGAAATTCGCCGCGGCAGCCCCTGCAGGCGGATCAGGCCGAGCAGCTTGCCGGCAGCGCCGGGGTCGAGTTTGACGAACTGGCCCTTGCCCGCTTCGAGCTTCATCTGGCCGCTCAGCGTATCGTAATCGAGGTCGGTCGGCGGGCCGCTCCAGCCGATCTTGCCTTCGAGCGTGGCGTTGCCGGCGCGCACCGCGCCAGGGTAGCCGAGCTGCTCGAGGAGCTTGCCGGCGTCGCTCGTCTCGACCTTGAAGTCGAGCTGCGTCGCACTCTTGCTGTCGGCGGTCTTCCACACCCCGTGGCCTGAAAAACTGCCGACGGGACTGCTCGCGTTGATCCGGTCGAGACGCCACAGGCCACCGCCGTTGCGCGCCTGCAACTCAAGCCGGCCAAAGCGCCGCGAGCCGAGCGAGAATTCGTCGGCGACGATGTCGAGCGCGGGCAATTCCTTGATCGTTTCGGCGGCGACCTGCCTTTTCGTCGGCGCTACCGAGTCGACGAGCAAGCGCTTCAGGCGCGCCGTGAGCTTGCCGCCGACGGCGCTCTCCCAGGTGAGCTCGCCAAGCGCCTGCGCCGACGAGAGCGAAATCTTCCAGCTCGCGCCGGCGGGGACGGCGACCGCATCGAGGTCGGTAAAGTGCCGGCCGGAGACAACGAAATCGGGCGTCTTGATGCTCACCGAAGCGATCTGCGGCGACGGCTTGGCAGGGGCAGCGGGCGTTGCCGTCGCACTGCCTGGGGCAGCCGCTTCGGTGGCCGCCGCCATTCCGGGAACCTCGCGCCAGGCGTCGAGGTCGATTCTTTTCGCATTCATCGCCAGCGCGATTCCCGACTCGGGCAGGACGATCGGGCGCCCGACCGCGATCGCGCCGCGCTCGGTGACGAAGACTTCGGCCTGCTTGCGGCGAATCAGCTGGAAAGCTGCGATCGTACCGAGCGCGCCGCTGATCTGTTCGCGCTGCGCCGCTTCACGGTCGGTGCTGCGCGGCAAAAGCTCCTTTTTGAAGCGCAGCATCAGGGTCTCGCCGGCCGTCTTGTTGAACGGCGCGGGCAAGGCCGACGCGAGACCGACGAGGGACGAATTGACGACGAGGTCGACGTCGCGCCTGTTGATGCGCACTTCGCCCTCGTAGCTCGTCGTGCCCGACAGATTGTCGAAGAAAGGCGAATCGAGCTGCTTGCGCAGCTGCGCCACGCTGATCTGCCCGTTCGCCGTGATCAGGATGCGCCCGTCCTTCTGTGGCCCGCCCCTGATCCTGAGCGAACCGCCGAGGAGGGTCGCGTTGATTTCCGGAACGCGCAGATCGCTGCCGGTAAATTGCACGCTGCCATTGACCTGCTTCAAGGGCGGCAGCGCCGCATCGACGGTGACTTCGTTGTTGGCGAGCCGATAGCGGCCGTCGATCTTCGAATCGGCGAGCTTCTCTTCATCGAGCGGAATCGCGAGCGCGAGATCGAGGTGCCCGTTGCCGACCGCGCGCATGTCGGCGGTGAAATGCTCGATGCGCTCGCCGACCGGGCTCTTTTCAATGAAATTGAGAAACTCGGACGTCGGGCCTTCGGCCTGCCCCTTGACGAAGAGCATCGACACCGGCGCGTCGAAATCCGGAATCTCGGCGCGCGTTTTCAACAGCCGGGCGCCGAGCATCGAGCCCTGCCGCGCATCGACGACCATGCCCTTGCCTTCGAAGCGAAGGTCGCCCTCGATGCCTTCGATGCGCGGCCAGCCGGTCGCGTAATCGAGAACGACCTTGTGCGCCTTGACGGTGACGAGAAACTGACCCTGCCGCTTGTCGACGAAGGGGAAATGCGCAAGGTCGCCCTTGAGCGTCAGCTTGGCTTCGCTTGCGTGGCCCGCGAGCAGCGATTCGCGCAGCCATTGCCGCGCCCCGGCGCCGACGACGTGCGGCATGTAGCGCCAGACCGCGCGGGCATCGGCGCGCGTCAGCGTTGCCGTGATGTCCGCCACTCCCGGCCCGCTGCCGCTCGTGCGATAAGTTCCCTGCGCCGAACCGGCGGCCTCGGGGCCCGCAAACTCGACGCGCGAGAGCTGGGCGGAAATCCCCCCATCGCCGTGCGTCCATTTGACGTCGGCGACGAGGCTGTCGAGCGCGATCAGCGGCTCGGGGAAAACGCGCGGCAGGGCGATCGTCGTTTTCGCCGAGCGCAGGTTCACGCTGCCGTTCTTCTCGCTGGCTTCAAGCGTTCCCGTAAGGCCCGAAAAACCCGGGAAAACACCGTTGGCGCGCAGCGCGAGATCGGCGAAACTGCCTTTGAGCGCGTAGCTCTGCAGATGCTCGGCGTCGCCGCTCCAGCGCGCCGAGAGCGCGCTCGCCCGGCCTTGCGGCGAGTAGTCGGCGAGCAGCTTGCGCAGCGTCGCGTCAAGCGGCAGGCGCTCGGCAAGCTGCGCGAGCGCGGCAAGGTCAAGCACGTTCACCTTGACGCTGCCGGCGCTCGTCCGGCCCTGCTCGTCGAAACGCAAGTCGAGATCGAAATCGGTCGGCTCGACGCGCAGGCTCGCGCCCGCTTCTTCCCTGCTACCGGCCTTGCCGTTGCCGGGGCCTGTTGCTGCCGTCGCGAGCTCGAGGCGGCGCCCCGAGAAGGAGACGCCCTGCTCGGAGAAGCGCAGGCCAAGGCGGCCGGACATCTGTTCGAGTTCGAGCGTCGGCAGATCGTCGGCGAGGCGCGCGCTGACTTCGCGCAAGGCCAGATCGGCAGTCACTTCATGGATGCGCCCTTGCGCAAAAGCGATCCAGGTGCGCAGGGCGCCGCGTCCGTGCGGCAGTGCGAGCGGGTAATCGATCCACTGTCGCCAGACGGCAAGGTCGGCGTAGCCGATTTCGGCGTAAGCCCGCCCCGACCAGGAAGCCAGTTCGCCAAGGTCGCTGCCGGCAAGATCGCCGCGAACGTCTATCCTTGAAGCGAAGGCCGGCGGCGGCAAGGCCGTGAAGCCGAAGCGGTGATGGCGGCCGTCGTTGTCGAGCGCGAAGTCAAGGTCCTCGAGCGCGAGCGCCGGCGCTTGCCGCAATTCGTCTTCCCAGACGAGCGTCGCATCCTTGATGCGGATGCGTCTTTGCGCGAGCACCCACTCCGAGAAGCCTTCGCCCCCCGAGCTCGCCTGCGCGAGCGGAATGCCGGCGATGAAAAAGCGGCCGTCGCGGTCGCGGCGCAAATTGAGCGTCGGCTTGTCGATGCGCAGGACGCGCAGTTTCAACTGCGCGCTCGGCACCGTCCACCACGAGAGCACCGCCTCGACGCGCGAGAAAGCGAGCGCCGGCCGACCTTCGGCGTCGGCGATACGGACGTCGAACAAGGCGAGGTCGGGATTGATGCCTTCCCAGCTTGCCTCGACGCGCCCGATGCTGACCGATTGTCCGAGGCCACGCGCCAGGAGCGCTTCGATGTCGCCGCGGTAGTCGGCGACGTGCGGCAAAATCGCATAGCGCAGCGCGAGCACGGCGACGATGAAGCCGAAGTAGACGATCGTCGCTGCCCACAGCAACACGCGCCCGGCCACGCGCAAGGGTCGCGACGAAGGCAGGAGGCTTAGAAGACGATGGTAAAGTGGGGCACGCACGGCGCCAGGCCCCGTCATGAAAGCGACGCCTGCGAACGGTTTGACCAAGGATACGAACGCGTCACTGGATTGGCGTGGAATAATTACATCAAGGTTGCAATTGTAAACGCTTTAAGCACGACCGCGGAGTTCGCACCCGCCGCACCCGCCGCACCCGCCTCGCCCGCCGGCCCGGCTGGCAAGGCTTCCTTGTTAACGCAGCAGCGACCTGAAAGTGCACCATGAACGACCCGCAAGATCGCTTGCCGCCCGCCGCCCTCGAGCGGGCGCTTGCCCACAGCGACTATCTGGCCCGCCTGCTCGCGGCGCGTCCCGAGCTTCAGGCCTGGCTCCTGGAAGAAGCCGCGCGGCCCTTCACCGCCGCCGCGATGACCGGTTTTCTCGCGGCCAGCGTGCCGCCGGCCGCCGACGAGGACGCCTTGAAACGCGCCTTGCGCCACCTGCGCCAGCGCGTCATGGCGAGCCTCATCGTGCGCGACCTCGGCGGCCTCGCGCCGCTGCCCGAAGTCGTCGCGACGATGAGCGATCTTGCCGAAGTGACGACGAACTTTGCGCTGGCTTTCCTGCACCGTGAACTCGCGCTTCAGTTCGGCGAGCCGCTCGACCATTCGGGCGCAGCGCAGCAGCTCCTCGTCATCGGCATGGGCAAGCTCGGCGGCCGCGAGCTCAATGTCTCCTCCGACGTCGATTTCATTTTCGTCTATCCCGAGGACGGCGAGACCGCCGGTGCCGCGCCGGGTGGCCGCAAGATAGAGGCTTACGACTTCTTCGTCCGCCTCGGCAAACGCCTGATCGCCGCGCTCGACGAGCGCACCGGCGACGGGCAGGTCTTCCGCGTCGACATGCGCCTGCGGCCGAACGGCGATTCCGGTCCGCTCGTCGGCTCGCTGGTCTCGCTCGAAAACTACTTCATCGCGCAAGGACGCGAATGGGAACGCTACGCCTGGATCAAGGCGCGCGTCCTCAACGCCGGCGAGAACCGGCAGGCGCGCTGGGCGGAAGCGCTCGACCAGGTCGCCTGCTCGTTTGTCTTTCGCAAGTATCTCGACTTTGGCGCGATCAACGCGATGCGCGACCTGCACGCGCAGATCCGCCGCGAAGTCGCCCGCCGCGACATGGCCGACCACATCAAGCTTGGCCCCGGCGGCATCCGCGAAATCGAATTCATGGCGCAGGTCTTCCAGCTCATTCGCGGCGGCCGTGACCCGGCGCTGCAGGTGAAGCCGACGCTCGCGGTCCTGCCCCGCCTCGTCGAACGCCGCCTGCTGCCGGCCGAGAGCGAAAGCGAACTCGTCAACGCCTACGCCTTCCTGCGCCGGCTCGAACACCGGCTGCAATACGTCAGCGATGCGCAGACGCACCGCCTGCCGACGGGCGAGGGTGAACGCGCGCGCATCGCGGCGTCGATGGACTACGCGAGCTGGTGCGACTTCATTGCCGTTCTCGACGCGCACCGCGCGCGCGTCGCCCGTCACTTCGAAGAGATCTTCTCCGAGCCCGAGGCCGGCACCGACCACGCGCTCGCCGGGCTGTGGTTCGAGCAGAGCGAAGGCGACGACGCGCTCGAAGCGCTGTCCGCACTCGGGTTCCGCAAGCCGCAGGCGATCCTCGAACGCTTGCGCAGCTTTCGCCAGAGTGCCAAATACCAGCAGCTGCCGGCGCAAAACCGCGAGCGCCTCGACAACCTCGGGCCGCGCCTCATCGCCGCCGCGGCGGCGACCAAGAATCCCGAAGCGACCTGGCAGCGCGGCCTTGACTTTCTCGAGACGATCAGCCGTCGCGGCGCTTATCTCGCGCTCTTGCAGCAATACCCGCAGACGCTCTCGAAGGTCGCCGAGATCATCGGCAGTTCGGGCTGGGCCGCGACCTATCTGACCTTGCATCCCATCCTCCTCGACGAAGTCCTCGACCCGCGCCTCTACGAAGTGGCGACCGACGCCGAAACGTTTCGCAAGGAGATCGCGCAGCGGCTCGCCGAGCACGCGGGCGACACCGAACGCGAAATGATCGTCGTTCGCGAGGCGCATCACGCGCAGGTTTTCCGGCTGCTCGCCCAGGACATCGCCGGCTTGCAGACGGTCGAGCGGCTCGCCGACCATCTCACCGAACTTGCCGACATCGTCGTGCAGGCGACGCTCTCGCTGTGCTGGGAGAAGCTCAAGGCACGGCACCCGCGCCCGGCCGAGGCGCCGAAGTTTGCGGTCATCGCCTACGGCAAGCTCGGCGGCAAGGAGCTCGCTTACGGGTCCGACCTTGACCTCGTCTTCCTGCACGACGACCCCGAGCCCGACGTCGGCGAAGTTTACGTGCGCCTCGGGCAGCGCATGAGCAGCTGGCTCGCCAGCCAGACGCCGGCCGGCATCCTCTTCGAAACCGACCTGCGGCTGCGCCCCAACGGCGACGCCGGCGTGCTCGTCAACAGCCTCGACGCCTTTGCCGAATATCAGGCGCAGAAAGCCTGGGTCTGGGAGCACCAGGCGCTCACGCGCGCGCGCTTCTGTGCCGGCGACGCCGCGCTCGGCGCGCGCTTCGAGGCCTTGCGCGTCGCCATCCTGCGCCAGCCGCGCGAGCTTGAAACATTGAAGGAAGAAGTGCTCGCGATGCGCACGCGCATGCTCGAGACGCACGCCTCGAAGAGCGAGGAATTCTTCGACATCAAGCAGGACCCGGGCGGCCTCATCGACGTCGAGTTCATCGTCCAGTTTCTCGTCCTCGGCCATGCGCACACGCACGAGCGGCTGTGCGCCAACCTCGGCAACATCGCGCTGCTCGGCATCGCCGCCGAACTCGGCCTCATCGCGGCCGAGCTCGCGGCGCCGGTGCAGGCGATCTACCGCGACTTCCGGCGCCTGCAGCACGCGTTTCGCCTCGATGGCGTGCAGGCCTCGCGAGTCGAGCGCGCCGCCTACGAAAAGGAGATCGCCACCGTCAAGGCGCTGTGGCTTGCCGTTTTCGGCGTGCCGCTCGAAGGCAAGTGAGGCGCGGCGGACGCGCGCATCGGTCGCGGCTCACGTCGACGTGCTTTGATTCGGACGCGCATGGTCGCAGCTCACGTGAACGTGCGCTCTGACTGAAACACTGGTTTCCGCGCCTAATGCGCGTAGTCGCAGCTCACGTCCGCGTATTTGTTGCTGACCCGCTGGTTTCCGCGCCTGACGCGCGGGTGACTCTCTTTCGATTCGCCGAAAGAGAGTCACCAGAGAAAGGGCGACCCCGCGTTTGCGGCCGGCTGCGCCGGCTCCCCTGCGCTACTCGGAAAGCCGGGGCGGCTGCGCAACTCGGGCTACGCCCTCAAACCTCGGGCTGCGCCCTCGAACAATGCTCGCCGACTACCCCCCGGCTTTCCTGCGTTGCCCGGCGCTGCACGAAGGGGGTGAGAAATGCAGGAGCGTCACGGCGCTCTGCAGACTCAAGGGTCTCGGCGCGCTCGGCGCGTTCAGCGTGGCCCGCGCGTCAGGCGCGGAAACCAGCGTGTCAGCAACAGAGCACGTTGACGTGAGCCGCGCTAGCGCTTCAGGCTATCGCGAATCTCGCGCAGCAGCAGCACGTCTTCGGGCGTCGCGGCGGGCGGCGGCTCGGGTTCGGCTTTCTTCAGCCGGTTGATCTGCTTGACCATGACGAAAATGATGAAAGCAAGAATCACGAAATTGACCGCGATCGTCAGAAAGTTGCCGTAGGCGAAGACCGGAACCTGCGCCTTCTTCAAGGCGTCGAGCGTTTCCACCGTTCCCGGCGGCACCTTGCCCAGAATGATGAACATCCCTGAAAAATCGAGCCGGCCGCCAAGGACCCAGGCGACGAAGGGCATGATCAGATCACCGACGATGGAGTCGACGATCTTGCCGAAAGCCGCGCCAATGATGACACCGACGGCAAGGTCGATGACGTTGCCGCGCATCGCAAACTGCTTGAACTCCTGCATCATTCCCATCGCTTATCCTTTGCCGAAATGAGTATGCCGACGCCCTGATCGCGCTGGCACCGAGGCGCCGCGCCGGCGGCAGTGATTGCCGACGAGGAGTGTAGGGCGCGGCGGGCGATCGGACAAGCCCTGCGCCTCGCGAGCCGTCGTGAAGCGCTGGCGCGCAAACGAATTCCCGGCTACGATGCGGGAGATTTTGATGCGAACGCGCCGATCAACCATTCGCCCCGACCATGAGCCCCTTGAACACTGACGAGGATGTCGAACGCTGCACGCTGAGCTCGCGGCCCGATATCCTTTTCGAATTGCGCAATCTCGCGCGCCAGAACGAAAGAATTTCGGTCAGCTTCGACGAGGGCCGGCAGACTTTCCTGACGATCATCATCGACGTCTCGGAAAGCGAAGGCCTTCTTTACTTCGACATCGGCGGCAGCGAAGACATCAACGCGGCCTTCCTGAAGAGCGAGCGCGCCGTCTTCGTCGGCCTGGTCGGCGGCATTCGCATCCAGTTCACGGTGGGCCGCTCGCGCATCGCGACGCACGACGGCGAACCGGCTTTTGTCACCGCGCTGCCGCGCAGCGTCCTGCGCCTGCAACGCCGCGAGGCGTATCGCCTGCAGTTGCCGCTCGTCGCGCCGTATCGTTGCCGCATCCGCAAGAGCGCCGACGAGACCATCAACCTGCCGCTCTACGACATTTCGGTCGGCGGCGTCGGTTTCCAGGTGCCCGAGCAGCCGAGGGTCGCCGCGATGGAGCGCTTTGCCGGTTGCCGCATCGACCTGCGCGAAGGCGGGCTGCTCTCGGTCACCATCGAGGTGCGCTATATCCTCGCGGTGCAAAGCCGCACCGAGCGGCCGCTCTGGCATATCGGCTGCCAGTTCATCAAGCCCTCGCCGCTCAACGAGACGCTGATCCAGCGCTTCATGGCGCGCATCGAATCCGAGCGTCGCGCGATCGCTGCGGGGAACGCTTAAGCCGCCTGTTAAAATGCCGGGCATGACGTCCCCACCGCCCCGCATTCCCAAGCCTCCCCTTTCCACGCTGGTAGCAGCCGCCGACCGCAGCGCGATCGAGATCCTCGACCAGGGCGCCTTGCCGCATGAGGTCCGCTTTGTCCGGGTGACGACGCTTGCCGCTGCGGCGCACGCGATCAGCGCAATGCAGGTGCGCGGCGCGCCGCTGATCGGCGTCGCCGCGGCTTACGGACTTGCGCTCGCGCTCACGCAGTGCGCCGACGACGCGGCGCTCGAGCACGCGCTCTCGACGCTGGCTGCGACGCGGCCGACGGCAGTCAACCTCGCCTGGGCGCTCGCCCGCCTGCGCGCGCTGATCGCGCCGCTCGCGCCTGGCGAACGCGCCGCTGCCGCCTGGGGCGAAGCGACGAATATCGCCCGCGAAGACGCCGAGGCTTGCCGGCGCATCGGCGAAATCGGCCTCGAGCTTTTGCGCCCGCTTGCCGCAGGCAAGGCGCGGCTCAACGTCATGACGCACTGCAACGCCGGCGCGCTCGCGACGCTCGGCACCGGCACCGCGCTCGCCCCCGTCTATGCCGCGGCGGCGGCCGGGATCCCGATCCACGTCTGGGTCTCCGAAACGCGGCCGCGCAACCAGGGCCTGCTCACCGCCTGGGAACTCGCGCAAGGCGGCATCCAGCTCTCGGTGATCGCCGACAATGCCGCCGGTCTGCTGATGGCGAGCGGGAAAGTCGACGCGGTGATCGTCGGCGCCGACCGCATCGCCGCCAACGGCGACACCGCGAACAAGGTCGGCACTTACCTCAAGGCACTCGCTGCGCGCGCCGCCGGCATTCCGTTCTATGTCGCGGCGCCCGGATCGACGCTCGACTTCGCTTGCGCGCAGGGCGGGCAGATCCCGATCGAGGCGCGCGATGGCGACGAATTGCGCATCGTCACCGGGCTCGACGACGAGGGCAAAGCGCGGGCCCTGCGCGCCCTGCCGGCGGCGGTCGAAGTCTGCAACCCGGCTTTCGACGTGACGCCGGCAGGCCTTGTCAGCGCGATCATCACCGAGCGCGGCGCCTGCCCTGCAAACGCTGCCGCCTTGCGCACGCTCTATCCCGAAGCGAACCGGGAGGCGCATGTCTGACCTGCGCGCAGCGCTCGTCGCGCAGAGCCGGCGCATGGCCGCCTGCGGGCTCAACAAGGGCACCGCCGGCAACCTCAGCGTGCGTGCCGATGACGGTTTTCTGATCACGCCGACCGGCATGGCCTACGAGGCGCTGACGCCGGCCGACATGGTTTACCTGGCGATGACAGAGACATCTTCGCCGGTGCTCATCCCCGGCGCCGCGAACCGGCGCCGGCCTTCTTCTGAATGGCAGCTGCACCACGACATCTACGCTTCCCGGCCGGAAGCCGGAGCGATCCTGCACGCGCATTCGCCGTTTGCGACGAGTCTTGCCTGCCTGCGCCTCGAGATCCCCGCCTTTCACTACATGATCGCGCGCTTCGGCGGCACGACGCTGCGCTGCGCCGATTACGCGACTTTCGGAACGAGCGCGCTCTCTGCGGCGGCGCAAGTCGCGCTGCACGAGCGCAGGGCCTGCCTCCTGGCCAATCACGGCATGCTCGTCTTCGGCCGCGACCTGGCGCAGGCGGTCGATCTTGCGGTCGAACTCGAAGCGCTCTGCGAGCAGTACTGGCGGGCTTGCCAGATGGGAAAGCCGGTCCTTCTCGACGCCGCCGAGATGGCCGTCGTTCTCGCGAAGTTCTCAAGTTACGGACAGCAGGACGAAGCACCGTGATCCGCGTCGCCGAACTGCGCCTGCCGCTAGATCATCCGCCGCAGGCCCTCAAGGCAGCGCTCGCCGTGCGTCTTGATATCGCCGAGGAGCGCGTCCTCGGCTTGAGCGTTTTCAGGCGCAGCCTCGATGCGCGCAAGAAGAACGCGCCCGTTTTCAGCTACACGCTCGATGTCGAACTTGCCGGCGATGACGAAGCCCTGTTGCTCCTGCGTCATGCGGGCGACGCGAAGATCGGCGCGAGCCCCGACACGAGCTATCACTTTGTCGCGCATGCGGCACCGAGCGCGCCCGCGCGGCAAAAGCGGCCGGTCGTCGTCGGCTTTGGCCCGGCCGGCATTTTCGCCGCACTCGTCCTCGCGCAAATGGGGTTTCGTCCGCTCGTTCTCGAGCGCGGCAAGGCGGTTCGCGAACGCACCAGGGATACCTGGCGACTGTGGCGCAACAAGGTCCTCGACCCCGAGTCGAACGTCCAGTTCGGCGAGGGCGGCGCCGGCACTTTCTCGGATGGCAAGCTCTACAGCCAGGTCAGGGATCCGCGCCACCTCGGGCGCAAGGTCCTGAGCGAGTTCGTCAAGGCCGGCGCGCCGCCCGAAATCCTCTACGTCGCGAAACCTCACACCGGGACTTTTCGCCTCGTCAGCATGGTCGAGCGCATGCGCGGTGAAATCGAGCGCCTGGGCGGCGAGATCCGTTTTCAGAGCCGC
>CAZALA010000101.1:0-13172 GCA_964485725.1 uncultured Propionivibrio sp. | reverse complement strand
GCGTCTCGATCAGCACGGCGGTCTGGATGGTCATGTGCAGCGAACCGGTGATGCGTGCGCCCTTCAGCGGCTGGGCCTTGGCGAATTCCTCGCGGATGGCCATCAGGCCAGGCATTTCGGTTTCGGCGATGCGGATTTCCTTGCGCCCCCAGTCGGCGAGGCCAAGGTCGGCGACGACGCAATCGGTGAATTTAGCCACAGCAAGCTCCTTCAAATCTGTGGCCGGGGGGAAGCGCTGCGGCAGGGCGTAAAACGCTGGGCCCGGCTCGCCTGTCTTCCCGTTCCCGGCACGGGTGGGTTGGCGAGCGCGGTTGAAACTTCCGAGCCTGACACCGGCAAAGCCGGTCTTGCAGCGCTCCTCGGATCAGGTGCCATTATACGCGAACTCGCCGCGCGTCAAGCCGGGAGCGCATCATGGCGCGGCGGCGCTCGCGCCTATAATGCGAGCCTTTGGCGCTCCGTTGGCGCACTACAGGGGCTCCATGTTCTTCTCCGAACTGTCGTTCTCGACGATCGTCTTCGTCGCCGCTGCCGGCCTTTACGCCGGCATTCAAAACGTCCTCGCCGGCGGCGGTTCCTTCATCACTTTTCCGGCGCTGCTGCTCGCGGGCTTGAATCCGCTCGCTGCCAACATGACTTCAACGATCGCGCTCTTTCCGAGCCAGCTGACTTCGGCGTTTGCCCTTCGCCGCCTCGCTGCCGGCGTCGGCGACGTTTCCTTCCGCAGCCTGTTTCTCGTCAGCCTCGCCGGCGGCGTCCTCGGCGCCTTCCTGCTGCTGTCGACGCCGGTGAGCATCTTCACGGGCCTCGTTCCCTGGCTCGTGCTGTTCGCGACGGCGACTTTCGCCTGGGGCAGCTTCGCGCGCAAGCCGCACGCGGCCGTCGGTCTCTCGAACGCCGCGCTGCTCGCGATCCAGGGCCTGATCTCGATTTACGGGGGGTATTTCGGCGGCGGCGTCGGCTTTCTCATGCTGGCGGCGCTGACGGTCGCCGGCCAGGAGGTGCGCGCGGCGGCGGCGACGAAGAACGTCCTGGCGATGACGATGAACGCTTCGGCGGTCGTGATTTTCGCTTTTTCGCCGCTGATCAACTGGCCGGCGGCGGTCGCGCTCGGCGCCGGTGGCATCGTCGGCGGCCTCATCGGCTCGTGGCTGATGCACCGCTTGCCGGCAGCGCTGCTGCGCGGCTTCGTCGTCCTCGTCGGCGTCGCGCTGACGATCTGGCTCTTCGTTCGCTAAACCGTCAGCGCCGGTAAGCGGTGCTTTAGGCTTGCGCGTCGCCGATCCACATTGCGTCGAGGTCGGGGAAGCTCCAGCTTGCCGGATCTTCGCGATTGACGATGGTTTCGAGGCAGTGACCGAGCGCAAGATCGACGATTTCGGGAACGACGCGGGCATTCGATCGCGTCGAGAAGAAGACCTTGACGCGCGGCATCAAGAGCGACTTTTCGGCCTGCTCGACGACGACGCCGAGCCGGCCTGATTTCAAGCGCACCAGCGAGCCGATCGGGTAGATGCCGACGCTTTTGACGAAGGCCTGGAAGACGACGGGGTCGAAATGGCCTTTTGACCATTCGGCCATCTTGCGCAAGGATTCGGCCGGGTCCCATCCGTCCTTGTAGGGGCGGTTCGAAGTGATCGCGTCATAAACGTCGCAGACCGCGCCCATCTTCGCGAAAAGGCTGATGTCGGCGTCCTTCAGGCCGCCCGGATAACCCGAGCCGTCGGTCTTTTCGTGGTGGCGCAGGACGACCGCGAGCGCGATTTCGTCGGCCCCGCTGCTCTCGAGCAGCAGCTTGTGCCCGGCCTCGGGATGCCCCTTCATGACGCTGAATTCTTCCGGCGTGAGCTTGCCGGGCTTATTGAGCACGTCGATCGGCATCGAGGCCTTGCCGAGGTCGTGCAGCAGCCCGGCGACGCCAGCCGAGCGCGTCGTCGCGGCGTCGAGCCCAAGCTGCCTGGCGAGCGCGATCATCAGCGCGCAGACCGCGACCGAATGCATGTAGGTATAGTCGTCAGCGGTCTTCAGGCGCGCCAGGCTGATGATCGCGCCAGGGTTGCGGCTCACCGACGCGGAAATTTCCTCGACGAGCTTCTGCGCGCCGCCGGTATTGACCGCCATGCCGAGCCGCGCCTCCTGGAACATCGAAGTGACGGCGCGCTTGGCGCTCGAGCAGATCTTCGCGGCGCGGGAGAGTTCGGCGGCGACCGAAACCTGCGCTTGTTGCCCTTCCTTTGCCGCTGCCGCGCGGAGCTCGGCGTCGACCTCGGCCTCCGATTCGGCGACCGAGACGGCGGTCTCGTGTGCGGCGATGTCAAGGCCTTTGCCGCTGTCGATCCACACTTCCTTGATGCTGCTCGCACGGATCGCTTCGATGTCCCTGAAATCGGTAATGACAAAGGAATTGCGCCAGAACGGATGCTCCATCCAGGAGCCGCAGAACTCCTTCAGATGCATGCCGACGGAAAGCTGCTTGACGCTGATCTTCTTGAGCATCGTATCGAGGCCGCGAGCGAGGCTGGAAACGCCGATCTTACTACGATGGCATAAAAAGAAAAGGCGGAGAACCTTGCGGTCCTCCGCCCGCAAGCGCGGCGTCTAGAGTCCGGCGTCGGCCTTGAGTGCAGCCGCCTTGTCGATCTTTTAGTTTCGGCCGCCGCTGCGCGGCTTAACCCCGGCCGGTGCCGGGGTTAGCCTCCACTGAAACATAGACAAACGCCTGCAGCGCGGGCCTACGCCCCGGCATCCGCGCGCAGCGCGGATGCTTTGTCGATGTTTTAGTTGCGGCCGCCGCGGCGCGGCTTAACCCCGGCTGATGCCGGGGTTAGCCTCCACTGAAACATCGACAAACGCCTGCGGCGCGGGCTTACAGCCCGGCATCCGCGCGTAGCGCGGATGCTTTGTCGATGTTTTCCCACGTAAACTCCGGCTCTTCGCGGCCGAAATGGCCGTAGGCCGCGGTCTTGGCGTAGATCGGCCGCAGCAGGTCGAGCGTCTGGATGATGCCCTTCGGGCGCAGGTCGAAGTGCTTCTCGATCAGCGCGACGATCTTCTCGTCGCTGATCGTTCCCGTGCCGAAGGTATTGACCATCAGCGACACCGGCCTGGCGACGCCGATGGCATAAGCGACCTGGACTTCGCAGCGCTCGGCAAGGCCGGCGGCGACGACGTTCTTGGCGACGTAGCGCGCGGCGTAAGCGGCCGAGCGATCGACTTTCGAAGGATCCTTGCCGGAGAAAGCGCCGCCGCCGTGGCGCGCCGTTCCGCCGTAGCTGTCGACGATGATCTTGCGCCCGGTGAGGCCGCAATCGCCGTGCGGGCCGCCGACGACAAAGCGGCCGGTCGGGTTGACGAGGTAGCGCGTCTTTGCCGAAACGAGGTCCCTGGGAAGGACAGGCTTGATGATTTCCTCGATCACGGCTTCGGAAATCTGCGCGTGCGAAACCTCGGGGCCGTGCTGCGTCGACACGACGACGGTGTCGATGGCCACCGGCCGGTTGTCGACGTAGCGCACCGAGAGCTGGCTCTTCGCGTCGGGGCGCAGCCACGGCAGGCGGCCGTCCTTGCGCACTTCGGCCTGGCGCTGCATCAGACGATGCGCGTAGTAGATCGGCAGCGGCATCAGCGAGGGCGTCTCGCGGCAGGCGTAGCTGAACATCAGGCCCTGGTCGCCGGCGCCCTGATCGAGGTCGAGCCCCTGGCCCTCATTGACGCCTTGCGCGATGTCGGGCGACTGGCGGTTGATTGCGGTGAGGATGGCGCAGCTCTTGTAGTCGAAGCCGATGTCCGAATCGGTGTAGCCGATGCGGCGGACGGTTTCCTGCGCGATTTCGCGATAGTTGATGTGCGCGCTCGTCGTGATCTCGCCCGAAATGACGACGAGGCCGGTCGACACGAGCGTCTCGCAGGCGACGCGGCCGCGCGGATCGACGGCGAGAATCGCGTCGAGGATGGCGTCCGAGATCTGGTCGGCGACCTTGTCGGGGTGGCCTTCCGAGACCGATTCAGAACTGAACAGGTATTCCGATGACATTCTTTTCTGCTCCAATAAAAAACCCCGTGACGGCGGCGAGGCCGGCTCCGGGGTTCGAGCAGACGACGCTTTAGCAGTATTTTGGGAGCCGGATCGTTGAGCTTGGGCCCCTGCCGCCCTGCAAGTTGTCCTGATTAACTCGGCGGATGCGATAATTGTAGTTTTTCGCGCCAGGCCGGTCAAACGCGTTATCAACAGGGTTATTTGTGATTTTTCTCTTTCGGCTCCTGAGCTATCTGCCGCTCGCCTGGCTGCACGTCATCGGCGCCTGCACGGGTTGGCTGACCTGGCTCGCCTCGCCGACGTATCGTCGCCACATGCGCGAGAACATGGTGCTGGCGCTCGGTGTCGCAGGCGCGCGCCGTTGTCGCAACGCGGCGATCGCCAACGCCGGCAAGTCCTCGCTCGAGTTGCCGTGCATCTGGCTGCGGCCGATCGCCGAAACGGCCGCGCGCGTCGTTGCGATCAGCGGCTGGGATCTCGTCGAAAAAGCGACCGCCGAAGGCAAGGGCATCGTCTACCTCACGGCCCACCTCGGTTGCTTTGAAGTGACGGCGCAATACCTGTCCACCAAGGCGCCGCTCACCGTCCTTTACCGCCCGCCCAAGCAGGCGTGGATGCAGACGCTGATCGAAGCGGGCCGCGCGCGCGGGCAACTCTCGATCGCCGCCGCCGACCTTTCCGGCGTGCGCGCGCTGCTCAAGGCCCTGAAGCGCGGCGAGGCGGTCGGCATGCTGCCTGACCAGGCGCCCAAGGTCGGCGAAGGCCGGTGGACGAATTTCTTCGGCAAGCCCGCTTACACGATGACGCTCGCCTCGCGCCTGACCGAAAGCGGCGCCGCGGTGATCATGGTCTGGGCCGAGCGGCTCGCCGACGGCGCTGGCTATCACTTCCACCTGCTGCCGCCGACGCGGCCGCTTGAGGGCGACACCAACGAGCGCACGCAGCAAATCAGTTTCGAGATCGAGGAACTGATCAGGAAATGCCCGGAGCAATACCTCTGGGGCTACAACCGCTACAAGCGCCCGCGTGGCGTTGCGGCGCCGGAGAATGCCTAGTGCAGCTCGCTTTCTGCCTCTATAAGTATTTCCCCTTCGGCGGCCTGCAGCGCGATTTTCTGCGCATCGCGCTCGCCACGCAGGCGCGTGGCCATCGCGTGCGCGTCTATACGCTCGAGTGGACGGGCGATATCCCCGACGCTTTCGAGCTCTGCATCGTTCCCGTTGCCGCGTTCAGCAACGTGCGCCGCTACCGCAGGTTCAGCGACTGGGTGCGCGCCGATCTTAGCAAGCGACCCGTCGACCGCGTTGTCGGTTTCAACAAGATGCCCGGGCTCGACGTCTATTTCGCCGCCGACCCCTGCTTCGAAGAAAAAGCGCGCACGCAGCGCAGCCCGCTCTACCGGCTCACTGCACGCTATCGCCATTTTGCCGCCGACGAACGCGCGGTCTTTGCGCGCGAGAGCCGCACCGAAATCCTGATGATTTCCGAGCGTCAGCAGCCTTTTTTCGAAAAGCATTACGCGACGCCAAAAGCGCGCTTTCATCTGCTGCCGCCCGGCATCGCGAGCGACCGCCGGGCGCCGGCGAACGCCGCCGAGATCCGCGCCGATTTCAGGCGCTGCCTCAAGCTTGCCGACGGCGATCGCCTCGTCCTGCAAGTCGGCTCGGGCTTCAAGACCAAGGGCCTCGATCGCAGCCTCGCCGCGCTCGCGAGCTTGCCCGATGATTTGCGCGGCCGCACGCGCCTGATCGCGATCGGGCAGGACGAGCCGTCGTTCTTCGAGCGGCAGGCCAAAACGCTCGGGATCGCCGAGCGCGTCAGCATTCTGCCGGGCAGCGACAAGATCCCGCAATTTTTGCTCGCCGCAGACCTTCTCATTCATCCGGCCTACAACGAAAACACCGGCACCGTCCTGCTCGAAGCGCTGGTCGCCGGCCTGCCGGTGCTGACGACCGCGGTGTGCGGCTACGCGCATTACGTTGAAGAGGCAGGCGGTGGCCTCGTCGTTGCCGAGCCTTTCGCGCAGGAGCGGCTCAATGCGCTGCTCGCGATGATGCTCAGCGACGACGCGGCCCGCGCGCGCTGGCAAGCTGCGGCGCTCGCCTTTGCCGAGACCGCCGACATCTACAGCAACGCCGAGCGCGCTGCCGACGTGATCCTCGCGGTGGCAAGATGACGAGCGCGACGACGCCCGCAAGGAGCGAGGCTCGCATCGAAGGCGTGGAACTCAGCGAGCCGTTTCGCACGCTGTGGTCGCAGCAGGATCCCTTCGTCGCCGTCGAGGAACTCAAGGGCGAGGTCTTCCGCGAACTCGAGGCGCGCCGGACGCTGCGCACCGAGGTCGAGGGACGCGGCTATTTCGTCAAGATTCACCGCGGCGTCGGCTGGGCCGAAATTTTCAAGAACCTCGCGACGCTGCGCCTGCCGGTGCTCGGCGCCGGCAACGAATGGCGCGCGATCAGGCGCCTCGAGCGCCTCGGGGTCGACACGATGGTCGCGGTGGCTTTTGGCGAGCGCGGCGGCAATCCGGCGACCCGCCACTCCTTCATCGTGACCGAAGAACTCGCGCCGACGATCAGCCTCGAGGATTTCTGCCGAGACTGGCCGCGGCATCCGCCGCCCGTGGCCTTGAAGCGCGCGCTGATCGGGCGCGTCGCGCAAATGGCCGGCGCCATGCATCGCGGCGGCGTCAACCATCGCGATTTCTACATCTGCCACTTCCTGCTCGCGCAGGCGCCGCCGCCGACCGCCGCTGCGCTCAAGCTCTCGCTCATCGACCTGCACCGCGCGCAAGTGCGCGAAGGCAAGCCGGCGCCGCGGCGCTGGCGCGACAAGGACCTCGCGGCCCTTTACTTCTCGGCGCTCGAGATTGGCCTCACCCGGCGCGACTTCCTGCGTTTTCTGCGCGGCTATTTCACCCGGCCGCTGCGCCAAGTGCTCGCGGAGGAAGCGCCTTTGCTGGGCCATCTCGAACGCGAAGCCGTCCGCCTGCAGGCGCGCTTTCTGCGCAAGTTCGCGCCGGGCGCCAGGGTCTGAAAGCATGACGGCCGCGCTCCTGCCAACGAGCGCCGCGACGCTGCGCGCGAGCGGACGCGCCGTCGCGGCGCCGTTGGCGCTCTCGCTTGACGATGGCGGTGGCGGGGACTTCCTCGTCGTCCGTCGCCTGCTGCGCGTCCTGCCCGGCAAGCGCATCGTCGGCGAAGGCGAGTGGCAGGGCCGGCGCGTCCTCGTCAAGGTCTTCGTCGCTGCCGGCAGCGCCAGGCACTGGGAAAAGGAAAGGCAAGGCATCGAAGCGCTGCGCGCGGCACGACTGCCGACGCCGGAGCTTGTCTGCGCCGTGGCGCTGCGCGGCGGCGGCCACGTTCTCCTGACGCGCTATCTCGACGGTGCAGAGACGCTCGCCGAGGCCTGGCGCGAGCTCGGCGATTTTCCGTCGCAAAGCGCCGCGCTCGCGGTGCTGCGGCCGGCGTTCGCGACCCTCGCCGCCTTGCACGCGCGCGGCCTCGTGCATGAGGACTTGCACCTGGGCAACTTCCTGCGCTGCGGCGAAGAGGTCTTCGTCATCGACGGCGACGCGGTGCGCGCGCCGGGCGGGGGGCTTGCGTCGGAAGCCGCGACCACGAACCTTGCGCTGCTCCTGGCGCAACTGCCGCGCGAGGCCGACGCCTGGCGCGACGATCTGCTCTCCGCTTACCGCAACGGCGGCGGTGTCCCGATCAGCGCCGCGCTGCTCGGGCCCGAAGTCGAGCGGCTGCGTGCATGGCGGCTGCGCGACTACCTTGGCAAGACGCTGCGCGACTGCACGCTGTTCGCGGCGAAGCGCAGCCTCACGCGTTTTTCGGTGCTCGAGCGCGACGCCGAGGACTGCCTGCGGAGCGTCGTCGCCGATCCTGATCGTGCGATCGCGCGCGGCACGATGCTCAAGGACGGCAACAGCGCGACCGTCGCCCGCGTCGAGGAGGACGGAGCCGGCGCCGGCGCGCTCGTCATCAAGCGCTACAACATCAAGAGCTTTGCGCATCTCGTCTCGCGCTTCTGGCGCCCGACGCGCGCCTGGCATTCCTGGCGCGAGGGGCACCGCCTCGCCTTTCTCGGCATCGCCACGCCGGCGCCGCTCGCGCTCGTCGAAGAGCGCTGCGGCCCCTTGCGGCGGCGCGGCTTTCTCGTCACTGCCCATTGCCCGGGGGTCAATTTGCTCGAGCTCCTCAGGAGCGATGCGCTGCCCGACGAGCAGGTCGCGCGCGCGATCGTCGGTCTGTTCACGCGGCTTCACGAATGCCGCATCAGCCACGGCGACCTCAAGGCGACGAACCTCATCTGGCACGCAGGCAGGGTCTACGTCATCGACCTCGACGCAATGGCGCAGCATCGCTCGGCGCGCGCGCATGCGCGCGCCTGGCGACGCGATCGCGCACGCTTCCTGCGCAACTGGCCCGAAGCTTCGCCACTCTACCGCTGGCTCGACGAGAAGCTGCCGCCGGCGTGAACGAGCAGGCGCGTCCTGCCCTCACCCCCGACCCCTCTCCCGATGGGCGAGGGGAGGTTCGAGAGTCGCTCGCGCGACTTTCACATTACGAAATAGCGCAGCGCGCCGAAGACGACGAAGCTCAAGAGCACCGCGGTGAGCACGCGCCCGCTCTTCCATGCGATGAGACCGGCGACGAGCGTGCCGACGAGGTAGGGGTTGGTCAGCGCCAGCTGCAATTCACCGCCCGGCGCGATCGCTTCGGGAACGACGATCGCCGTGAGCACGGCAATCGGCACGTGCCCGAGCGCCTGCACGACGGCGGGCGGGAAGCGCAAGCGGTGCCCGAAGACGAGGAAGCTGGCGCGAATGGCAAAGGTCACGACGAACATTCCGGCGAGCGTCGCCCACAGCGTTCCGCTCATGAGCTCGCCGCCCCGACAGCCAGCTTGCGCCGGCAAGCGTCGATGAGGACGCCGACGGCGATGCCGGCGCAGGTCGCGAGAATCAGGCCGAGCTTGTACGGCAGGCCGTGCGCGATCCAGGCGACGCTGCCGGCGGCAAGCGCGACGGCGACCGGCGTCAGCGCCTTCAATTGCGGTGCGACCATGGCGGCGAAGGTGGCGAGCATGGCGAATTCGAGCCCGAGACCCTGCAAGCCCGGGATCTGCTGGCCGACGAAAGCGCCGACCGCGGTCCAGGCGATCCAGTTGCTGTAGAAGAAGGCTGCCGAACCGAGGTAGTAGGCGAGCACGTCGGTCTCGCCGCAGGTCTGCAGCCGGCGCTCGACGATCGCGAAGCATTCATCGGTGAGCCAGAAAGCCGCGAGCAGCCGCCAGCGCAAGGGCCAGCTGCGCGTCGCCGGTTGCAGCGTGGCGCTGTAGAGCGCGTGGCGCAGGTTGATCACGAAGGTCGTGAGCCAGATCACCGGCAGCGCGGCGCCGCCGCCGATCAGGCTGATCGAGATGAATTGCGACGAGCCCGCGAAGACGATGATCGACATCGCGACCGCGGCCAGCGGCGGCAAGCCCGCGGCGACCGCGAGCGACCCGAAGATGATGGCGAAGGGCATCGTCCCGGCCGCGAGCGGCAGCGTGTCGCAAATGCCGCTGATCGCGACGGGAAGTTTCGTTCGCACGAGAGGACGGTCCTTCGCGATCGCCGGCGCTACTTGGGCGGATTGCGCTTGATCGTCACCGCCGAGTAACCCTGGCAGATCGGCATCAGCTCGAGCAGATTGACGTTGATGTGCGCGGGCAGCGTCGCGATCCAGTAAGCGGTCTCGGCGATGTCCCTGGGCGAGAGCGGCACGGTGCCTTCGTGCACCTTGGCGGCGGCCTCGGCATTGCCGCGCAGGCGCACCTGCCAGAACTCGGTGTCGCCGCAGAAGCCCGGCGCCAGGTCGGTCGCGCGCACGCCGGTGCCGATCAGGTCGGCGCGCAGGTTGCGCGTGAACTGTTCGACGAAAGCCTTGCTCGCGCCATAGACGTTGCCGCCCGGATAAGGCGCGTTACCCGCGATCGAGCCGATGTTGATGATGACGCCGCTGCCGCGCGCGACCATCGCCGGCAACAGCGCGTGCGTCATGCGCACGAGGCCCTTGGCGTTGGTGTCGATCATTCTTTCCCATTCATCGAGCGACGCCTGCTGCGCGGGCTCGGTGCCGAGGGCGAGGCCGGCGTTGTTGATGAGGACGTCGATCGTCTGCCATTCGGCTGGCAGGCAGGCGAGCCCCTGCGCGATCGAGTCGCGGTCGGTGACGTCAATGACGACCGGCAGCAGCGCGGCGCCGAGCTCGGCGGCAAGCTTATGAAGGCGGTCGGCGCGCCGCGCCGCCGCGATCACCCTATGCCCGTGCGCAACAAAGACGCGCGCCATTTCTTCGCCAAAACCCGAACTTGCTCCGGTCACTAATACGATCATCGCTGCCTCCTTGGTTGAACAAATGGAACGGATGAACTTGCGATCGCCTTGCCGGCCATCGTCACGAACGCCGGCGCCGCTTTCTTGCATGCCAGGCGACGAGCGCGAGCAGGAGCACGGCGGCGAGCGCGATCTGGGCGGCGCCCGCCCAGGGGACGTTCTCGGCAAGTCCGCTGCCGATGACCACCGCGATCGCGCCCTGCGGCAGAAAGCCGAGCGCCGAGCCGGCGAGGAAGGTGAGCGTGCGGACGCTGGAGAGCGCCAGCGCGAGGTTGATCACGACGTTGGTCAGGGGCAGCATGCGGATCAGCGCGATCGAGACGATCGTCGGTTGCGCGTGCGCGATGCGCGCAAAGAAGCGCTGCTTGCCCAGGTGCTTGATAAGCCACTCGCGGCCGCCCCAGCGCGCCGCGCGAAAAGCGAGGTAGGAGCCGATCAGGCTGCCGACGAGCGACCACAGGAGGCCCTGCCAGAAGCCGAAAGCAAAGCCGCCAAGCGTGCAGAAAAGGAGGCGCGGCGTGCCGACCATGATGAGCAGCGAAGTGAAGACGACGAAGTAGAACTCGGCCTTGATGCCGCCACGCGTAAACACCTCGGTCATCGCGTCCCAGTCCTTCACCGCTTCGCCGAGCGGCGTCGCGTGGATCGCGAAGAGCAGGGCGGCGCCCGCCGCGAGCAGCGTGAGCAGCTTGCGCGTCGTGCGGTCGGCGACCTGCTCGAGGTCGATCTCGGGACTTGCCGCGGCAGGCGCTGCGCCTGCTTCGGCGCAGCGGTCGTCGCCGGAAACGTCCTTCATTGCGGCGAGGCGCGCAAGCGGTCGCCGCGAACCGCGCGCTTCAAGTACCAGCGAATGCCGAAGCAGTCGCGGATGCCGCGCCACAGGCGGTTGTGCACGCCGTACTTGGAAACCCCGCGGGTGCGCTCGCGATGGCCGACGACGCGCTCGGCGACCGCGAAGCCCTGGCCGCGCAGCAGCGTCGGCAGAAAGCGGTGCATGCCGTTGAAGACCGGGATCTCGGCGAGCGCCTGCCGGCGCACGACGCGGATGCCGCAACCGCTGTCGCTGATCGCATCACCGGTGATCCAGTTGCGAAAGCCGTTGGCGACGCGCGACGAAAAGCGGCGCAGCCAGTTGTCGTGGCGATCCCTGCGTACGCCGGTGACGCAGTCAAGGCCGGCGCCTTGCGCCTGTTCGAGCATCGCCGGCAGATCGGCGGGGTCGTTCTGGCCGTCGCCGTCGAGCGTCGCGACCCAGTCGCCGCGCGCCGCGGAAAAACCGCTCGCAACGGCGGCGCTCTGCCCGCAATTGACGCGATGGAAGACGCCGCGCACGCGGCTGTCCGGCGCGGCGCACAAGTCGGCGATGATCTTCGCGGTGGCGTCGCTGCTCGCGTCGTCGACGAGGATGAGTTCGAAGCCGCCGGGCAAGGCGGCGAGCGCGGCGACGATTTCAGCGGCAAGCGGAACGATGTTTTCTTCCTCGTTGTACGCCGGGACGACGACGGAAAGGCGGGGAAGCGCGCTCGGCGTGGCGGCCGGCGATCCTGGCGAGTCTGGTGAGGTCAGGCTTGGGGCGGCAGCAATCATTCTTCGGTTCTCGCGGGGTGGGCGCCAACGCGCCTGGGGTCTGCAAATGCCAGCGCGATGCAACACGCCATTGTAGCGCAGCTTTCAGGCGCTCCCGGCGCGGGCATAGTCCCTGAACCAGCTGACCCAGCGCGCGATGCCCTCGGCGAGCGGCGTGGTCGGCTCGAAGCCGAAGTCGCGGGCGAGGTCGGCGGTGTCGGCAAAGGTCGCGAGCACGTCGCCCGCCTGCAGCGGCAGAAAGTTCTTGCGCGCCTTGCGCCCGAGCGCCGCTTCGAGCGTTTCGATGAAGCGCATCAACTCGACCGGCTGATGGTTGCCGATGTTATAGACGCGATACGGCGCGTGGCTGCTCGCCGCGTTCGGGTGCGCCGGGTCGAAAGCGGCATCGCCGGCGGGGGCGCGGTCGAGAACGCGTACCGTGCCTTCGGCGATGTCCTCGACGAACGTGAAGTCGCGGCGCATCTTGCCGTGGTTATAGACGTCGATCGGCCGGTCGTCGAGGATGGCCTGCGTGAACAGCCAGGCCGACATGTCCGGGCGTCCCCAGGGGCCATAGACGGTGAAGAAGCGCAGCCCGGTCGTCGGCAGGCCGAAGAGGTGGCTGTAGCTGTGCGCCATAAGTTCGTTCGACTTCTTCGTCGCGGCGTAGAGGCTCACCGGGTGGTTCACTTCGTCCTGCACCGAGAAAGGCAGCTTCGTATTGGCGCCATAGACGCTCGAACTGCTCGCATAGACGAGGTGGGCGATCGAATGTTGGCGGCAGGCTTCGAGCACGTTGGCAAAACCGACGAGATTGCTTTGCACGTAGGCTTGCGGATGCGAGAGCGAGTAGCGCACGCCGGCCTGCGCGGCGAGGTGCACGACGCGGTCAAACTTTCCGGCGGCGAAAACCTCGGCCAGCGCGGCGGCGTCAGCGATTTCGCAGCGCGTGAAGCGGAAGTTCGCGCAGGGCGCGAGGCTTGCGAGGCGCGCGTGTTTCAGCGCCGGGTCGTAGTAGTCGTTGAGGTTGTCGATGGCGAGCACTTCGTCGCCGCGCGCGAGCAGGCGGCGGGCAACGTGCGAGCCGATGAAACCGGCGCCGCCGGTGACGAGGACTTTCATGGCCGGCGACCGATGGGGAAGTATTCGAAGCCTTGCGCCCTGACGTTGGCGGGCTCGTAC
>CAZALA010000100.1:0-13439 GCA_964485725.1 uncultured Propionivibrio sp. | reverse complement strand
GGCCTGCGCGCGCAGCAGCGAGCGCCGCGCCAGGCGTGGCGACGAGCCGCGCCGGCGAAACGGCCGAAACTCTTAGCAGATCGATCAGCGGCGACGACTTGCGCGAATATCGCATGTCGCTCGCGATCAACGCCGCGCGCTTCAAGCGCTATCCGCCGCTCGCGCGCGAACGCGGCTGGGAGGGGACGGCTGAAGTCGGGCTCGAATTCGGGCCGCTCCTGCCGGCGCCGGAGCTCACGCTCGCGAGCTCGAGCGGTCGCCGCGTCATCGACGAGCAGGCGATCGACACGCTGCGCCAGGCGGTTCGCGTCACCGGACTTCCCGAGGGCTTGCGCAACAAGGAATTTCGCGTGCGTTTCGCGCTAATCTTCAGCCTCGAGGATGAACAGCGTGAGGAACGCTAGCGCGGCTCGGCGAGCGATACTTTTTCGGTATCGAACAGCGATTTAAAGGTATTTGTCTTTCCGCCCTGCTGACGCAAGAATCGGCCTCGCTGCGCATGAACGACGGCATTCTGCGACGCGCTGGCGGCATGCGGCGGGCGGAACGGTCTTTCGCCTGGATGATATTCTGACTACAGGGAGCTCAAGATGAAAATTCGCAAGGCACTGTGCATCTCCTTCGCCTCCGTGCTGCTCGCGGCGAGCGCCGCTTCGGCACGCGACTTCCGGGCCGCCGACAATCAGCCGATGGATTATCCGACGATCCTCGCGATGAAGCACATGGGCGACCAGATCGCCGCGGCCACCAACGGCAAATACAACATCAAGGTTTATGGCAACAGCGCGCTCGGTTCCGGCAAGGACACGATCGAGCAGGTGAAAATCGGCGCCATCGACCTGACGCGCGTGTCGACCTCCGAGTTCCACAGCGTCATTCCCGAATCGCTGATTCCTTCCTTCCCCTTCCTGTTCCGTGACATCGCCCATTTCCGCAACGTCATGTACGGCGCGGTCGGCGACGAAATGCTGCAGGCCTTCGAGAAATTCGGATGGGTCGGCCTGTGTTTCTACGAAGCCGGCGCGCGTTCGCTCTACGCCAAGAAGCCGATCCGCACGCTCGCCGATGCGCGCGGCCTCAAGGTGCGCGTGCAGCCTTCCGACCTCTGGGTGGCGATCGTTGCGGCGATGGGCGGGACGGCGACGCCGATCCCCTACGCCGAGGTCTATACGGCGCTGAAGACCGGCCTCGTCGACGCGGCCGAGAACAACTATCCGTCGTACGAGACGTCGAAGCACTACGAAACGGCTTCGTTCTATAGCGAGACGCAGCACGTGATGGCGCCCGACGTCGTCGTCTTCTCGAAGAAGATCTGGGACACGCTCTCGAAGGAAGAACAGGCGATCATCCGCAAAGCGGCCAAGGATTCGGTGCCCTACTTCACGAAGCTGTGGACCGAAAAGGAACTCGCGTCGAAAGAGATCGTCAAGAAGGCCGGGGCGACTTTCGTCGATGACGTCAAGAAGGAAGAATTCGTCACCGCGATGAAGCCGGTGTGGGATCGCTTCTCGCCGACGCCAGAACTGAAGGCGCTCGTGCAGAAGGTCGTCAATACCAGGTAGCCCAAGTAGCACACGCAGCGACGGCCGGCGCTTTCGCGTCGGCCGCTCTTGAGCTTGCTATCCGGATGTGCAACCATCGGCAGCCGCCGGCGATTTTCGCGCGCGCTTCATCGGGCTGCTGACGTGGACATTCGACAACTCAAATATTTCATCGCCGTCGCCGAGGAGCAGCACATCGGGCGCGCGGCCGAGCGCCTGCACATCTCGCAGCCGCCGCTCACCCGGCAGATTCACGCGCTCGAGGACGAACTCGGCGTTCTCTTGTTCACGCGCACGAAGTGGGGCGTGACGCTGACCGAAGTCGGCGAGTATCTGCTCAACCACGCGCGCGACATCAAGTCGCACGTCGAGCTCGTCAAGGAGCACGCCAAGCAGGCGGGCAAGGGCCAGGTCGGCCGCATCGACGTCGGCGTCTATGGTTCGGCGATGCTCAACATCATCCCGCAGATCCTGCACGCTTTCACCTCGGCGAATCGCAGCGTCAAGGTGGTCCTGCATACGCTCAACAAAGGCCGGCAGATCGAGGCGCTGCATCGCGGCCAGATCCTGATCGCCTTCGAGCGCTACCTGCCGGCGTCGAAGGGCCTCACCATCGAGCACGTCTTCAGCGAGCCGCTGTGCGTCGCGCTCAATGCGCGCAACCCGCTCGCGCTCTTGCCGGCGATCGAGATGGAGCAGTTGCGCGAAGAGCCGATCATCGGCGAAGTCTCGCCAAGCGCCGCGGTCAAGCTGCTCTTCGAAATGCACCGCTTCGATCCCATCGTCGTGCAGAAATCGCAGGACATGATTTCGGCGGCGGTGATGGTTGCCGGCGGTTTCGGCACGGCGATCGTTCCCGAATCGCTGAAGAACCTGCAACTGCCGAACGTCGTCTATCGGCCGCTCGTTGCCGGCGCCGATTCGCCGATCGAACTGCAATGCGCCTACCGGGCCGACGAGCCGTCGCCGCTCCTGCACGCGCTGCTCGCGACGGTGCGCGAGTTTCGCGCCTAGCAGAACGGCGTAACGCCGACAAAACACACCCACCGCAAAGGCGCCAAGGGGCAAAGATTTCGCAAAGAAAAGCACTTCTTTGCGTCGCCTTGCCGTTTTTCTTTGGGTCTTTGCGGTGGATGTTAGGACTGGAACCAGGTCAGAGGCCGACGGCGTCCTTGAGCGTGCGCTCGAAGCGTCGGCAGGCTTCGCTCAGACTGTCTTGCTGCCGAAACACCGTGTAGATGCCGGTGATGTAGACTTCGGCGCCGCGCTTCGCGCATTCGATCGCGTTCGGGTAATCGACGCCGCCGTCGATCGAGATCAGAAAGTCGAGCCCGTGTTTTTCGCGCAGCTGGGCAAGTTGCGTCACGCGCGGCAGGCTGTCGACCATGAACTTCTGGCCGGCGTAGCCCGGTTCGACGGTCATCAGCACGACGTAATCGAGAAAGTTGATGAAGGGCTCGATGACTTCGATCGGCTGGCTCGGGTTGATGACGACGCCGGCCTTCATGCCGAGCTCGCGGATCGTCGTCAGCGTGCGCCGCGAGAAGTTCGTCGCGTCGACGTGAAAGCTCACCCAGTCGGCGCCGCCCGCCTTGAGCTGCGGCAGGTAAGTCATCGGGTCGGTGACCATCAGGTGCACGTCGACCTCGATCGCCGGGTACTTCTCTTTCAGCTCGCTGACGATGCGCACCGGGAAGCAGAGGTTGGGAACGTAGTGGCCGTCCATGATATCGACGTGGAACCACGGCGCGCCGCCGCGCGCGAGCTCGTCGATGTCACGGCCAAGCTCGGTGAGCTTGCAGTTGGCAATTGAAGGCGCGTTGATGATGCGGGTCGCTCTCATCGCTTACTCCAGTCGGTCACCGTAAATGGCCTGCGTGGTGAGATCCATGAAGGAACGCTCTTCGGCTTTGACGCTGACCATGCAATAGACGTAGCGAATTCCCGATTTCGGGCAGCCGACGTTGGGATGATAACCCGAGGGGATGGCGACGACGTCGCCGTCCTGCACCCTGACGACGGCATCGCGCTCCTGCATGTCGTCATAGACGCACTGCAGGCCGAAGCCGTCGCCCATGTTGTAATAGACATAGACTTCTTCGCGCTTCTCGCCGTGCTCGTGCGGCGGCCAGGCGGTCCAGCCGCCGGGCGCGCCGTGGCAGATGCCGACGAGGAAGCGGCTCGAGTCGAACTGTTCGTCGATGATGTTCCAGACGTCGCGCCGCGTCCCGCACTCGAGCTTGCCATAGACCTTGTGGCGCGAGTCGGCGTCGACTTCCCTGAACGGCACATGGGCAAACTTGGTCAGGCGCGTGCACGGGGCGCCGTAGCGGATGACGACGGCAGGGCCGTCGGCGAGTTCGAGGTGGCTGTCGATCGGCAGGTAGAGGAGGTCGCCGATCGCGGCGGTGGCAAGGCGGCCCTGCCAGAGATAGGAAAGCTCGCCGGCGATGACGACGAGGCAGACTTCCTCGCCGCCGCTATCGACGCGCAGCGGCTCGCTGCCGATCTCGAGGCGCTGCAGGCTCGTGTATTTCAGGCCGAGATCGGCAGGCTGCAGGCGCTGCCGCGTCTCGGCGGCGATGAAGTGTTTCTTGGCCATCGTTGCCCTATTTCGGAAAGTGATAGAGAAAAACGCGCAGATCCTCGTCGCCGCGCTTTTTGATCGCGTGCGCGACGCCGGCCGGCGCGACCATCGCCGTGCCGGGAACGAGCTCGTATTCGGCGCCGGCGATTTTCATCGTGCCGCGTCCGCTGACGACGAAGAAGCCTTCGTTGTCCTCATGCACGCCGGGCTCGGGGTATTCGTCGCTGAAAAAGACGTTGAGCATCGCGCAGAAAGCGCCGACCGGCGCGCTCCCGGTCGCGAAGATCGGATCGCTGTAAGCGCCCGGGTGGAACTTGCGCTGCGCCTCGTCGGGCTGCGCCACATAGGAAAACGTCATATTGTCCCTGCCTTTGGCAAAGCCTTTCGGCTGTCGGGGCTTATTCTTGTTTTTCAGGCGGCCGAGATCAAATACCATTTTCGGCCCGCTTGATACCGAAAAGGTATTGGCAGAAGTGGCCGGTGCAATACGCTTTCGCTATTGCGCCCTATATCCTGTCTTCGAGGCGACCATTTACCAAGCAAGGATCAAGGCATGCCGACTACTCTGAAGATCGACTTTGTTTCCGACGTCTCCTGCCCCTGGTGCGCGATCGGCCTCTGCGCGCTCGAGACCGCGCTCGAACGCCTCGCCGGCGAGGTCCGCGCCGAGATTTCCATTCAGCCCTTCGAACTCAACCCCGGCATGAGCGCCGAGGGGCAGGACATCAGCGAGCATCTGACGCACAAATATGGATCGACGCCCGAGCAGCAGGCCGCCGCCCGCGAAGCGATCCGGCTGCGCGGCGCCGCGCTCGGCTTCGTCTTCCGCAAGGAGGGGCGCGGCCGCATTTACAACACCTTGGACGCGCATCGCCTGCTGCACTGGGCGGGCTTGCCGACGACGCAGCCGCATGGGCGGCAGCGCGCCCTGAAGAAAGAACTGCTCGCCGCGTATTTCACGCGCGGCGAGAGCCCGGCGGCGCCGGCGGTGCTGCTCGATGCTGTTGCCAGGGCCGGGCTCGACGTCGAGCGCGCCCGCCAAATCCTCGCCAGCGACGAATACGCGGCCGCGGTGCGCGAGCGCGAGCGCTTCTACCACGAAGCCGGCATCCACGCCGTGCCGGCGGTGATCATCAACGACCGTCACCTGGTCTCGGGCGGCCAGCCCGTCGAAGTTTTCGAGCAGGCGCTGCGCCAGATCGCCGCCGGCGAAGACGACCCGGGATCGTAAGCGTGTTCGTGGGCGCGGCGCACTGCACCTTATAGAAGCAGCGCGGTTTCGTGTACGGTAAAGCGGCCGGCGCGCCGGTCGGCGAAATAGAGCTCGAGGCAGCGGGCGACGCTGCGAAAAGCGAGTTCGTCCCAGGGAATGTCGGCTTCGGCGAAAAGCCGCGTTTCGAGGCTCTCGGTCCCCGGCGCGAAGCTCGTGCCGGCGAGGCTGGCGCGGTAGAAGACGTGCACCTGGTCGATCGAAGGAATGCTGACGAGCGCGAAGAGCGCGTCGATTTCGACCTTGGCGCAGGCTTCTTCGAAAGTCTCGCGCAGCGCCGCCTGCTTGACCGTTTCGCCGTTTTCCATGAAGCCTGCGGGCAGCGTCCACAGGCCAAGCCGCGGTTCGATGGCGCGCCGGCAGAGCAGGATCTTCCCCTCAGACTGCACGAGGCAGCCGACGACGAGCTTGGGGTTGAGGTAATGGATCGTCCCGCAGCCCGGGCAGACGTGGCGTGGCAAGGTGTCGCCTTCCGGGATGCGCAGTTCGAGCATCGCCGCGCACTGGTTGCAGTATTTCATCGCACAAAGACTTTTATCATCGCCCGCATTTTATACGGATTGGCGCCTGCGGCGCGGCAAACGCGGCGAGAGGCCCACCTGCGGCGCCGCTTCCCTTATTTTGGCGTCGCCGTTTCAGCCCGGTTCGCATCCGCTACAATACGCCGGACAAAAGAAGGTCACGCCCGACAGGGTGAGCTAAGGCGGCGTGACAGGGAGGCTCAATGTTTCTGATCGTCGGCTACGTCATCATTCTGTTTTCGGCGCTCGGCACCTACGCCGTGCACGGGAGCCTTGCCGCGCTCTGGATGCCCTTCGAATACATCGCGATCGTCGGTCTTGCCGCCGGCAGCTTCCTCGCGGCCAACGACTTGAAGGTGATCAAGGCGACGGTGGGCGCGCTGCCGGCGATCTTCAAGGGTTCAAAATACACCAAGGCGCTTTACGTCGACCTCCTGGCGATGCTCTTCGCGGTCCTCGCGAAGGTGCGCAAGGAGGGCCTGATGTCGATCGAGAACGACGTCGAGAATCCGCACGAGAGCCCGATTTTCGGCAAGTATCCGGCGATTTCGAACAACCACCACGTGATGGAATTTACCACCGACTACCTGCGCATGATGGTCGGCGGCAACTTGAACGCGCTCGAGATCGAGAACCTCATGGACATCGAGATCGAGACGCACCATCACGAGGTCGAGGTGCCCGGACACGTCATGTCGAAGATCGCCGACGCGCTGCCGGCTTTCGGTATCGTCGTCGCGGTGATGGGCGTCGTGAACGTGATGGGATCGGTCGGCGAGCCGCCGCCCGTACTCGGCAAGATGATCGGCGGCGCGCTCGTCGGCACCTTCCTCGGGATCCTCATTTCCTACGGCTTCATCGCGCCGATCGCGAGCCTGCTCGAGCAGAAGGCGAGCGAAGGCTCGAAGATCTACCAGGTGATCAAGGTCGTCCTCCTCGCCTCGATGTCCGGGTACGCGCCGCAGGTCGCCGTCGAGTTCGGACGCAAGGTCCTCTTCTCGGGCGATCGCCCAAGCTTCATCGAGCTTGAGGAAGAGCTCAAGGCGCGCAAGGGCAAGTAAGCTTGACGAGCCAGCCAGCACCATGAGCGAAGACGTACGCCCGATCGTCATCAAGCGCATCAAAAAGGTTGCGGGGGGCCATCACGGCGGCGCCTGGAAGCTCGCCTACGCCGATTTCGTGACGGCGATGATGGCCTTCTTCATCCTGATGTGGCTTTTGGGTTCAGTCTCGGCAGGCGACTTGAAGGGCATCGCCGACTACTTCCAGAATCCGCTCAAGGTGGCGATGCTCGGCGGCAGCGGCGCCGGCGATGCGACGAGCATCCTGAAGGGCGGCGGCAAGGATTTGTCGAGCAGTGCGGGGCAGGTGCGCGACGGCGAGATCGAGGCGAAGAAGAAGTCGCCGAGCCTGAAGGAAGCCAAGTCCGAGCAGTTGCGCCGCGAATTCGAGCAGCGCGAGAAAGCGGCGCTCTCCGGGCTCAAGGAAAACATCGAAAAGCTGATCGAGAGCAACTCGATGCTCAGGCAGTTCAAGAACCAGCTGCTCATCGACGTCACGCCCGAAGGCCTGCGCATTCAGATCATCGACGAGAAGAACCGCCCGATGTTCGACACGAGCAGCGCCGAGTTGAAACCGTATTCGAAAGTCATCCTGCGCGAAATCGGCCGGGCGCTCAACTCGGTGCCGAACAAGGTGAGCTTCTCCGGGCATACCGACGCCGCGCAGTTCGGCGGCGGCGAAAAAGGCTTTTCGAACTGGGAATTGTCGGCCAACCGCGCCAACGCCTCGCGCCGCGAGATGATCGCCGGCGGCATGGACGAGAACAAGGTGATGCGCGTCATCGGGCTCTCATCGACCGTGCTCTTCGACAAGAACGACCCCTTAAGCTCGGCGAACCGGCGCATCAACATCGTCGTTCTCAACAAGCGCACCGAGGAAGCGATGCTGCAGGAAGACGGCAACGCGACCGTCGACATCGATAATGAGAACAGCGGCGAAACGGTCGGCGCGGCGGCGGGCACGCAGGCGCCCGCCGGCGCGCCGCCGGCGCGGCTCGGCAACTGAAGGTCGCCGCGTTCGCGCGGTCGGCAGCGCCGGCGATGAAGCGCCCGGCGCAATTATTTCGGAGGTCTCGTGGCTGAACAAAAACTTTCCTCAACTCCCGGGGCTGCCGCACGCGACGGCCGCGAGTTTCCGTTTACCGCGGCCGATTTCGAGCACGTGCGCAAGCTGATCTACGAACACGCCGGGATTTCGCTCTCGTCGGCCAAGCACGACATGGTCTATAGCCGTCTGGCGCGACGCCTGCGCGAGACGAAGCAGTCCTCGTTCGCCGCCTATCTTGCGCTGCTCGATCGCGGCGACCGGCAGGAATGGGAGAAATTCGTCAACTCGCTGACGACAAACCTCACTTCCTTCTTTCGCGAGCCGCACCATTTTCCGGTCCTCGCCGAAGCGCTCAAGAAGCTCGAGGGACGCTCGCAGATCCGCATCTGGTGCGCCGCCTCATCAACCGGCGAAGAGCCCTACAGCATCGCGATGACCGTCGTCGAAGCCTTCAACAGCTTTTCCGTCCCGGTGTCGATCATCGCTTCCGACCTCGACACCAACTGCCTGGCGATCGCCGCCAAAGGCGAGTACGCCGCCGACCGCGTCGACCGGCTGTCGGCCGAGCGCTTGAACCGCTTCTTCGTCAAGGGCAGCGGCGCCCAGAGCGGGTCGGTGACGGTGCGTCCGGAATTGCGTCGTCTGGTCAGCTTCCAGCGCATCAATCTGCTCGAGCCGAACTGGTCGGTGCGCGGGCCGCTCGACGCACTCTTCTGCCGCAACGTCATGATTTATTTCGACAAGCCGACGCAGCACCGAATCCTGACGCGCTTTGCGCCGTTGATGAGCGAAGGCGGCCTGCTCTTTGCTGGCCACTCGGAGAGCTTCCTGCAGGCGGCCGAACTTTTCCGCTCGCTCGGGAAAACCGTCTACCAACTGGCCGCCAAGCCGCGCTGAGCCGATGCCAAAGCCGAGCCTCGCACCCGCTGCAGCGGCACGGCTGATCGCCACCGGCGGCCGCATCATCTGCGTCGGCGCCTCGACGGGCGGCACCGAGGCAGTGAAGCATTTCCTCCTCGGGATTCCCGAAAACTGCCCGCCGATCCTGATCGTCCAGCACATGCCCGAAACCTTCACCGCGTCGTTTGCCGCGCGCCTGAATAGTCTCTGCCCGCCGCAGGTGGTCGAGGCGCAAGGCGGCGAAATGCTGCAGGCGGGCACCGCCTACGTCGCGCCCGGACATTCGCATCTGCGCATCCGGCGCAGCGGCCAGGGCTACGCGACCGAACTGGCCTCGACGCCGCCCGTCAATCGTCATCGCCCCTCGGTCGATGTCCTCTTCGATTCGGCCGCCGAACTCGTCGGCCGCAACGCCATCGGCGTCATCCTCACCGGCATGGGCAAGGACGGCGCCATGGGCCTTTTGCGCATGCGCAAGGCCGGGGCGCGGACTTTCGGTCAGAACGAAGCGAGCTGCGTCGTCTACGGCATGCCGCGCGAGGCGGCGCTGCTCGGCGCCGTCGAAGAGGTCGGCACGCTCGAGGAGTTGTCGCGCAAGGTGATGGCGGTCGTCGGCCGCCTGCCCTGAGTCCGCCGACTCGTCCGGCGCAGGACGTCGACCTGGGCTAAAGAGCCGCCCGATTTTGCCGTTAGGGTAGCGGGGGTCAGAGGCCTTTGCGTTCACGACCACGAGCGGCGCGCGTTGCGGTTTCTACGCATGGTGGCGCGCGGCCCATTCGATTAAGATGCGTGTAAGAGAAGAAAGCGTCAGAAAAGCGTTACTTTCCCCAACAGGGAGTGGGCATGTCAGATCTGCTGAAGAATATTGATGGTCGTACCAAACTCGCCGGTACGAACAAGCTGGAAATCCTGCTTTTTTCGCTCGGCGTCAATTCGGCGACGGGTCGCCGCGAAACTTTCGGCATCAACGTGTTCAAGGTTCGCGAAGTGATGCGGACGCCGCCGATCACCTCGGCGCCCGACATGCCGCCTTCGGTCGAAGGCATGGTGAGTCTGCGCGGCGCCCTCGTTCCGGTCGTCGACCTCGCCAAATACGCCGGGGTTCAGACCGAGACGCCGCGCTCGATCATGATCGTGACCGAGTACGCCGGCCACACGCAGGGCTTTCTCGTCGAGGGCGTCGATACGATTCTGCGCCTCGACTGGAGCCAGATGAAAGTGCCGCCGGAGATGCTCGTCGCGCAGACCGGCGGCCTCGTCACCGCGGTCACCGAGCTTGCCGATGGCCGCCTCGTGATGATGATGGACGTCGAGAAGGTCCTTTCCGAGACGACCAACTACGACGAGGAAGTTGTCTACCGGAACATCAAGCCGATCAACGATTCGACGCTGACCGTTTTCTTCGCCGACGATTCGGTCGTCGCGCGCAAGCAGATCATTCGCACGCTCGAAGCGATGAAAGTCAATTACATCGAGACGATGAACGGCCGCGACGCCTGGACCGAGCTCGAGAAGCTCGCGGCCTACGCCGAAGCGTCGGGGCGCAAGGTCACCGACCTCGTCAGCCTCGTCCTCACCGACGTCGAGATGCCCGAGATGGACGGCTACATCCTGACCAAGAAGATCAAGTGCGACGCGCGCTTTTCGGGCGTGCCGGTGATCATGCATTCGTCGCTCTCGGGGATGTCGAATCTGCAGCTTGGCAAGACCGTCGGGGTCGATGAGTACGTTCCCAAGTTCGAAGCCCAGAAACTCGCCGAGACGCTGTCGCGGCGCTTGCTGGGGATGGTTCCTGTGGCTCAGCCGAACAGCTGAGCCGTGACCGGAGTTAAGGCGATGACGATGGAGTTGGCGGCAAGCAAGAATCTGCTCGACAGTGTTGATGCCAGGACCCGCCTTGCGGGCTCCAACAAGATGGAGATTCTGCTGTTTTCGCTCGGTACGCGCGAAACCTTCGGCATCAACGTCTTCAAGGTGCGCGAAGTCGGCCGCACGCCGCATATCACGCGCACGCCGAACATGCCCAAGGGCGTCGAAGGCCTGGTGTCGCTGCGCGGCAACGTGATTCCGGTGCTCTCGCTCGTGAGCTTCCTCGAGCACAGCGACGAGCCGATCGAGCGCGGCAAGACGATGATGGTCGCCGAGTATTCGAAGCGCACGCTCGGTTTCCTCGTTCATGAGGTCGATCGCATCATCCGCGTCGACTGGGAAAAGGTGCGCGCGCCGGAAAGCATCCTGTCGTCGAACCAGGGCCTGATCACCGCCATCACCGAACTTGAGAACGGTACGCTCGTCTCGCTGCTCGACGTCGAACAGGTGCTCGCCAACGCCTTTGGCGAAGCGGTCATCGTCGACATCCCGGCGGCGCAGGTGAGCGAGGACACCGGCGTCTTCTTCGTCGACGACTCGGTCGTTGCCCGGCGCAAGATCGCCGAAGTTTTTGACAAGCTCGGCGTCAAGCACAAGCACGCGACGAACGGACTCGAGGCCTGGACGCGCCTGCAGGGACTCGCCGGGCACGCGGCGCAGACCTCGGCGACGCTGCGCGACGACATTCGCCTGATTCTCGTCGACGCCGAAATGCCCGAAATGGACGGCTACGTGCTCACCAAGCACATCAAGGGCGATGCGCGCTTTGCCGGCATCCCGGTGGTCATGCATTCGTCGCTCTCGTCGGAAGCCAACCGGGCGATGGGACAGGCGGTCGGCGTCGACGCCTACATCGCGAAATTCGATGCTGAAGTGCTCGCCGACACGCTGCGCCCGATGCTTGAGCGATAAGAAGCAAAACAGGAGTAAAGAATGGCTGACCCAAAGTTAAGAATCCTCGTCGTCGACGATTTTTCGACGATGCGCCGCATCGTCCGCAACCTCCTCAAGGAACTCGGCTTCACCAACGTTGACGAGGCCGAAGACGGCGCGATCGCGTTGCAGAAGCTGCAGGCCGGCGGTTTCGAATTCGTCGTCACCGACTGGAACATGCCCAACCTCGATGGCTTGCAGCTCCTGCAGGCGATCCGTTCGACGCCGACGCTCGCGCATCTGCCGGTGATGATGATCACCGCCGAAGCGAAGAAGGAGAACATCATCGCCGCCGCGCAGGCGGGCGCAAGCGGCTACATCGTCAAGCCTTTCACGGCGGCAACGCTCGCCGAAAAGCTGCAGAAAATCTTTGACAAGATGGGTGCTTGAGATGAGCGACGCGAATAACCCCGGTGATTCGAGCGAGCTCGAAGCCCTCTTCGACAGCATTGCCAGCGGCGCCCCGGCATTCAATTCACAGCCCGTGACGGCAAGCGCTGCGAGCGCCGCCGCGCCCGCAGCGCCCCGGCCTTCGCTGATGCAGCAGGTGCGCGAGAGCGACGGCACGACCGTCGACAGCGACGATCTGCAGGCGCTCTTCGACGCCATCGTCAGCCAGAAACCCGCCGCGGCCGTGGCTGGCGGCGAGGGCGGCGAGGGCAGCGAAGGCAGCGAAGGCAGCGAGCCCTGGCCGGCACAGGGCAAGGTCTTCCAGCAGGTCGGGCAGATGGTGCGCCAGCTGCACGATACGCTCGGCAGCCTGGGCTATGACAAGCTCATTGAAAAGACCGTCGCGGCGATTCCCGACACGCGAGACCGGCTCGCGTATATCGCCAACCTCACCGAACAGGCGGCGTGCAAGGTGCTCAATGCCACCGACATCGCCAATCCGCTGCAGGACGAGCTCGAAGCCGGCGCCGGTCTGCTCAGCGCCAAATGGGAAGCCCTCTTCGCCAACCGCATGGGCGTCGATGACTTCAAGCTCCTCGCCGCGGAGACGCGCGCCTTCCTCAGCAAGGCGGTGCCGCAGCGCACGACGGCGACCAAGGAGCAGCTGCTCGAGATCATGATGGCGCAGGACTTCCAGGACCTCACCGGGCAGGTGATCAAGAAGGTCGTCGCGGTCGCGCAGGACATGGAATCGCAGCTGATGACGCTGCTCATCGAGACGATGCCGGGCGACAAGCGCACCGAGTCGGTGCAGTCGCTGCTCAATGGCCCCGTCATCAACGCCGCCGGGCGCACCGACGTCGTCGCCAGCCAGCAGCAGGTCGACGACCTGCTCGACAGCCTGGGCTTCTAGGAGAAGAACGAAATGAGCGATTTTTCCGGAATGGAAGACCTCTTGCAGGACTTTCTGCAGGAGGCGAGCGATCTCTTGTCGGACGTCGATAACAAGCTCGTCGACCTCGAACGCGCTCCCGACGACCGGCGCCTGCTCAACGACATCTTCCGCGGATTTCACACGATCAAGGGCGGCGCGGGTTTCCTCAATGCGACCGAACTCGTGACGCTCTGCCATCTCACCGAGAGCCTGTTCGACAAGTTGAGGAACGGCGAGATGTCGCTCTCGCCCGAACTCATGGACACCATCATGGCGGCGACGCAGGGCGTGCGCAACATGTTCGGCGACCTCGCGCAGGCGAGCCAGCCGCGCGCCGCCGCGGCGCAGACGACCGCGGCGCTGCGCGCCGCGCTCGAGGCCGGCA
>CAZALA010000099.1:0-13852 GCA_964485725.1 uncultured Propionivibrio sp. | reverse complement strand
TGTTGTAAGCGCCGCGCAGCTTGAACGAGAACACCGGCTGCATGTCCTCGCGCTTCAGGAGGATGCGGTTGCCGGTGCGCGCCGAGAGGTTGGGCGCAAAGTCGAGCGGCGTCTCGACGGCGACGTCGTAGACGCAGGCCTTCAAGATTCTTTCAAGATAATCCTGCGGCATCGCGGCTCGGGCAGACGGAAAGCGCTGATTCTAGCAGCCTGTCGGGTTTGATGGGTCGAAGCGAAAAACGGTAGCTGTGGCGTCGCAGAGAGACTTTGCAGGAGCCCGATGCATCGGGCGATACGGCGCTTGTGGCTCCACCGCTGCATCGCGCAGCAGAGCTGCGCTCCTACAGAGCTTGCCGAAAGACTCTGTAGGAGACCGATTTATCGGGCGATGCGGCGCTTGTGGCTCCGCCGCCGCATGGCGCAGCAGAGCTGCGCTCCTACAGAACTTGCCAACGCTTAGAAGAGACTTTGTAGGAGCCCGATTCATCGGGCGATGCAGCGCTTGTGGTTCCACCGCTGCATGGCGCAGCCGAGCTGCGCTCCTACAGAGTTTGCCAACGCTTATGTGGGAGGCGAGCTTTAGCTTTGCTCGGACTTTAACCGAATAGTCATTTTATCCGCGCAGGCAATGTAAGGCCTCAGGCTTCGTCGGCCTGCAGCGCGGCGGGCGCCGGCGCAGGCTTCGTGGCGGCATCGAGGCTCTCGCGCGCGACCGCGGGCATGAAGGCTTCGCCGATCGCGCAGACGACCCCGATCAAGTGGCCTTCGTCGTCGTGGTGGCAGAGAAGATTCTTGCGCAGACGCGCTTCGGCGAGCGCATCCACCGGCACGCGCGCCCACTTCGCGTCGTCCTCGACGCTGGCGAGCGGCCGCATGCGACGCCGCTCGCTGCCCCGAAAACGCGCGTAGTTGGCGGCGGCCCAGGCGAGCAGCGAAAGACACAAGGCCCATCCGTAAGGCATCACGTTGACGGCGAAGTCGGCAAGGCCGGCGAGGCCGTCGAGCTCGATCCACTGGTGCGTGGCGACTTCGGTGCCGAGGCCCCAGACGGCCAGCGTCAGCAGCGGACGCCACAGGTAGGCCCAGATCGTCCAGCCGACGCCGGTGACGAGCACCATCGCGCCGCGCGCCGCCCGCGCCTGGCGCGCCGGCCGCTCGAAGATCAGCGGGTGGCCGTCGGCGCAGCGCACGTGGATGTTGCGCATGGGGCGGTTGTCTTTGCGCGGCGACATTGACGAGGGCTCCATCGGCGATTACCGCAGGCCGCGGTCGGGGCTCACCCAGAGGCCGGCCTGCGCCTTCTTGCGCAGCAGCGCGCGCGGGAAAGCGACCGCCGCGGTCGCCATATTGATCAGCCAGTAGGCAAACGGATACCAGATCATGTAGAAGTAATTGCGCCAGAGCCGCTCGTCGTAGCGCGAGTCGAGCAGCATCGCCACCGCGGTCTGGAACATCGAGGTCGTCGCGATCAAGAGGCCGGTCCAGTCGGGCAGCAGGGTGCGCACGGTCAGCGCCGGCGGCAGCGGCACGACGAGCTCGACGAAAAAGAGCACGATCGTCGCCAGCATCAGGTAGGACCAGGTCAGGCTTAGCGCGTATTCGAGATAGACCGGCCACATGCGCCGCTGGCGCCAGCGCTTCCAGATGCCGCAGTATTTGAGCACCGCCTGCGAGCCGCCGGTGGCCCAGCGCAGGCGCTGGTTCCACAGGCCCCTGAAGGTTTCGGGCATGAGGATCCAGCAGGTTGCAGCCGGCTCGAAGCGCACGTCCCAGTGCGCGAGCTGCAGCTTCCAGCTGATGTCGATGTCTTCGGTGAGCGTTTCGCGCGACCAGAAGCCGACGTCAGTGAGCGCCGCCTTGCGGAACATCACGCAGACGCCCGAAACGGTGAACAAGCGTCCATAGGTGCGCTGGGCGCGCTTGATGATGCCGACGATCGAAGAGAATTCGCCGACCTGGATGCGCCCGAGCAGGGTCGAGCGCGTGCGCAGGCGCGGGTTGCCGGTGACGGCGCCGACGCGCGGGCTGGCGATCAGGTGGCGGAGCATCCAGCGCGCCGCGCGCTGGTCGAGCAGCGCATCGCCGTCGATGCCGAGAATGTATTCGGCGTCGGTGATGAGCGCCGCGGTAGTCAGCGCCACCGCCTTGCCCTGGTTCTTCGCGTGGTGCACGACGCGCAGGCGCGGATGCGCCGCGCACAGGCGGTCGAGAATCGCCGCGGTGGCATCGACGCTGCCGTCATTGACGGCGATCACCTCGAAGTTGGGATAGTCGTGCGCGAGCAGGTTCAAGACCGTTTCCTCGGCGTGCGCCGCCTCGTTGAAACAGGGAACGACGAGCGCAAGGCGCGGGAAATGCGCGAGATCGGGCAGGCGCTCGGGATCGGAGCCGAGCCTTTCGTAGCGATACCAGTAGTAGATGCTGCCGGTATTCCAGACCCAGGACATGAAGAGCGGGTAGAGAAAACAGAAGTTGAAGACGAAGGCCGGCGCATCGACGGCGAACTGCGTCCACAGTGCCGTTGGCAGCGTCACTGCGCGTACCTCTGCCCCGACATTTCCTGCCGGATCAGGCCGAGGTCGGGATGATTGCCGATCGGGTCGTCGGGGTAATAGCCGAAATGCCGGATGCCCTCGATACGCAAGGTCCGCATCCAGCCTGCGATCTCGGCCGAGGGAATCGGCTCGTCGGGCGCCCAGCGCTTGGCCTGCAGTTCGAAAATGACTTTCTTCTCGGCGCCCTTGACGCTCTTCACCGCCTGCACGACGCGCCCGATCCAGGCGTCGGCATCGCTCGCTTTCTCCATGTAGGGCATCGCCATCAGCGCGATCCAGTCGAAGCGGCGCAGCGCGTCGGGCAGCGACTGGGCAAAACGGCTTTCGGCGGCCGGGTCGAGGATGGGTTCGACGTAGTAATTGCGCGCGAGCAGCAGCGGCTTTCTGAAGTCCTCGACGCGCCGGCGCAATTCGCCGGCGAACCACGACAGGTGCTCGGTCTTCGCCTCGGTCCAGCGCTGCATGAGGTCGGGGTCGGCACGGATCGCCGCGATGTCGCGCGGCAAGCCGAGGCGCGAAGCGTAATGGTCGAGCGCGAAGGGGCTGGCGTCTTCCTGGTCCGAGAGGGTGGCGTCGTCGTGGATGAGCAAGCCGTCGAAATAGGCGTGGCGGCCGAGGTCTTCGTAGATTTGCGCGACGAATTCGCGCGCCTTGGCCGAGAACGGGCTCAAGCGCGCGTAACCGACGCCGGCGCTGCCGTCGGCCGCAAGCACGCGGTGCGCGTCGAGATCTTTTGACGCGCCATCGACCGGCGGCACGAAAGCGGTGAGCGGCAGCCAGGCGAAGACGCGGGCGCCGGTTCGCGTCGCGATCTGCCAGCTCACGCGGCCGAAGAGGTCGGCCTTCACCGGCAGGTGCCGGTTCGGGAAATACAGGCTGCGCGCCACGCCCGCGGCATCGTCGTCGGCGTAGGCCTGCAGGAACACGGCGCTGGCACCGGCCGTCTTGACGCGGTCGAGCAGCGCGCCCAAGTTGCGTTCCTGCTGCGCCGGGTCGGCGTCGTAGAGGTAGTCGAGGTCGACGTGCATGACGCGCATCGCGACGCCGCTGTGCGGTTTGAGGGTGAGCGCGAGCTCGGCGGCGCTCGGGTCGTTCTTCAGATAGTAGCGGCGGACCGCGGCGAGTCCGTCGGCGAGGACGTTGTCGCCGTCCTCGAGGTTCATCGTCACCGCCATGCCGAGCGCTTCGGCGATGCGCGTCACTTCGCCGTTGTAACGGCCGAAAGGCCAGACCATGACGCGCGGGCGCCGGCCCGTCAGTTTCTCGATGAAATCGCTGTTGCGCGCGAGGTCGGCGGCAACTCTCGCGGCACGCGCCTCGGCGCTCTCGTAGAGCGCTTTCGACGAATCATAGGCGAGCGTCGTCGCCGCCGGCATTTCATTGCCTTGCGCGTTGCCGACGATGCCGTGGTGCAGGTCGTAGGAGTGCGAGGCGATTTCAACGAGGCCGCTCGCGGCCACTTCCTTGAGCTGCGCGAGCGTCATGAAGCGCTGCCGATCGACTTCGCGGCCGCCGTAGCGCACCGGCCCCGTCGCTTCGACCCAGCTGCCGACAACCGCGAGCGTCGCCGGGTAACGGTGCGCCCTGAGCAGCGGATAGACCTGCTCGTAGAAGCTCGCGTAGGCGTCGTCGAAAGTCAGCAGCACGGCTTTTTCGGGCAGCTCGCGCAAGCCCTTGCGCGCGTCGATGAGCTCCTGAACCGAGATGACGCGGTAGCCCTTGGCCTTGAGATAGTCGAAATGGTCGGCGAGCCGGCGCACGCTGATGGCGTCGGGCTCGACCGCGCTCGCCCCCGGCGCCACCACGTCGTGATAGGAGACGACCTGGTAGCCGGGCGCGGCGAAGCAGTGGCCGACGAAGAAAAGAAGGAGGAGAACGACTGAGAGGGCGTTGCGCAGCATCAGAAATAACCCTCGAACCCCAGGTTGCCGGAGTAGTAGGCCGAACTCACGCCGTCGAAGGGATAGCGCGTGCGCGCGATCGACCAATTGAACTGCAGGCTGTCGGAGAGCGCGATCGCCTGCCCGTAGCCGACGCTCGTCATCGAGTGCGTCGCGAAGCCGGCCTGCCGGACCTCGCCCGCCGTCGCCCAGACGCGGTGCCAGAGCCAAGCCTTCTTGCTGGCGAGGTCCTGCCACTGGCGGAACTCGAAAGCGAGCGTCGCCGAGAGCTCGGTCTGGCGGTCGGGCGAAAAGTAGGCGACGGCCGGATTGCTGTTGCGCTGTTCGGAAAGCCGCGCGCCGGCGCTGAGGCGGCGATCGAAATCGGTATAAAGCCTTTTGCCGACGGCGACGTAGGCTTCCGAGCGCCGGTTGTCGGAAAAATCGGTGTAGCGGTAGCCGCTGCGCAGCTCGAGGCCCTCGTCGCGGCGCCAGCGCAGGCCAGCGGCGGCGGTGTTGGCCTTAACGCCTTCGTCGACCGCGCGCGCCTGCCGGAACAGCACGTGGCGCTCGAAGCTCGCGTCCGCAGACCACTCGTCGGAAAACGCGTAAGCCGTATCGAAGCGCGCGTAGCCCTTGTTGCCGGCCTCGACTTCGCTCGTCCAGTCGAGCACCTGGTAGCGCAAGCCGCCGCCGACCGCGCTCTGAGAAGTTTTCACTTCCGGGCCGCTCCAGAGGTCGCGATAGCGCGCAAAAGCGCGCCACCTGTCGTCGCCGAAGGGCTTGCCGTAGGCCTTGAGGTCGAATTCGCGCGTATGGTTGCCGGCGATCGAGTCCTGGTCGGCGCCGAGCGCGAGGTTGGCGACGACGTAGTAGCTGTCGCGAAGCTCGAGGCGGCGGCGCGCTTCCCTGACGCTGTGCACCGGCGGGTAGTCGGCGCCAAGCTCATCCACCGCGGCGCGCAGTGCGCTCGCTTCGCCGCGGTCGAGGCGCGCGTTGCCGAGCCCGAGTTTCGACTCGAGGCGATCGGGCTCGTCTCCCAAGACGATGCGAAAGCGCGCTTCGGCCGCGCGCGGATGGCCGCGCCATGTCGCGACGATGCCCGAGGCCTCGGTCGCCTCGAGCGATCCGGGCGCGTCTTTGAGCAGCGCGGCGAGCAAGGCCTCGGCTTCAGCCAGCTGATCGCGGTAAGCGAAAAGCATCGCCTGCGCGACGCGCGCCGAAGTGTAGGCCGAGGCCTTCGCCGGATTGCCAAGGTCGGTTCGCGCCAGGCGCGCGATCAGTTCGTCGTTGACTTGCTGCGCCTCGTCGTAGCGCTCGAGGTCGGCGAGCGCGACGACCCACGCGCTCTTGCGCTCGACCGAGTCGGGGTCTGCGGCGACGAGCGGAGCGAGCAGCGCCTCGGCTTCTTCGTAGCGCGCGAGCGAGCCGTAACACGAAGCGGCGGCGACCCTGACTTCGGCGGGGATCGGCCGGCCGCCGGCGACGAGGATTTCGTATTCGCCGACGGCGTCGGCCCAGCGCTGGCGCGCCTGATAGGCGACGACGAGTTCGCCGCGGATGCGCTCGACGCTCGCGCTCGCCGCCTTTTCGGCAAGCGCCGATTCGCGCGCCGCGACGAGGATCGCTATGGCCAGATCAGTCTCGCGAAAGCGCTCGCCGGCGCCCTCGTGGCCTTCCGCCCAGCGCAGATGCTGGACGGCGCGATCGCTCGCCAGGCGCAGCGACTCGTCAATGGCAAGGGGCACGCGCGCGCGCGCCATCCCCTCGCTCGAGAGGCGCGGCGAGCCGAGGTCGGCGAGGATCATGCCGATCGCCTTGGGCGCTTCGCGATTGTCGGGAAAGCGCCGCGCCAGCTCAAGATAGGCCAAGAGCGCCTCGCCGCTGCGCCCCGTCTGCCGGAGCACGTAAGCGCGCAGGTCGTAGAGGTCTTCGCGCTGCGGATGACGCAAGAGCAATTGGTCGCAGAGCGCGAGCGCCTTTTCGCCATGGCCGAGGGAGAGGTAAAGCTGCACGAGCCTGCTGCCGCTTGCCGCATCGTCGGCGAAGCGCTCGCCGAGCAGGGCCTGCAGGCGCTCGGCGCGACGCTCGTCGGGCAGTGCCAGCGCCGCGGCGTAGAGCGCGTCGATGACATAGCGCGGCGCTTCTTGCTCGAGCGCCTCGTCAACAGCGCCGAGCGCCGCCGCAGGCTCGCCGCTGCTTGCCGCCACCGCGGCGTAGTCGAAGCGGTAGCGCAGGACCTGCGGGTAACGCGCCCGCAAACCGTCGAGCAGCGGCAGCGCCCGCGCGCCCTGCCCTTCGTCGTTGAGCGCGAGCGCGCGCAGGTAATCGCCTTGGTCGAGCCGGACAAGGTCGGCGCGAGCGCCGCCGGCGGCTGTCAGGCCTGCCAGCACGATGACCCAGCCGATTGCTCCCTTTTTCAATCCCCCGCCCTTTGCAAGCGTTTCTCGACCGTGGGGCAGCGGCGCTCGTCTGCGCACGCAGTCGGCGGGCAGCCGAGCAAGGAGCCCCGCGGTTCGGAATTTTCATCAGTTTAAAAGCGCGCGCTGCCAGGCTTTGAGAACCGATCTTTCTGCGCGCCAACACACGACAGCGATTGTACCAGTGCGGTTTTTCGCGCCGCCAAGTATTTGGCAGCGGGCGGCGGCGCGGCGGCTACTGCCCGGCGTCAACGGCGGCGGCGGGCAGGCGCGCGATGAAGCGGCTGCCTTTGCCCGGTTCGCTCTCGATCTCGAGGCTGCCCTGATGCCGCGTCAGCACGTGCTTGACGATGGCAAGACCAAGGCCGGTACCGCCGGTTTCGCGGGCGCGGCTGCGATCGACGCGGTAAAAGCGTTCAGTGAGGCGCGGCAGGTGTTGCGCGGCGATGCCGATGCCGCTATCGGCGACGACGAGTTCGACCGCGCCGTCGGCTCTCGCCTCAGAGCGGCGCCAGACGAGGTCTATGCTGCCGCCTTGCGGCGTGTAGCGGACCGCGTTGCTGGCAAGATTGGCAAAAGCGCTGCGCAGTTCGCTCGCCGATCCGCGCAGGCGCGCCGGTCCGGTCATCGAGAGCGTGATCTCGTGCCGGCCGGCGGAGAGCGCGCGCGCTTCGTCGACGACCGAATTGAGCAGGGCTTCGACGTCGACGCGCTCTTCGCCGCTCGCCACGCTTGCCGATTCGAGCGCCGAAAGCGTGAGGAGGTCGTCGATCAGGCGTTGCATGCGCGCGTTCTGCTCGCAGATCAGCGTCAGACAGCGTTCGACCTCGGCCGGCGCCAGCGAGGCGTAATTGTCGGCGAGGATTTCGGAGAAACCGGCGACGACGGTGAGCGGGCTCTTCAGTTCGTGCGAGACGTTGGCGATGAAATCGCTGCGCATGCGCTCGGTGCGTTCGATCTGGCTGACGTCGCGCGCGATCAGCAGGCTTTGCTCGTCGCCGTAGGCGACGACCTGGATCAAGAGCGTCAGGCCTTCGACGCGGCCGCCGCGGTAAACGAGCGGCTCGTCGAAGCGGGCGCCGTCGAGATAGGCGACAAAGTCGGGATGGCGAATGAGGTTGGTGAGCGGCGCGCCGCGGTCGATTTGCCCCGAGATCGCGAAGTAGGCCTCGGCGCGATCGTTCATCCATTCGATGTGGCGATGCCGGTCAAAGGCGATGATGGCGTCGGGCAGGGCCTGCACGGCGCGACGAAAACGCGAGAGCGTCGCGCTGATCGCGTCCTGCTCGCTGCGGCGGATGCGGGTGCGCCGGTGCAGTCCGGCAAAGACGATTTCCCAGACGCCGCGCCCGCGCGGCAGCGGATGGTTGAGCGCAGCCCTGACCCAGTCGATGAGCTGCTGCAGGTGCGCGAGGTGCCAGCAGATGAGCGCGATCAGGCAGAGGACCACTGCCGCGAGCCCCCAGGCAAGACCGAGCGCGAGCGCAAGCGGCGCGAAGACGAAGAGCGCGATCGCCGCAAGCAGCCAGAGAAAGCGCGCCCACAGTCCGCTCGATTCGCTCAAGAGAGCCCCCGGCCGACGCGGCGCATCAGTCGCCGAAGCTCGAGAAGCGGTAGCCCGCGCCGCGTATCGTCTGGATCAGGCCATCGTGGCCGCTCGCCTCGAGCGCGCTGCGCAGGCGGCGAATGTGCACATCGACCGTGCGCTCCTCGACGAAGACGTGGTCGCCCCAGACCTGGTCGAGGAGTTGCGCGCGGCTATGCACGCGCTCGGCGTGCGTCATGAAGAAATGCAGCAGACGAAATTCGGTCGGTCCGAGCTCGATGGCCTTGCCGTTGCCGCTGACGCGGTGAGTCGCCGGGTCGAGCGCAAGACCGTGCGCGGCGACCGGGTCTTCGGTCATTTGCGGCGCGCGCCGGCGCAGAACGGCCTTGATCCGCGCCAGGAGCTCGCGCGGCGAAAAGGGTTTGGTCAGGTAGTCGTCGGCGCCCGCTTCGAGCCCGGCGACCTTGTCGGCTTCCTCGCTCCTCGCGGTGAGCATGATGATCGGCAGCTCGCGCGTGCGCGCATCCTGGCGCAGGCGCCGGGCATACTGAATGCCACTGGTTCCGGGCAGCATCCAGTCGAGCAGGACGACGTCGGGCAGGGTGCCGCCAACGAGGCGCGCCGCTTCCTCGGCGGTCTCGGCGAGCAGCACGCGATGGCCAGCCTGGCGCAGGCTCACCGCGATGAGTTCCTGGATCGACGGCTCGTCTTCGACGACGAGGATGCTTGCGGACATGTGGGTCGCTTCTTCAGGCTTGGCGGTCTTGCAGTCTATGAACGAATGATTGCAGATTGATGACAGCCGGCGAGCGCGCCGCCGCGCTTGTCGCTGATACGCTTTGCGCTATGATAGCGTTCCACCGAAAGGCAAGGTTGATTATGGCCGGACTCAAACCGGAAACGCCCATCCCGACTGAAATTGAATTGCGCAGGAAGTCGCGGATTCTGGCGCTCGCTTTCGACAACGGCGAGCGCTACGAGATCTCGTACGAGTTCCTGCGCGTGTTCACGCCTTCGGCGGTCGCGCGCGGCCACGGCGTCGGCCAGGAAACCCTGCAGGTCGGCAAGCAGGACGTCGATATCGTCAGCATCGAGCCGGTCGGCAACTACGCGATCAAGCCGGTTTTCTCCGACGGTCACGACAGCGGACTTTATTCCTGGGACCTCTTGTACGCGCTGTGCGAGCATCGCGACGAGCTCTGGCAGGCCTATCTTGACAAACTCGCCGCCGCCGGCGAGAGCCGCGACCCGGCGCTGTGTGCGCCAGCGCCGCCGCCAGCGGCGCCCAAGTGTGGCCCGCAGCGCGGCCCGCAGCGCTAAAGCTGCGCACGGGCTTGATTTTTCAGCGATGAGCTCCATTTAGTGCCCACCATGGAACCTTCGAGCCACACCAACCCTACGCATTTCGGTTTCGAGCAGGTCGCCGAGGCTGAAAAAGCCAGGCGCGTCGCGGCCGTTTTCGACTCGGTCGCGCAGCGCTACGACGTCATGAACGACCTCATGTCGGGCGGCCTGCACCGCCTCTGGAAGTCCTTCACGATCGCGCAGAGCGGCGTGCGCGAAGGCTCGCGCGTGCTCGACGTCGCCGGCGGCACCGGCGACCTGGCGCTCGCCTTCGCGCGCCGCGTCGGCAAGAGCGGGCAGGTCTGGCTCACCGACATCAACAACGCGATGCTGACGAACGGCCGCGACCGGCTTTGCGACAAGGGCTTTCTGCTGCCGGTGGCGCAGTGCGACGCCGAGCGCCTGCCCTTCCCCGACGACTACTTCGATTGCGTCTCCGTCGCCTTCGGCCTGCGCAACATGACGCACAAGGAGTGTGCGCTCGCCGAAATGCGCCGCGTCCTGCGACCGGGCGGCCGCCTCCTGGTGCTCGAGTTTTCACGCGTCTGGAAGCCGCTCGCGAAGGCCTACGACTTCTATTCGTTCAAGCTCATTCCGCGCCTCGGCGAACTCATTACCCATGACGGCGACAGCTATCGTTATCTCGCCGAATCAATCCGCGTCCACCCCGACCAGGAAAGCTTGAAGCGCCTGCTCGAGGAGGCCGGTCTCGAGAGGGTCGATTACTTCAACCTGACGATGGGGGTTGTTGCTTTGCATCGTGGTTTCAAATTCTGAAGGAGACACAAATGAATAAAGCATTGATCGCCATTTTCGCCTGCATGGTCGCTCTCGGCCTCGGCATCAGCGACGCCGAAGCCGCCCGCCTTGGCGGCGGCAAGTCGGTCGGCATGCAACGCCAATCGGTCGCGCCGCGGCCAGCGGCACCGACGCAAGCCGCACCCGCGCCAACCGCGCCGACCGCGACGCCGGCGCCGGCGACGCCCAAGCGCAACTGGATGGGGCCGATCGCCGGTCTCGCCGCCGGCCTTGGCATCGCCGCGCTGCTCTCGCACTTCGGCATAGGCGAGGGCATGGACAACATCCTGATGATCGCGCTCCTGGCGATGGCGGCGGTCTTCGTGTTCCGGCTGCTCTTCAGGCGCGGCCAGCCCGCTCAGCGGCCGGCGACCTATCCGGCTGAGCCGATGCAGTATACGAGCGCGCAACCGCTGCAGCCCGCTGCTGCGAGTTCAGGCCCGTCGCCCGCGCCGGTGAGCGTTCCCGCCGGCTTCGACAGCGAGGCTTTCCTGCGCGTCGCCAAGCTCAACTTTGTGCGCCTGCAGGCGGCCAACGACGCGAAGAACCTCGACGACATGCGCGAGTTCACAAGCCCCGAGCTCTTCGCCGAGATCAGGATGCAGATGGAAGAGCGCGGCAGCGCGCCGCAGCAGACCGACATCGTGACCCTCAATGCCGAGCTTCTCGAAGTCACGACCGAGGCCAACCGCCACGTCGCCAGCGTTCATTTCAACGGCATGATCCGCGAGCAGCTCGGCGCCGCCGCGGCGCCGTTCAGCGAAATCTGGCATCTTGCCAAACCGGTCGATGGCAGCCAGGGCTGGACGATCGTCGGCATCCAGCAGGTGAGCTGAAAGCGCCAGGGCGGTGAAGCGCATCGCGAGCGCGGCGCTGCCGACAGCGATCAGGCTGATCAATCACCTGATCGCTGACGAAGACTGGGCGCGCGAGCGCCTGCGGCCTTTCGCCGGACAGCGCGCGCGCGTCGAGCTCGGGCTTCTCGCGCTGCCGCTCGTCGTCGGCGCCGACGGACTTTTTGTCGTCGAGCGGCAGGATCAGAGCGAGGCTGCCGAGGCCGTGCCGCCGGAGGTGACGATCACGCTTGCCGCCGACGCGCCGCTGCGTGCGCTGACGGGATCCTCGTCGCTGCTCGCGGCGGCGAAGATTTCCGGCGCCGCCGATTTTGCCGAAGCGCTGGCTTTCGTTTTCCGCAACCTGAGCTGGGACGCCGAGAACGATCTTGCGTTTTTCGTCGGCGACATCGCGGCGCGCCGCCTCGTTGCCGGCGGCAAAGACTTGCTTGCCTGGCAGCGCGAGCAGGCGCGAAACCTCGCGCTCAATATTGCCGAATACCTCACCGAAGAGCAGCCGGCGATCGCGAGCGCGCGCCGGGTATCGGCTTTTTGCGCCGAAGTCGGCGCCGCCGCCGCGGCAACGGCCAAGCTCGAGCAGCGCATTGGCCGCCTCGAAGCCCTGCCTCGGCCACCGGCGACCGGCGACCAGCAGATCAGCTGATTACCCTTAGCGGTCGCGCCTTTCAGGCTTAAGCGCTACCCCGCGTCGCGCTCGAGAATCACCTCGCAGAAAATCCGCATCAGTTCCGGGTCGTGCTTCTCGCCGCTCTCGGCGTGCAGGATGGCCATGATCTCGTCGTGCGGGCGGGCGCCCTGGTAGGAGCGTGCGACCGCCATCGCGTCGTAGCTGTCGGCAATCGAGATGACGCGCGAGCAGATCGGAATTTCGTCACCGGCGAGCCCGTCGGGATAGCCCTTGCCGTTGAAGTACTCGTGGTGGTGGCGCACCGCCCGCGCCGCCTCGCGCGAGCCCTCGAGCTCGGTCGCCAGCATGATCTTCTCGCCGACCTCGGCGTGCTGCCGCATGACCGCCGATTCATCGTCGTCGTAGCGCGAAGTCTTGAGCAGGATGTGGTCGGGCATGCCGATCTTGCCGACGTCGTGAAAGGATGCGCTGATTCTCAGGATGGCGAGTTCGTCTTCGGAGAGGCCGAGCCTGACGCCGACGGCGAGCGCGAGATCGCGGACGCGCTCGGAATGCAGCCGCGTCGGAAGATCGCGGTAGCCGAGCGCGACCGCGAGCGATCGGGTATACCTTAATAAGAGGCCGTAGAGAGGCTCTGTTGACGCCATTGCTGCATTGCTCCGGGGTTTTTTTGACGAGGCGAGAGCCTGCCACAGATGGCGCGCCGTGTCACCGCTTGGCGAAGATTAAACGCGACCGGCGCCGGCGGCAGCGAGCGCGCCTGCCGGGCTGGCGCGCTCAGCGGCCCTTGCGCGCTTTTCTGATCGTCTGCAGCTGCGCGATCGCCTGCGCGAGTTCGGCTTCGGCGGCGGCGTAGCTGACGTCGGCGGCGCGCTTCTTGAGCGCCTCTTCGGCGACTTTTCGCGCTTCGATCGCTTTCGCTTCGTCGAGGTCGTGCGCGCGCACCGCCGTGTCGGCGAGCAGCGTGATCAGCTCGGGCTGCACTTCGAGAATGCCCCCCGAGACGTAGACGAGCTCGTACTCGTCGCGGTCGGGGATCTTCAGGCGCACGGTTCCCGGCTTGATGCGCGTGAGCAGCGGCGTATGGCGCGGATAGATGCCAAGCTCGCCGGCTTCGCCGGGAAAGACGGCAAAATCGGTCTCGCCCGAGAAGATCAGCTCTTCGGCGCTGACGACGTCGACATGGACTCTGAGCGGCATGGTTTTTCCAGAAATTAAAGCGTCTTGGCTTTTTCGAGAGCTTCCTCGATGTTGCCGACCATGTAGAAAGCCTGTTCAGGGATGTTGTCGCATTCGCCGTCGCAGATCATGCGGAAGCCGCGGATCGTGTCCTTGAGCGGAACGTATTTCCCCGGCGTTCCGGTAAACACTTCGGCGACGTGGAAGGGCTGCGAGAGGAAGCGCTGGATCTTGCGCGCGCGATAAACGGCGAGCTTGTCCTCGGGCGAGAGTTCGTCCATGCCGAGAATGGCGATGATGTCGCGCAGTTCCTTGTATTTTTGCAGCGTCATCTGCACCGCCCGCGCGCACTCGTAGTGCTCTTCGCCGACGACCTGCGGGTCGAGCTGGCGCGAAGTCGAGTCGAGCGGGTCGACCGCCGGGTAAATGCCGAGCGAGGCGATGTCGCGCGAGAGCACGATCGTCGAATCGAGGTGCAGGAAGGTCGTCGCCGGCGAGGGGTCGGTGAGGTCGTCGGCGGGCACGTACACGGCCTGGATCGAGGTGATCGAGCCGACCTTGGTCGAGGTGATGCGCTCCTGCACGCGGCCCATTTCGTCGCCCAGCGTCGGCTGGTAGCCCACGGCGGGGCGCATGCGGCCGCGCAGC